>NZ_JBIEIS010000033.1:100480-148681 GCF_043496855.1 Nonomuraea sp. JJY05
CCCTCCCTCCCCCCCCATCGCGTCGATGACCTGGCCGATGACGCGGTGGTAGTCGGCGCGGACGGTGGTGGTGGCCGCGAGCACGCCCTGTCCCGGCCCGTCCATGGCGAACACGGCCATGCCCCGGCGCAGCAGGGCGTCGATCACATCGTGGAACTCCTCCTTGCTGGAGTCCAGGCCCGGGACCACCACCGCGGTGGCCCCGGCGCCGGCCGGGCCGCGCAGCCAGCCGGCGAAGTCCGGTCCCTCGATCCGGCGCGCCACCGGCTCCAGCAGGTCCAGCGCGCGGCCCATGGCGGCGTCCGCCTCGGCAGCCGCGAGCGCGCGCTCAGGGTTCGGCCCCAGCGTGGCGAAGTGGAACCAGCGCGCCGCCGCCCGGTGGTGCTCGCCTGCCGAGATCGCGGTGGCCGCCCGTCCGGCGCGGGCCAGATGCCCGCGCGCGGCGCGCATGAAGGCCTCGCCCCATCGGTCCAGGCCGGGCAGCTCGCCCGTGACGCGCAGGTACTCGTGCGGGTCCAGCCCGGCTCCGGTCGCACGGGACAGGTTGGCGGCGGCGAAGTCCGCGGCGCTCATCGTGGTGCTCCGATCGTCAGGACGGCCTTGCCTCGGACGCGGCGTTCCCGCAGGTCGATGAGGACCTCGGCGGTCCGGCTCCAGTCAGCGGTACGGCCGATCTCCGGGTGCAGCCGGC
Organism: Nonomuraea sp. JJY05; assembly: GCF_043496855.1. Classification (NCBI taxonomy): domain Bacteria; kingdom Bacillati; phylum Actinomycetota; class Actinomycetes; order Streptosporangiales; family Streptosporangiaceae; genus Nonomuraea; species Nonomuraea sp. JJY05. Next base: position 101,172 of record NZ_JBIEIS010000033.1, read on the forward strand.
CACCGGCCACCAGGCGTACCAACGTGGCCAGGTCGGGACCGTACGGTGCGCCCGCGTAGTGGAAGTGCCGGATCACGGCGTTCTCGGGCCCGGCGAGCAGGTCGAAGAAGTCCAGCGTCGCCGGCGTACGCCCGGCCTGGCCGAACCAGACCAGCGTGCCGCCCGGGACCAGTTTTGCCAGCGCGGCCGCCGGCGCGCCACCGCCGGTGGACTCCAGCACCACGTCGAACGGCCCGTCCGCCTCACCCACGTCGTGCACGATCGCCGCGGCGCCCAGCTCACGAAGGCGCGCGCCGCGCTCCGCCGTCGCGGTCACCGCGGTCACCTCCGCCCCGGCCGCCGCGGCGAGCTCCGTCACGTAGTGCCCCACCCCGCCGGAGGCGCCGGTCAGCAGCAGCCGCCTGCCCGTCACGGCGCCGGCCGCGCGCAGCAGCCGGAGCGCGGTGATCCCGGCCAGCGGCAGGGCGGCCGCCCGGACCGCGGTGATCTCGTCGGGCAGCACGGCGATCGAGTGGGTGGGCACGGTCGCGTACTCGGCCCAGCCGCCCATCGGCGGGTGCCCCACGACGCGGGTGCCGGCCGGCGGCCCCGAGCCGTCGGCGGCGGCCTGCACGACCAGACCGGCGACGTCCTTCCCCGGCATCAGGCCGGGTTTCGGCGCTTCCAGCAGGAACGTCTCCCCACGATTCGGGGCGAACGCCTCGACCTTGACCAGGACCTCGTCCGGGGCGGGCATGGGCTGGGCGTCCTGGGCGAACTCCACCGGCCGCGTCGCCTCCCCAGTAGGGATCAATCTACGCATGCGGCAATGAAACCGGCATCCGGCTCGCGTGATCCAACAACGGGCGCGACAGGCCGACAACCATCGGTTGTCGCCTAAGGTGACAGGCGTGGACCTCGACCTGGCGCAGGTGCGCGCGTTCGTGCGGGCGGCCGAAGAGCTGCACTTCGGCCACGCGGCCGAGGAGCTGTCCATCTCCCAGCAGGCGCTTTCCAAGCGGATCGCCCGCCTGGAGTCCAGGCTCGGCATGCGCCTGCTCGACCGCGGCGGCCAGGGGGTGCGGCTCACCGAGGCGGGGCGGCGCTTCCTGGAGCCCGCCCGTCAGGCGCTGGCCGCCGCGGACCTGGCCGTGACGGCGGTGCTCGACGCGCACCGCCCGCTGCGGATCGACGTGTGGGGTCACCTGTACGCGCCCCTGCGCACGCTGGCGCAGGTGGCGACCGGCGAGCCCCGGCTGGAACTGGGGCACGGCCGCGACCTGCCCTCTGTGGTCGCCGCGCTGCTGCACGGCGACATCGATGCCGCCTTCGGTCGCGTCCACGCCCCGCTGCCCGCCGGGCTGACACATCGCCTGGTACGGCTGGAGCCGGTGGACGTGATCTTCAGCGCGGACCACCCGCTGGCGGACGCGCCGGCGATCCGGCCGGCACAGTTGCGCGACAGCGTGCTGTGGACTCCCGGGGCGCTGCACCGGCTGGACTTCCTGCACCGATTCGCGGAGTCCTTCGGCATTCGCGACCGGGCCGAGGGCACGAACCTGGGACTGGACCACTTCCTCGCCGACCTGGCGGCCGACGCGCGCCGCTTCAGCCTGCTGCCCGCGGACGTGCCCCTTCCGCCTCGCCCGGCGATCCGCTCGGTCCCGCTGGTGAGCCCCACGCCCCTGTACGCCTGGTCGCTGCTCTGGCGGGGCGACGGCGGTCCGCCGCTGCTGGACGGCTTGGTGAGCGCCTTCGTGGCAGAGGCCGAGCGGAACCGGTGGCTGGAATACGACCCCGTCTGCGACTGGCTGCCCGAACGCCACCTGCCACCCGCGCTCGACGTCCAAGGCACCCAGAACCCGCCGACATCACGGCGTTGACCGCGGCGACGGTCAGGTGCACCGCGAGCTGACGGGACGTGGCGCGCTCGCAGCCGCACGAAGCGGACCTCCCGATGTCGGGAGCCTCAGGCTCTTGATCATAGTGACTACTCTCGCGAGACTAGTCGTGTGTCGTCGATACGCATCTTCATCCTCGGTGCGCTGTCCGAGCGCGGCCCGATGCACGGTCACCAGCTACGGCTTCTCGCCGAGGAGGAGCACCTCGACTTGTGGACCGACATCACCATCGGCGGGCTCTACGGTGCGATCAAGCGCCTCGCCGCCGAAGGGCTGATCCAGGAGGCACGGACGGAGCAGATCGGTTCATATCCGCAACGCAAGGTCTGGCAGATCACCGATGCCGGCGGGCAGACGCTGTCGTCGCTCCGGCTCCGCGGGTTGCGTGAGATCGTTCTGAAACCCGACCCGTTCGACCTCGTCCTCACCCGGCTCGATCCGGACCGTCTGGATGACCTGCCCCCGGTGATCGAGGCGCGGATCGCGTCACTGGAGGCGACGCTCACCGAGTACGAAGCGCATGCGCGGTCGATCGCCCGCCACCTGACTCTGGCGGAATCACTCGCGATGCGGCACCGCGTCGTGCGGTTGCGAGCGGAGATCGCCTGGCATCGACAGCTGGCATCGCAGCTCCCCGAGCTGATCACCGAGGGAAAGACCCGGAGCGGTGTCCGGTTCGAGCGGGAATCCGGCAAAGCTCATCAACGCGGCTGACCCCGCGGGAGGAAGAACTCATCATGCTGCGTAACCGTGTTTTCGCCTGGCACCGCGAGTTGCAGAGCGTTCATCACCGCTTGGAGAAGGCCCTGGAGGATGCTCGAAGGGCGATCCGCTCCGGCACGCGCGCCGAAACTCTCAAGCCCGAACTGCGCGACTTCTGCTACACCTTCTGTTCTGCGCTGGGGAGCCATCATCGCAGCGAGGACTCCGACTTCTTTCCGGCGTTGCTGAAGCAGATGCCGGAGCTGGAGCCCGCGATCACCCGCCTGCGTCACGAGCACCAGGTCCTCGCGCAGCTCCTCGCCGACTTCCAGCTGAGCCTGGACTCCCGGGAATCATCACCGGAGCAGCTTTTCCGGCAGATCAATGACATCAAGGCCGTGATGAAGGCCCATTTCGGCTATGAGGAAGGCTCCCTGAGTCGCGCTCTTCGTGCGCTTGATGCTCCGGCAAGCGACAAGCACCGGATGTTCGGCGACGTCTGAGCCGAAGGGGCGGCCGCGGCTCGGTCAGGGGTGGCGAGGGGCGAGCCCGTTCAGCAGCGCGTCCAGGGCGAAGCCGAAGCGATCCTGGTGGTCGGCCGCACCCACGCCCGCCACTCACCGGCCGGCTGGGGCTGTTCCTGCGGCTGGGCTGGGACTGGCCGGAGAGCGGCTGACCGGGGCACAATCAGGGCGAAGCCGCTGAACCAGGCTCGGCGTGGTGCTTGCGCAGGCGCCAGGCGGCCTGGGCGCCGAGGCTGGTGTCGATGTGCTCGCGCATGACCGCCGCGGCCGACTCCGCGTCGCCCGCGATCACGTACTCCAGCAGGGCCTCGTGCTCGGCGGCCTTGCGGTCGCGGGCCGCCTGGCCGCGCTCGACCTCCAGGGCCAGGCGGCGGTAGCGGTCGGCCTTGTCCCACAGGCCGTCGAGGGTCTGGATGAGCAGATCGTTGTGGGAGGCGGAGTAGAGGGCGGCGTGGAACTTGCGGTGGGCCACGAGCTGCTCGTAGTCAGGGTTGCCGGGCAGCGGCTTGAGTCCCTCGTGGGCCGCGCGCATGGCGGCGATGTCGGCCTTGGTGCGGCGTTCGGCGGCCAGCCCGATCGCCAGCGGGTCGAGGGAGCGGCGCAGCTCCAGCAGGTCGCGGGCCTCCTCGGCGGCCAGGGGCGCGACGCGGGCGTCGCGGTGGGCGTCCAGCTCGACCAGCCCTTCGCTCTTGAGCCGGCGCAGCGCCTCGCGCAGGGGAGTGGTGCTGATGCCGATGTCGCGGGCCAGCTGCGCCTGCGCGATGACGGAGCCGGGGAGCAGCCGTCCGGACAGGATCAGCTCCTTGACGCGCAGATAGGCGAAGTCCGCCTTCGTCGTGTAGAGCTCGGCCGCTGATTCGCTCATCGCTGTCCTGTCTCGTCGGTGACCGTTATAACCTACACCGCCGTCCGACTCTGTCGGCAAGAGTCCCGGCCCCTCGGTCAGAGAGCAGGCGGGCCAGATCGTTGCCGCTATAAGTCATCTAAGAGGCTCTTCGCGTTACATTCCGGAAACGAGGGCTTGACGTCATAGGTTATAACGAAGCAGAGTGTGCGGCATCGCAGGCGACGGCTGGTCGGTCGCGCCTGGTCTAGGAGGAAGCACATGACCACCTTCCACCCCACATTCCGCGCCCTGGGCGTCGCCGTACTCGCACTCGGCCTCCTCATGGCCTGCGGCGGTGGAGGCGAGGCGGCGAAACAGCCGCCGCCGAACGCGATCGCGACGGGACAGGCCCCGTCCTACTACCCGAGCGAGTACGCCCAGCTCATCGGGGCGTCCAAGAAGGAGGGCGGCACCCTCACCATCTACTCCAACACCGACCAGGAGAACTGGGCGCCGATCTTCCGCGACTTCGAGAAGAAGTACCCCTGGGTGACGAAGATCGCGGCCAACAACCTGGACAGCGACGAGGTGTTCCAGCGGGTGCTCAGCGAGCAGGCCACCGGCAACTCGCCCGCCGACCTGGTCGTGTCGAACGCCGCGCAGGCCTGGGCCGACTTCGCCGCCCGGCCGGGAACCCTGATGGAGTACGCCTCACCGGAGAAGGGCAAGCTGCCGGACTTCGGCGAGCTGCTGCCCAACGTGTACGCCATGTCCGCCGACCCCCTGTCGATCGCGTACAACACCTCGCTGCTGCCCGGGAAGCCGACCGGGCTGAAGAGCCTGGCGGCGATCCTGGCCAAGGACCCCGCCCAGTACAAGAGCAAGATCACCACGAGGGACGTGAGCGGCGCGTTCGGCTTCACCGTCTCGCACGCCTTCGCCGAGGCGCGCCCCGACTCCTGGACCTCGCTGCAGTCGGTACTGCCGCTGGCCAGGCCGGAGACGTCGTCCGGCACCCAGCTGGAGAAGATCACGTCCGGCGAGTACGTGGCCGGCTTCTTCGTCAGCGCCGCCCCGGCGTACCCGGTGGTGGACAAGAGCGGCGGCCTGCTGGCGATCTCGTTCCTCGACGACGGCACGGTCGTGCTGCCGCGCGGCGTCGGCATCGCGGCCAAGGCGCCGCATCCGGCGACCTCGAAGCTGTTCGTGGACTTCGTGCTGTCGCAGGAGGGCCAGCGGGCGGTGGCCGAGGGCGGGCTGACCTCCTACCGCGACGGCGTCGCCACCGGCGACGGCCTGCACACCTACCAGGAGCTGGTCAAGGCCGTGGGCCAGGCCAACATCATCCTCGCCAAGTACGCGAAGGTCCCCGACGCCGAGGTCAAGTCGTTCACCGCCAAGTGGAACGGCCTGCTCGGTCGCTGACCCGCGAAAGGATCGAAAGTGACCACCCTTTCCCCGCCGCGTCCGCCGGCGCATCCCCCGCCGCGCTACCGCAGGCCGCTGGGGCTGGCCCGGGAGAGCTGGCTGCAGTACGCCGTGCTGCTCCTGCTGGCGGTCCTGGTGCTGGCGCCGGTCGTCCCGACGCTGTACCAGTCCTTCCTCGACCGTCCCCTGTACGAGGCGGGTGGCGTGCTCGGCGCCGGCAACTACGTGCGGCTGTTCACCGAGGCGGGATTCGGCCGCGTCGTGCTCAACACGGCGCTGTTCGCGGGGATGACGACCGTGCTCAGCCTGCTCATCGCGGTGCCGATGGCCGTGGTCGTGGTACGCACCAAGCTGCCCGGCGGCCGCGTGTTCGCCGCCGCCATGCAGTGGCCGTTCTTCATCTCCTCGCTCATCCTCGGCTTCGGCTGGATCACCATGTACGGCCCGGCCGGCTTCGTCAGCGTCGAGGTACGCCGCCTGCTCGGCTTCCTGCCGTGGAACCTGTACTCCATTCCCGGCATGGCGCTGACCGAGGCCGTGGCGCTGGCCCCGATCGTCTACACCTTCTGCGCCGGCGCCCTGCGCCAGAGCGACGCCTCGCTGGAGGCCGCCGCCCGGGTGTGCGGGGCCGGGCCGCTGCGCATCCTGCGTTCGGTGATCCTGCCGCTGCTGCGCCCGCCCGTCGTCTACAGCTCGATCCTGGTGGTCAGCATGTCGGTGGAGACGCTGAGCGTGCCGCTGCTTTTCGGCCAGCCGGTGCGCATCGACGTCTTCTCCACCTTCCTCTACCGCAACGGCCTGCAGTCCATCAACCCGGACTACGGGGTGCTGGGCGCGGCGTCGGCGATCATCCTGCTGGTCACCGTCAGCCTGGTCGCGCTGCAGGCCAAGCTGCTGAAGAACGCCCAGCGGTTCGTCTCCGTCCGCGGCAAGGCGACCCGCCCGCGACCGCTGGATCTGGGCCGCCTGAAGTGGATCAGCATGGCCGCCATCGCCCTCTACGTGGTGATGGGCGCCCTGGTGCCCATCGGCGGGCTGGTCTTCCGCTCCTTCACGCAGGTGTTCACGCCGCTGCAGTCGCCGTTCAAGACCCTCACCGGGGACAACTACGAACGGATCTTCACCTATCCGGTGTACGTGCAGTCCATCGTCAACAGCCTGCTGGTCGCGGCGATCGGCGCGGTCCTGGTCAGCGCGCTGTCGCTGCTGGCGGTCATGGTGGCCAGGCGCTCGACCTTCCGCTTCGCCCGCGCGGTGGAGTATCTGGCGCTCGCCCCGCAGGCGATGCCCGGCATCATCGTCGGCATCGGCCTGTTCTGGGCGCTGGCCTTCGCCCCGTTCGGGCTGGGCACCCTGATCCAGGGCACGCTGTGGGCGCTGATCATCGGTTTCGGGCTGCGGGCGCTGCCCAGCGGGTTCGGCTCCATCTCGCCGTCGATCATGCAGATCGGCCGGGAGCTCGACAACGCCGCCCGGGTCTCCGGCGCCGACTGGGTGCGTACGTTCACCCGCATCCTGGCGGCCCTGCTGCGGCCGGCCTTCGCCGGGGCGCTGATCCTGACGTTCGTGACGCTGCTCAAGGAGTACTCGCCCGCGGTGTTCCTGGGCTCGGCGGACTCCAACATCATCGGCACGACCATGCTCGAGCTGTGGGTGCAGGGCAACACCGGCTCCGTGGCCGCGCTGGCAAGCCTGCAGATCGCCATCACGGCCACCTTCGTCGGGCTCGCCGGGCTACTTCTCAAAGGACGCCCCCAGAAAGGAGGCACAGATGCCTGAGGTCAAGGTCGCCAACCTGTCCAAGCGGTTCGGCGACAACGCCGTCCTGCGTGACATCTCCTTCACCATCGCCGACGGCGAGTTCTTCACGCTGCTCGGCCCCAGCGGCTGCGGCAAGTCCACCACCCTGGCGTGCATCGCCGGCCTGGAGCGGCCGAGCGCCGGCAGCATCACGGTCGGCCCGGCCACGTTCGTCGACGCCGGCACGTTCGTGCCGCCCGAGGGGCGCAACCTCGGGATGGTGTTCCAGTCGTACGCGCTGTGGCCGCACATGACGGTCGCCCAGAACCTGGCCATGCCGCTCAAGATCCGCAAGGTCGACCGGCGCGAGCAGGACCAGCTCATCACCGAGGCGCTCGGCAAGGTGGGCCTGGCCGAGCTGAAGGACCGCTACCCGCACCAGCTGTCGGGCGGCCAGCAGCAGCGCGTCGCCCTGGCCCGCGCCCTGGTCTACTCGCCCGGCGTGCTGCTGCTGGACGAGCCGCTGTCCAACCTGGACGCGCAGCTGCGCGAGCAGGCCCGCGCCTGGCTCAAGCGGCTGCAGGAGGAGCTCGGCATCACCACCGTGTACGTCACCCACGACCAGGAGGAGGCCCTGGCCCTGAGCGACCGCATCGCGGTGATGTCCAAGGGCGACATGGTGCAGATCGGCACCCCGAAAGAGATCTACGAGAGCCCCGCGACCGCTGAGGTGGCCGCGTTCGTCGGCCGCTGCAACTTCCTCACCGGCACGGTGACCGGCCCGGCGCAGGTGCGGCTCGACTGCACCGGGCAGACCATCGCCGTCCCTGAGGCCCCGCCGGGCCGGCGGGTCACCGTGGCCGTCCGTCCGGAACGGCTGGAGATCCTCCCGCCCGGCCGCAGTGCCCCCGACGACGTGAACGTGCTCACCGCCGAGGTGCTCACCAGCTCCTACGTCGGCTCCCGCTACGAGTACGACCTGCGCCTGGGCGACCACGTCATCCAGGCCGAGACCGCCCGCCCCGGGCTGAGCGGCGAGGTCACGCTCGTCGTCGAGCCCGCCGCCTGCCTGCTCTACCCGACCACCGACGCCCTGCCCGAGGACGTCGAAGCACTCGTAAGGACGTAAATTTCGTGACTTCCTACCGTCTTGGCGTCCTCGAAGGTGACGGCATCGGCCCCGAGATCGTCCCCGCGTCCGTCCTGGTCGTGGACGCCGCGCTCGCCGCCGCCGGCGCCACCCCCGTCGAGTGGGCCGAGCTGCCGCTCGGCGCCCGCGCCATCGACACCTACGGCGACGCCGTACCGGAGGAGACCCTCGCCGCCCTGGCCGAGCTGGACGCCTGGCTGCTCGGCCCGCACGACAGCGCCGCCTACCCCGAGCCGCACCGCTCCGAGCTCAACCCCAGCGGCACCATCCGCAAGCACTTCGACCTGTTCGCCAACATCCGCCCGGCCAGGTCCTTCGACGGCGCCGACGCCGTCGTCCCCGGCACCGACCTGGTCATCGTCCGGGAGAACACCCAGGGCTTCTACGCCGACCGCAGCACCTACAAGGGCAGCGGCGAGTTCATGCCCACCCCCGACGTGGCCATCGCCATGGGCATCGTCACCCGGCCCGCCGTCGAGCGGATCGCCGTCGAGGCGTACGAGCTGGCCTCCCGCAGGCGCGGCAGGCTCACCATCGTCCACAAGGCCAACGTGCTGAAGCTGACCACCGGCATGTTCCGCGACGTCTGCCGCGAGGTCGGCGCACGCTATCCGGACGTGGCCGTCGACGACTTCCACATCGACGCGATGACCGTGCACCTGGTGCGGCGGGCGAACGACTTCGACGTGATCGTCACCGAGAACATGTTCGGCGACATCCTGTCCGACCTGGCCGGCGAGATCGCCGGATCGCTCGGCATCGCCCCGTCCATCAACGCCTCCCACGAGCGCGCCATGGCCCAGGCCGCGCACGGCTCCGCCCCCGACATCGCCGGCCAGGACGTCGCCAACCCCATCGCGATGATCCTGTCCAGCGCCATGCTGCTCGACTGGCTCGGCGCCCGCCACCAGGACCCCGCCCTGGCCCAGGCCGCCGCCCTGATCGGGGCGGCGGTCGCCGACACCGTCCGGAGCGGCACCCGTACCCGCGACATGGGCGGCACGGCGGGCACCCGGGCCTTCGCCGAGGCCGTCGCGGCCGGTGTGAAGCGATGAACCCGACGATCGCGGTCGTCAACGCCACCCCCGCCTCCATCCAGCCCGCCGCCGACGGTCTGGGCGAAGGGTTTCCCGAGGCGAGGGCCTGGCACCTCCTGGACGACCGGCTCGTCACCGAGGCCGACGCGGCCGGCGGCATGACACCCGCGCTGACGCGTCGCATGCTCGCCGTCATCGACTACGCGGTCCGCGGCGGCGCCGACGCGGTGCTGCTGTCCTGCTCGATGTACGGCCCGGCCGCCTGGCTCGCCCGGCGGCTGCACGAGGTGCCGGTGACGGGCTCGGACGAGGCCATGTTCGCCGACGTCGCCCGGCGGCGGCCCGGCACCGTGCTCGTGCTCGGCTCGCTCGACTCCGCGGCGGCGGACTCGGCCCGGCGGCTCCAGGAGGTGGCGGACGGCGTCGAGGTGCGCGCGATAGCGGCGCCGGGAGCCGCGACCGCGGCGGCCGCCTGCGACTGGCCGGACCTGGCCGACGCGCTCGCGGGGGCCGCCGTGCCCCACCTCGACGGCGTCGAGCTGGTCCTGCTCGGGCAGTACTCGATCAGCCCGGTGCGCGCCGAGCTGGCCGACCGGCTCGGCCTGCCGGTGCTGAGCCCGCCGCTGGCGGCGGCCCGGGCGTTGCGCGAGGCGCTGGCATGAGCCTGCTTCTGGGCTGCGTGGCCGACGACTACACCGGCGGCACCGACGTCGCCGCCGCGCTGCGGCGGTCGGGCCTGCGCACGGTGCTGATCTTCGGCGTCCCCGGGCCCGCGACGGTGCTCCCGGACAGCGACGCCGTCGTCGTCGCGCTCAAGACCCGCTCGATCCCGGCAGGGGAGGCGGTCGCCGCGTCGCTCGCCGTCCAGCGGTGGCTTCGCGAGCGAGGGGCCCGGCGCCTGTACGTCAAGTACTGCTCCACCTTCGACTCCACCGACCAGGGCAACATCGGCCCGGTCGCCGACGCGCTGACCGAGGCGAGCGGGGCCGGCCTGACCGTGGTGTGCCCGGCCGCTCCCGAGCACGGCCGCACCGTCTACCAGGGGCACCTGTTCGTCGGCGACCGGCTGCTGTCGGAGTCGTCGATGCGCCACCACCCGCTCACGCCGATGACCGACCCCGATCTGGTCCGCGTCCTGGGACGGCAGACCCCGCACCGCGTCGCACTGCTCGCGCACGAGACCGTCCGGCGCGGAGCCGACGCGGTGCGCGCCGCGCTCGACACGCTCCAAGCCCAAGGCGTCCGGTACGCGGTCACCGACGCCCTCGACGACCGCGACCTCGAATTCATCGTCCGCGCCGGCGCGCACCTGCCCGTCATCACGGGCGCGGCGGGGCTGGCCGGAGCCTTGGCGACCGCCCGGCACGAGCCGGGCGGTCCCGCCGTGCCCGCCCTCCCGACGGGACCGGGGGTCGTGCTCGCGGGCAGCTGTTCGGCCGCCACGCTGGAGCAGGTGGCCCTGGCCCGCCGGCACCTGCCCTCCTACCGGCTGCGCGCCGAGCAGGACGGGCTGGTCGAGGAGGCCCTCGGCTGGCTGGAGGCCAACCTCGCGGCGCGGGGCCGTGCCATGGTCTACTCCTCCGCTCCTCCCGAGGAGCGCTCGCCCGGCGCGGCCGGGCTGCTGGAGAGCGCGCTGGCGGCCGTCGCCGCCCGCGCCGCCCGGCTCGGGGCCAGGCGCATCGTCGTCGCCGGTGGCGAGACCTCCGGCGCCGTGGTGAACGCGCTCGGCGTGACCGGGGCGGTCGTGGGCGCCGAAGCCGACCGGGGCGTCCCCTGGCTGCTCACGACCGGCCACCCGAGCCTGGCCCTGCTGCTCAAGTCCGGCAACTTCGGCCGCCCCGACCTGCTCGTCACAGCCCTGGAAGCACCATGACCGACATTTCCTCACAGATCGCCGAGCTGGGCGCGTCCCTGTTCCGCCGGCGGCTGACGCACGGCCGCACCGGCAACCTCAGCGCCCGCGCCGGCGACGCCTTCCTCATCACCCCCACCGGCGGCTCCCTCGGCGACGTCGCACCCGATCAGCTCTCGCTCGTCAGCCTGGCAGGCGAGCACCTGGACGGGCCGCGCCCGTCGAAGGAAGCCTTCCTGCACGCCGCCTTCTACCGCGCCCGCCCGGACGCCGGCGCGGTCGTCCACCTGCACAGCACCTACTCCGTCGCCGTGTCCTGCCACGACGGCCTCGACCCGGACGACGTGCTGCCGCCGCTGACCGCCTACTACGTGATGCGCGTCGGGCGGCTGCCGCTGCTGCCGTACCACGCGCCCGGCGACCCGGCGCTGGGTCCGATCGCCGAACGGGCCGCCCGCACCGCGCACGCGCTGCTGCTGGCCAACCACGGGCCCATCGCCGCCGGCGCCGACCTCGCCCATGCCGCGGACGTCGTCGAGGAGCTGGAGGAGACGGCACGGCTGTGGCTGCTGCTGCGTGAGCGTCCCATCCGGCCGCTCACCCCCGACCAGATCAGGAGACTGTCGTGATCCCCGCCTCCGAGCTGATCTCCTTCGGGACCGAGGTCCTGACCTCGCTCGGCGTCCCCGAACCGGACGCGCGGCTGGTGGCCGACAGCCTGGTCACGGCCGACGCGTGGGGCCACCCCTCGCACGGCATGCTGCGCCTGGAGTGGTACGCCGACCGCCTGCGCTCCGGGGCCATGCGCGCGGTCACCGACGTGGCCACCGTGCTCGACGGCGGCGCCGTCGCCGTCCTCGACGGCCGCGACGGCGTCGGCCAGGTCGTCACCGCGTACGCGGCCCGCGACGCCGTACGCCGCGCCGGCGAGCACGGCGTGGGCGTGGTCGCGGTGCGCGACAGCAACCATTTCGGCACCGCCGCCTACTTCACCCGCATGATCGCCGACGAGGGCTGCGTCGCCCTGCTGACCACCAACGGCAGCCCCGCGATGGCCCCGTGGGGCGGCCGGGAGAAGAGCGTGGGCGCCAACCCGTGGTCCATCGCGGTGCCCGGCGGCCGGCGCGGCCCGGTCGTGCTCGACATCGCCAACACCGTCGTCGCCCGGGGCAAGATCTACGCCGCCCTGGAACGCGGACAGCCCATCCCCGAGGGCTGGGCCCAGACGGCGGACGGCGTCCCCACCACCGACCCCGCCCTGGCCGTCGACGGGCTCATCCTGCCCATGGCCGGGCATAAGGGGTACGGCATCTCGTTCATGATGGACGTGCTGTCGGGCGTGCTGACCGGCAGCTCCTACGCCACCGACGTGGCCGGCCCGTACGTGCCCGACCGCCGCAGCGGCTGCGGCCACCTGCTGCTCGCGCTGCGCCTCGACGCCGTGGCCGACCCCGCCGACTACGCCCGCCGCCTCGAAGACCTCATCGACCGCACCAAGGCCGTGCCGCTCGCGCCCGGCTTCGACGAGATCTTCCACCCCGGCGAGATCGAGGCCCGCAACGCCGCCGAGGCCGCCCTGACCGGAGTGCGCCTGCCCGGCAAAACCCTGCGGGGCCTGCGCCGGCTCGCCAAGGCGTGCGCCGTCCCGCAACCCGCCTGGATGGACGCATGTCCGTCCTGATCGTCCAGATCGAGGTGCGGCCCGACCGTCTGGAGACCTTCCTCGACGGCATCCGGGCCACTCGCGGCGAGCCCAGCTGCCGCCGCTCCTACTGCCATCCCGTCTCGCTCCAAGGGCAGGCCACGTGACCGACCTCCTCACGGTGGGATCTCGCCGTTACCGCATCCACACCGTCGATGCACCCGCGCGCTTGCCGTACAGCCTGCGCATCATGCTGGAGAACCTGCTCCGGCACGCCGCACCAGCCGAGCAGGTGCGGGCCCTGACCGGATGGCGGCCACGGGCCGCGCGCAGCGCCGCCGTGGACCTGCGTCCCGCCCGGGTGTTCCTGCACGACACCAACGGCGTGCCCGTGCTGGCCGACCTGGCCTCCATGCGCGACGCCATGGCGGCGCTCGGCGGCGACCCCGCCTCGGTCAACCCGGCCATCCCCGCGGAGCTGGTCATCGACCACTCCATCATCGCCGACGTCTTCGGCCGCCCCGACGCCCTGGCCCGCAACGCCGGCCGGGAGTACGAGCGCAACGCCGAGCGCTACCGCTTCCTGCGCTGGGGCCAGGCGTCGCTGCGGGGCTTCACGGTGGTGCCGCCGGGCAAGGGCATCATGCACCAGATCAACGTGGAGTACCTGGCCCGGGTGGTCATGACCCGCGGCGATGAGGCGTACCCGGACCTGTGCCTGGGCACCGACTCGCACACCACCATGGTCAACGGGCTCGGCACGCTCGGCTGGGGCATCGGCGGCATCGAGGCCGAGGCCGCCATGCTGGGCCAGTCGGTGCCCATCCTCGTGCCCGACGTGGTGGGCGTGCGCCTGCACGGCGAGCTGCCGGTCGCCGCCACCGCGACCGACCTCGTGCTGACCCTCACCGAGCTGCTGCGCGACCACGGGGTGGTCGGCAAGATCGTCGAGTTTCACGGGCCGGGGGTCACGGCGCTGCCGGTGACCGACCGGGTGACGATCTCCAACATGAGCCCGGAGTTCGGCTCCACCGCCGCGCTGTTCCCCATCGACGCCGAGACGATCCGCTACCTGCGCTTCACCGGCCGCGACGACGACCACGCCGACCTGGTCGAGGCCTACGCCAAGGCGCAGGGCCTGTGGCACGAGCCGGCCGCGCCGCCCGCGTACACCGCCGACCTCGACCTCGACCTGGCCACCGTCGTCCCGTCCGTCGCCGGCCCGCGCCGCCCCCAGGACCGCATTCCCCTGGAGGGGGTGAAGACCGCCTTCCGCGCGCAGGAGCGGCCTCCCGTCGAGGGGGACCGGGAGATCACGCACGGGACCGTCGCCATTGCCGCCATCACCTCCTGCACCAACACCTCCAATCCCTCCGTCATGGTCGCGGCCGGGCTGCTCGCCAAGAAGGCCGCCGAGCGCGGGCTGAGCGCCAAGCCATGGGTGAAGACCACCCTGTCGCCCGGCTCGCGCGTCGTCATGGACTACTACGGCGAGGCGGGCCTGACCCCCTACCTGGAGCGGCTCGGCTTCACCCTGGCCGGGTTCGGCTGCATGACGTGCATCGGCGCCTCCGGCCCGCTCGTCGAGGAGGTGTCGAAGGCCGTGGCCGAGCACGACCTCGACGTGGCCGCGGTCCTGTCCGGCAACCGCAACTTCGAGGGCCGCATCCAGCCCGAGGTGCGCTCCAACTACCTCGCCTCGCCGCCGCTCGTCGTCGCCTACGCCATCGCCGGCACCATGGACCTCGACCTCACCACCGAACCTCTCGGCACCGACCCCGGCGGCCGTCCCGTCTACCTGCGTGACCTGTGGCCTGCCCCGGAGGAGGTGCGCGCGGTCATCGAGCGGGTGATCAGGCCGGAGATGTTCGCGCGCGCCTATGCCGACGTCCTCGACGGAGACGAACGCTGGCAGCGCCTGGACGTCTCCAGCTCCGCCACCTACCCCTGGGACCCCGCCTCCACGTACGTGCGCCGCGCCCCCTACCTCGACGGCATGTCGCCCGAGCCGCCGCCCGTCACCGACCTCACCGGCGCCCGCGTCCTGGTCAAGCTGGGCGACTTCATCACGACCGACCACATCTCACCGGCCGGGGCCATCCTCCCGTCCAGCCCCGCCGGCCGCTACCTGGCCGACCTCGGCGTGCCGCGCCACCAGCTCAACACCTACGCCTCCCGCCGCGGCAACCACGAGGTCATGATGCGCGGCGCCTTCGCCAACGTCCGCCTGCGCAACCAACTCGCGCCCGGCACCGAGGGCGGCCTCACCGCCGACCTCCTGGACGGCGGCGCGATCACCACCGTGTACGAGGCCGCCCGCGCCTACCAGGAGGCCGCCGTACCGGTCGTGGTGCTGGCGGGGGAGGGCTACGGTGCGGGCTCCTCCCGTGACTGGGCCGCCAAGGGCCCCGCGCTGCTCGGCGTGCGAGCTGTCATCGCCAAGTCGTTCGAACGCATCCACCGCTCCAACCTGGTCGGCATGGGCGTCCTGCCGCTGCAGTTCCTCCCCGGCGAGGGCCCGGACGAGCTCGGCCTCACCGGCCGGGAGGTCATCGGCGTCACCGGCCTCACCGCGCTGGACGGGCCGCGGCTCCCGCCCACCCTGACGGTCACCGCCGGCGGCGTCACCTTCCAGGCCCGCCTGCGCCTCGACACGCCTCGCGAGGCCGACTACTACCGGCACGGCGGAATCATGCCCTATGTCCTGCGCGGCCTGCTGGCAGCTGCGCGCCGATCCCGTTGAGCACCCGATCCAGCCCGTGCCGGAAGCGCTCGGACGGGGCAAGGTGCGCGGTGCCGGATTCCCGTACGGACCGGCTGAACAGGGGATAGGCACCCGACTCGACGATCTGCCGCACGTACGGCCCGATGTAGTCGCGCTTCCAGCGCTCCGGGTCCAGGCCGGTACGGCGGGCCTCCTCCAGCCAGCCGATCTCGCGGCGGATCGCGCTGTGGACGTAGTCGTTCACCATGCTGACGAAGCCGGTCATCTCGTCGATGTCGAGGCCCAGCCCGTTGAGCGCCCCCAGGGCGAACTCGTGCACGCGCAGCAGGTGCGGGCCCAGGGTCGGGCGGCCGCTGAGCAGCGGGGTCAGCCAGGGATGGCGCAGGCCGGCGGCCCGGGTCTCGTGGGCGACCAGGGAGAGGTCGCGGCGCCAGTCGCCGGACGGCGCGGCGGGGAGATCGAGCTCGCCCATCGCCAGGTCGATCATGAGGTCGAACAGATCATCGCGTTTCGGCACGTAGCGATAGAGCGACATGGCGCCGGTGCCCAGCTCGCCCGCGATCCGGCGCATGGTCGCGGCCTCCACCCCTTCGGCGTCGGCGATCCGGACGGCCGCCCGGGTGATCTGCTCGCGGTTGTAGCCGGGCCGCCGCCCGGGCCCCGAACGCTCCAGGCGTTCGGGCCGCATCCAGATGCTGATCAGTTCCTCGTCGGACATCCCGCCGGCCCCTCCCTAGCTTGCGTACACAGTACTCGAATGGCTAGGGTCCCATTTCGAGTACGAGGTACGCGAAATAGCGGAAGGCATGATCGGCAATGACGACATTGACCGGCAAGACGGCGCTCGTGACCGGCGCCAGCAGGGGGATCGGCCGGGCCGTCGCCACCCGGCTCGCCCGGGAGGGCGCCAGGGTCGCCGTCCACTACGGCAGCGACGAGGCGGCTGCCAAGGAGACGGTCTCGGCCATCGAAGCGGGCGGCGGGCAGGCGTTCGCCGTACGGGCCGAGCTGGGCGTTCCGGGAGACGCCGAAGCGCTGTGGGCCGGATTCGACGCCCACGCCGACGGCCTGGACATCCTGGTCAACAACGCGGGTATCCTCGGCGACCAGAGCGAGATCGACGGCGTGACCAGGGAGGGCTTCGAGCGGCTGTTCGCGGTCAACACGACCGCCCCGTTCTTCGTCACCCGGCTCGCCGTGCCGCGGCTGCGGGACGGCGGCCGGATCATCACGATCGGCACGATGCTGACCCGAGGCGCGGCCATGCCCCGGGCGATCGGCTACGCCATGTCCAAGGCCGCGCTCGACGTGCTGACCACCGCGCTGGCCAAGCAGCTCGGACCGCGCGGCATCACGGTCAACACCGTGGCGCCCGGCGTCATCGACACCGACATGCACCAGGGACGCCTGGTCGGGGAGGCCCTGGCCTGGCTGTCGTCGCAGTCGCCGCTGGGCCGGCTGGGCACGCCGCAGGACGTCGCCGACGCGGTGGCCTTCCTGGCCGGCGACGACAGCCGCTACATGACCGGCCACCGCCTGGACGTCTCGGGCGGGACGACCATGTGACCCCCGCGGTTCGGGGCGTGGGCGCCCGCTACGCCGAACCGCACGGAGCGCTTGCCGCCGGCAGGTGGCGTGCGACTCGGTGCACGAGGCCGCATGGCTCGAACGCAACCTGCTGGAAGCCGGCACGCCCCCCGAATGGGCGGAGTTCGCCCGGCGCAATGCCGAGCTGGCCGCGGCGCTGATCCGCCTCTGACCCGGGTCAGGGCCGCGGCGCTGATCCGCCCTGACCGGGTCAGGGCCGGACGGCGGCCGATGCCGCCGTCCGGCCCTGGTTCGGTTCGGGCTGTTATCCGGGCATGCCGAAGCCCACGACCGCCGCGTAGTAGACGGCGGCGATCTTCCTGCAGGTGCCGCGCACCAGGAAGAAGTAGCCGCCGCACACCTTGTCCTTCAGGGTGATGTAGAACCGGGTGTCCACGTCGAGCTTCCGCCCGACGGTGCGGTCGAGGTAGTACTTGTACTTCTTCTTCTGGTTGGTCATCAGACCGTACCCGTAGTCGTGGGAGTCACAGGCCGGCCGGAAGTCGAACCCGGCGGGGCGGTCCGGTCCCGGCTTCGTGCAGTGGTCGTGAACGATGCCCCTGACCTTGAAGCCGCTGGCGGTCCGCTTCCAGTCGGGCTTGCGCCATTTGCCACCGTGGTACGCCCAGGCCGAGCAGCCCGACTTCGTGTACCACATCCAGGTCTTGGCCGTGTCGCACTTCTTCGGGTAGGACTGCGGGGGATCCACGCCGTCCGGCAGGAAGTCGCCGGCCGGCGGCTCGGTGGCGTTGGGGTCGTCGAGCCCGGCCGCGCCCTCGGTCGGCCCCCCGTTGGCCGGCACGTCGGTCCCGGTGGCGACCACCTGGGGAGCCGCGGCGCCCTCGGGGAACGACAGCTGCCAGCCGCCGTTGCTGACGGACTCGATCGACGACAGGCGCCCCACCGGGTCGTAGGCGTAGGTGCCCTGGACGGCGCCGACGCTGGGATCGCTCACGGTGCGCAGCAGGCCGCTCGGGTCGTAGGAGTAGCTGGCCTCGGTCCGCGGCGCGTCGGTTCCGTACGCGACCGTGATCTCCTTGAGCCGGCCCGCGTAGTCGCCGTTGGAGGTACTGGTGGCCGTGGTGGCCGTGGCGTAGGTGAACCTGGTGACGGACGCGGGGCTCTCGCCGCGGGTCGGTTCCTTGACGCTGCTGACCCGGCCCTGGGCGTCGTAGGCGATCGCGGACTTGCCGAAGGCGACGGTGCCCACGCTGGTCACCCGCCAGGGGTCGGCGCTCGGCGCCCCGCCCGGCCGGGCCCAGGTGTAGGTGAGCTGGAGGTCGCTGGCGCTGATGGGGGTGCCGTCGGGGTTGGTCATGGGTTCGTCGCCCGGGTCCAGGGGGCCCAGATCCGTCACGAACGTCTCGGTCGTCGTGGTACGCATCGCTCCGATGACCGGGTCCCACTTGGTGGTCTCGGTGACCTTGGACCCGTCGGCGGCCTCGTACGTCTGGATGCCGCCGCCGTCGGGGAAGGAGACGCTGCTCTTCAGCGGGTAGCTGGTCGATGTGCCCTCGTCGAGTTCCGTGACGACGATGGTGCCGTTCCGGTTCTCCAGCTTGCGGTTGATCTCGCCGCCGGCGAACTCGGCCTGCCAGCCCGGCCCGAAGACGCCCAGTTCGGGACGGGTCGCCGGAGCGGACTGCGGCCGGGCCAGATCGCCGGGTGTCAGGGCCACGCCGTGCTTGCGGCTGATCGCGCCCGCGGACACGTCCAGCTCGGTGAGCTTGAAGGTTTTGGTGTCGGAGGAGTACTGGCCGGGACCGATCTCCTGGACGTTGGCCGGCGGCGGCTCGTCGAGCGCGGCGGCGGAGACCTCCGGGGCGAGGAAGGGGAGGAGCATCGCGGAGAGGGTGACGGGGAGCGCTAATCGGCGCAAGAGGTGCCTCCAGGTAACGAGAGAAAGTGATTTGATCACCTGGAGGGTAAGGGCTGACAAAGCGCTCCACAAGAGCTGGACAAGTTTTTGAAATGGTGCTGGAATCGCCTACGGGGCCATGCCTTGATGGCAATTTATTTTCATGTTTACGCAGGTGGGGGGCTGCTATGTCAATTTATGGTGCCTTTATGGCGGCGT
Source organism: Nonomuraea sp. JJY05 (assembly GCF_043496855.1). Taxonomy (NCBI): domain Bacteria; kingdom Bacillati; phylum Actinomycetota; class Actinomycetes; order Streptosporangiales; family Streptosporangiaceae; genus Nonomuraea; species Nonomuraea sp. JJY05. The sequence continues at coordinate 120,342 of NZ_JBIEIS010000033.1, forward strand.
TGTAGGGCCTTCGAGAATAATGACTCAGTCGAATGATGTGAAGGCATATTCGGTGTTCCAGAAATCGGCGTAGCGGCCGCCGCGGCGCAGTAGCTCGTCGTGGCTGCCCTCCTCCACGATCCGGCCGCCGTCCAGAAAGACGATGCGGTCGGCGCGTTGGACGGTGCGCATCCGATGCGCCACCATCACCACCGTCCGGCCCGCCATGAGGTGCTCGATGCCCTCGTGGACGGCCGCCTCGTTCACCGGGTCCAGCGCGGAGGTCACCTCGTCCAGCAGCACGATGGGCGCGTTCTTCAGCAGCGCCCGAGCGATCGAGACGCGCTGGCGTTCGCCGCCGGACAGCAGGGCACCGCCCTCGCCCACGTTCGTCGCCCATCCGCCGGGCAGCCGCTCGATCACCTCGTCCAGCCGCGCCGCGGTCGCCGCCGCCCGCACGTCGGCTTCGTCGGCGTCGGGGCGGCCGAGACGTACGTTCTCCTCGATCGTGCCGTCGAAGAGATAGACGTCCTGGAACACGATGGCGATCCGCGCCATCAACGCCTCCGTGCTGATGGCGCGCACGTCCGCGCCGCCCACGCGCACCGCGCCCGCGTCCACGTCGTAGAACCGCGCCGGCAGCTGCAGCAACGTGCTCTTGCCCGCCCCCGACGGTCCGACGACGGCGAGCCGCTGCCCCTCCGGCACGGACAACGACACGCCGTCCATCACCGTACGGTCCCCATGCCTGAACACGACGGACTCGAACTCCAGGGCATGGCCTGCCGGCTGGACCGGTTCGCGGGGTTCCGGCAGCGGCTCGGTCCGCAGCACCGTGTCGAGCCTCGCCAGCACGGAACGCGCGCCGCGGAGCTTGCCGCCGATGTCGGCCAGCGACAGCAGCGGATCGGCGCAGCGGGCGGCGAGCACCAGGATCGTCAGCAGCTCCGCCGCGCCGAGGCCCCCGCCGAGCGCGAGGTAGGCGCCCAGCACCAGCAGCGCCGTGAAGCTCGCCTGCACCGTGAGCGCCAGTCCCACGGTGCCGGGCAGCGCCGACATCACGGTACGGCGGGAGGCGCGCTGGACTTGCCGCAACGAGTCGTCGAGCAGCTCGAAGCGTTCGCCGCTCCGGCCGCCGGCGCGCAGCACCGGCTGGGCCTGGAGATATTCGATGACCCGCCCGGTGGCCTCGTGGTCGCGTTCGTGGCGCTCCGCATCGGTGGCGGCCATCGAGCGTCCCGTCCAGATCTGGACCGCCGCCACGACCGGGGCGGCGACCAGCGCGGCCAGCCCCAACTGCGCGTTGAAGGCGAGCATCACGCCGATGATCGTCAGGGGGGTCACACAGGCGGAGATGAACGGCGCCAGCAGATGCGCGATCACGCTCATCGCCTCCAGGACGCCGCGGCTGGCCAGAACGGACACCTCGCCGACCCGGCCGGCGCCGTACCAGCCCAGCGGCAAGCGGGCCAGGTGATCGCCGAGCCGCTGGTACATGCCGCGCAACAGCACGGTCCCGACGCGGAAACCGGACAGGTCGCTGCGATAGCGCAGCACGGCGTAGACCGCGACCGCGGCCCCGAACGCGGCCAGCCACGGCCCGGCATCCGCGGGCGTGCTCCCGAACAGCGCCGCCAGCACCGGAACCAACAGCGCGTAGGACAACCCTTCGGCCACCGCGGTCGTCGTCATCAGGGCCACGGTGCGGCGCACCGGCCGGGCGTACTCGTCTCCGAGCACGCGCAGCAGCATTCGGATCATCGGGGCTCGTCTCCTCGCAGTGCGGTTTCGATCTCGTCGGCGACCGCCGATCGGTGGGATCGCCAGAACGCGGCGAACTTTCCGTTCTGTGCCAGCAGCTCGGCGGGCCTGCCGCGCTCGACGATCGACCCGTTCTCCAGCATCACGACGGTGTCGGCGTCGGCGACCGTCTCCAGGCGATGGGCGATGACCAGGATCGTCCGATCGCCCGCCGGCGTGGCCAGGGCCCGGCGTACGGCCTGTTCGGTGGGCGGGTCGGCGAAGGCGGTCGCCTCGTCGAGCACCAGAACGGGCGTGGCGGCGAGCAGCGCGCGGGCGATCGAGATCCGCTGTGCCTCGCCGCCCGACAGCCCGGCCTCTTCGTGGATCACCGTTTCGTACCCGCGCGGCAGCTCCAGAATCCGCTCGTGGATGTTCGCCAGCCGGGCGGCGCGAACCACGTCATCGCGGCCGGCATGCGGCACCGCCAGCGCGATGTTGTCCGCGACCGACGCGCGCAGCAGGCGGACGTCCTGGAAGACGAAGGAGACCGTGCGGTAGAGCTCCTGGCTGCCGAGCTCGCGCAGATCGACGCCGCCCAGGACGACCGAGCCGTGGGTCGGGTCGAAGAACCTCGGCAACAGCTGGACCAGCGTGGACTTCCCGCTGCCCGACGGCCCGACGACCGCGGTGACCGTCCCCGGCTCCAGCACCAGGTCGATCCCGCGCAGCACCTCGTGATCGGCTTCGTAACCGAATCGCACGTCCCGCAGCTCCACCCGGTGACCCCGCGGCGCGACCGGGCGTGCGGGCTCCGGCAGCGACCGCACCGCGAGCACGTCCCGGATCCGGCCGACCGCCCGACGGGCGGCCTGCATGTCGTCGAAGCCGTGCCCGAGGGCCGCCACGGGGGCGGTCAGGCCCAGCCCGAGCAGCAGGAAGGGCAGCAGGTCGGCCGGGGCCATGCCGCCGTTCGCGATCAGAGCCGCGCCGCCGATCAGCACGACCAGCAGCACGAACGGCGGTGACAGCGCCAGCTGCATCCCCGCGGCGACCGCGGAGAGGCCGCGCACCATCCGGAAGAAGGCGCCGACGAAATCGTCCGTGGCCGTGCGGAACCTCCGGTGGACGCGCTCCGACCCGCCGAACGCCTTGACCACCGAGATGCCCTGCACGAACTCGACGACCGAATCCGCGATCCGTCCCATGGCCGCGTCGAACTCCTTCTGCTCGCGCAGCCGGGTCGGGGTCATCATGAGGGGGACCAGCGCCACTGCCAGCACCACCGGTATCAGCGCGATCAGCGTGAGCCGCCAGTCGACGGTGAACAGGTAGACCAGCGACACCAGCGGCACCATGAACGCCGAGATGAGCTCGCCGGGGGTGTGGGCGATGAACGGGTGCACGGCGCTCACGTCCTCCCCGACCACCTTCGCCAGCTCGCCGGTCCGGCGCCGGGAGAACCAGCCGATCGGTACGCGCCCCAGCCGCGCGGCCAGCTGCCGGCGGAACGACAGCTGCACCTGGCCGTCGAGAATGTGCCCGATCCCGGACGATGCGGCCGTGAACAGCAGTCGTACGAACAGGCCGGCCGCGCCCGCGATGACGACGGTCCAGACGTGACCGTGATCGACCGGGCCGGGCGACAAGAGCGTACGACCCAATTCGACGACCGCCAGCAGCGGCGCCAGCCCCGCAAGGGCGCCGATGACCTGCAGGATCACCACGGCGGCGAAACTCCAGCCATAGGGGCGCAGCAGCCTTGCCATGCTCTGTCCCGCCGCGGGATCGGTGTCCTCCGGTGGTGGCGTGGCCTGTTCCCTCGCCTCGGCAAGGTCGGTGGTGGTCATCGCTGTCCCGTCTTCGTCGTCATCAGGGGAACGCGTGGAGGCCGAGCTCGCTGCGGCCCTTTCGGCCTGCGAACTTCGGCTCCGCAGGATCGAAGCCGGTCAGCGGCCACGCCCTCATGACCGCACATTCTCGCCCGGCCGCCGTTCCGAGGGCGTCCCACAGGCGGAGTCATCTGCCACTACCGCACCGGGATCAACGACCTGCGGGACTACGACGCCGGGAGTAGGCGAGGGCCGCTCACACGGCGATCCTCTGTACAGTCCTTCCGTCGGCGTCGGCGATGACGAGCCGCAGCACGTCCGTTCTGGGGGGATATTGGATGGCCCAGAGCCCGAGCCCCGCGCCGACATCCCGCGCGAGGCTGGCCGGAAGCCTCCGTCCATCCTTGGTGACCGCCGTCACTCCGTGAACGCCGTCCTTGGCTATGCCGAACCAGATGTCCTTACCGCGAGCCTGCGTACGGGCGAACTCCTTGCCGGCCAGCGGCGGAAACGAGGCGCAGGAGCTACCCTCCGGCCCGCTCTCGCAGAGGAGGAGCCCGCCCTTGCGGGGCGCGTCGCTCAGCCACATCATCAGCGGCGGCACAGTGGCGACCTTCCCCTTGGGGGGATGCTTCTTCTTCATGTCCGCGAACCCCTTGTAAACAGGCCGCGGCGACGTCGTGACCGTGACCGTGACGGACGGCACGGCGGCGGCGCCATCGTTCTGCCGCCCCGGCCACGGCTGGACCGACCAGGCCACGAGAACGGCCGCGGCCACCCCCACCGCCGAGCTCGCGGCGACGGCGGCACGACGGCGTCTGCGGACGGCACGTCCCGCCGCCATGGCCCGGTTCACGTTCACCGTGCTCGGCGGCTCCTCCTGGCGCGCCAGCGAGCCGAACACCTGCTTGACCTCCATCAAGACTCCTCCGTACGTGCGAGACGGGACTCCGGCGCGCCGAGCATCGAGCGCAGGGTGGCCAGACCGCGCGCGGTCTGGCTCTTGACGGTTCCGGTGGAGCAGCCCAGCGCGTGGGCGGTCTGCTCCACGCTCAGATCGCAGTGGAAGCGCAGCACGAGAGTGGCGCGCTGGCGGGCGGGAACGGCGGCCAGCGCCCGGTTGACGTCCATGACCATGTCCCGGTCGCCGCCTTCGACCTGCTGGTCGGACAGCGCGGGCGTCAGCCGTACGCGGGAGAACCAGCCCCCTCGCTGCTCGGCGAGGAAGACCCGGATCAGCATCGTGCGCACGTAGGCGTCGAGGTCGTCGGCGGCCCGAGCCTGGCGCCATTTGACGTAGAGCCGCGTTATCGCCGCCTGCACCAGGTCGTCGGCGCGATGCCAGTCCTGGCACAACGGATAAGCGATCTTCCGCAACCAGGACAGCCGGCCACTCACGTAGGCGGTGTACTCCTCGTCAAGGCTCATTGGTCTCCCCGATAGATGACTTCACATCCCAAGAGATGGGTCCGGCCCGGGCGCAGGTTGCAACGAGCAGGCCGGCGATTTCCTTCTCACCACCGGCAGCACATGACCAGTCTGTCAACCTCGGCGCCGGGGCGGCGTAGGACGGCTACTCCTCCACCGGACTCAGGGCACGCCGGATCGGGGATGAGGAGTGCGGTCTTGAGCAGGGCGGCGGCTGCGGGCGGGTCGGCGGCTCGCCGTAGGTGACGGCGACGATGTGCCGGGCCTTGCCTTCGATCTCGGTGGCTTTGAGCGAAGGCGCTCGCGTACGTCGCCGTTCCGTTGCACGGTCCGAGGTCGCGGTCGGTTTCGTGGGGGAGCCCTTCAGCAGCGAGAAGTGGGATCTGGCCCACTTCGTTCTTTGCGGGCTGCGCCGACCGGCCGGCTCAGCGGACTCGGTCGTAGACCATGGCGAGTTCGCCCAGCTCGCCGGCCTCCTGGTGGGTGAGCGTCCATTTCGTAGCCGGCAGGCCGTCGTCGAACAGTCGTTGCCCGCCTCCGGCGATCTCGGGGAAGATCATGAGGTAGAGCCGGTCGAGCAGGTCTGCCGACAGGAGCGGCTTGATGATGCTGGCGCTGCTGTTGACGAGAATGTCGCCTTCACCGCTGGCCTTGAGCTCGGTGACGACGTCCGCGGCTGGGGCGTTCACCACGCGGGCGCGTTCCCACGGCGCTTCGGTCAGGGTGGTCGACAAGACCACCTTTTCCGTGTCGACCAGCCACTTGGCGTATCCGCGGTCGCGCGGGTCGGCGCTGTCGTCTTCGGCGACCGGCGGCCAGTAACCCAGGAATCCCTCGGCGTTGATCCGGCCGAGCAGTGCCGTCGTCGCGTGCTCCCACATGCGGGTCATGTGGTTGCGGGCGACGTCGCTGGTTACGTACGGGGCGAACGCGGCGAAATCGCCGGGCCCGCCGGGACCGTTGTAGCGTCCGTCGAGGGTGAGGCTCAGGTTCGCGGTCACCCTGCGGCCGGTCGTGTTCGTCATTTCGTGCTCCTGGTGTCGGTGTGGTGCGGGTCGGTGGTGTACGTGGCGAGGGTCGCCGCGAGCTTGTCGAGGGTCTGGCCGTAGCCGATCTCGATGCCCGCGATGAAGTCCGCGGAGTCGACGGTGCTGTCGGTGATCCGGACCTGAACGTCGAGGTCGGTGCCGGTGTCGGTGGGGCGCAGGTCGAAGGCGACGTGGGCGGTGAAGGCGATGTCGCCGCTGGGAAGCATCGGGGAGGAGCGGTAGGCGAGGCGCTCGCCGGGGCGTACGTCGTCGACGACGCCCTGCGCGCGCCCGGCGACCAGGTCGGAGCCGTCGGCGTCCTCGGCGTCGCGGTACTCCAGGATCACCCGTCCACCCGGTCGTGCCTCGAAGACGAGCTCGGAGACGCGCAGGTCGTCGGGCGTCCACCAGCGGGCGAGCAGGGGCGTTTCGGTGAGGTGGCGCCAGATCAGCTCGGGGCTTTGCGTCAGCGACCGGACGAACCTGAACGAGCGGCCGTCGGCCCACCCCGGCTCCTGCGCGGCGAGCCGCTCCGCCTGGAGGCTGAGCCCGTACCGGTCGTAGGTCTCGCGCGGGCCGTCGGCCTGGTCCGCGGTGTCGGCGAGCCGGCTGAGCGCCGCCGCCAGGTGCCGCAGCGGAGCGGAGCGGAGCGCGTAGACGCGGCGCTGGCCGGTGCGCTGGGAGGTGACGACGCCGGCGCGCTCGAGGGTCTGCAGGTGCTTGGTCGTCTGCGGCTGGCGTGCCTCGGCGAGCTGGGCGAGGACGCCGACCGGGCGGGGCCGCTCGGCCAGCAGGGTCACGAGCCGCCAGCGGGCCGGGTCGGCCAGTGCGATGAGAAGTGCGTCCGCTGTCTCCATGGAGAGAAGTATTCTCAACGACGAATATTCGTGTCAAGGAATAACTTGGATGATGTGGAGTGAGCCGGGAATCGGCCGGGCAGGGCGCAACCCGGGACTTTTCCCGCTCTCCCTGGCGGCGGAGACATGCTCAGGGGCGCCTCGGCAAGCGTGTGGTGCCGGTCGCAGTCACGAGATCTACAATGTAAAGGCGCCTGGTCGGTGGTGGCGATCGCCTTCACCCCGGTACGACGACGCGGTTTCGCTGCGGGAAGGCAGACGTCCAGCCGCCACGCGAGCGGGTCCGGGAGTTGGCCGCACTGCGGGGCGTACACCGTCTCGGAGAGGACCTTCTCCAGCCGGACCCGGCTCGGGTGCTCCGCGGTGTCTCAGCTCGCCGACCTCGGCCGGATCTCCAGCTGATGCGGCATACCGTACGCCGGTATGTTCGCGCTCATGGTGTGGACGCCACTCGAGGCAACGGCAAGGACCTGACCGGACCGACATGCGGTGATGGCGCCGCTGATCGGCGGTTCGCCAAGATCGGTGGGGCAGCCGGTCACAGGTCGGCGACGAAGTCCAGTGCGATGGCCCAGGCACGCTCGGCGGCTTGCGCGTTGTAGTCGGGCAGGTCAGGGTCGGTGAAGAGGTGGCCGACACCCGGATAGCGGAAGACCTCCACCTCGGCCCGCGCCCGGCGCATCTGGATGTACCAGGCGTTCAACCAGTCGGCGGTTTCGTAGGCGTCGGGATCGGCCACGTGAAGCTGGACCGGCAGGTCGTCGGCCGAGAGTTCGTCGGCCATGTCGGAGGTGCCGTGCATCAGCAGCAGCCCTCGAGACCGCTCGTCGCCCAGGGCGAGGTTCTGTGCGATCGCCGCGCCGAGCGAGAAGCCCGCGTACACCAGGCCGTCGGCGGACAGCGGGGCGGCCGCGGTCACGGCTCGCTTCAGCAGCTCATCGCGGCCGATCTCCTCCTTGATCGCGGCGCCCTCCTCGTGCGTGTCGACGACCCGGCCGTCGTACAGATCGGGGACGTGCACCTCGTGGCCGGCCGTCCGGAAGCGGTCGGCGGCCTGGTGAACGGCGGGCCGCAGGCCGTACATCGAGTGCAAGAGGAGAATTCGCGCCATGCGCGCAGCTTAGCCAGCGCCCGGGGTCGTGCTGACACGGCGCGCGCTGCCGCAGCCACCGCCGCCTGGGGGGAGAGGGACGGGGCCGGGCGAGCAGCGGGCAGGGCGGGCGGCCAGGACGCGTCGAGCGCGCCGCGCAAAGAGCGCCGGGCCGTCCTCCTCGTTCAACAAGGCCGTGCGGTCCGGGGTGGACGCGTCGATCAAGATCGACCGCGCCTGATCCGGTAGGTGGCCGCCGAGGCGGTGAGCCAGGGCGATGCCGGCGGTGATGACCACCAGGCTCAGCCGGCACGTCGAGCAGATCGTGCAGCTGTTGATCGATTCGGGGATCGGGTGGCGAGTGGGCCAGCGCGAGGTCAGCGCTGGCCCACGACCGGAATTCGCCGCGGTGGTGATGGGCGTTATCGGTGTGATCAGTCAGGCAGAATCTCGACGTACCCGTCGGTTCCGTGCACGCGGATCCGCTGCCCGTCGGTGATCAGCCGGGTGGCATCCGCCACACCGACGACGGCCGGCAGTCCGTACTCTCGTGCGATCACCGCGCCGTGGGTCATCAATCCTCCGACCTCCGTGACCAGGCCTGCGATGGCGACGAAGAGGGGCGTCCAGCTGGGGTCCGTGTGTGCGGTGACGAGGATGTCGCCCGGTTCGAGATCGGCCCGTGCCATGTCCAGGATGACGCGGGCCCGCCCCTCGACGGTCCCGGCGGAGACCGGTAGGCCGAGCAGCGCGCCGGCCGGCATGTCGTCGCGTCGGTACGCCCCGGCGATGACCTCGCCATCCGACGTGAGCACCCGGGGCGTCGTGAGCGCTTGATACGACGTGAACGCGTCCTTGCGCCGGTCGATGAGCTGGTCATCCACGCGGTTCGTGCGCACGACGTCGTAGAGCTCCTGGAACGTGAGGTAGAAGATGTCTTCCTTCTCGCGAAGTACCTGGGCCCGCACGAGGCGCTCGGCTTCTTCCAGCAGGGCCTGCTTGTACACGAAGTAGCGGCTGACCTTGCCGTACTTCGGATACTCCCGGTACCCGATGAAGGTCCGGACCCGGTCGATCATCCGCTTCGTCTCTTCGGCCTTGCGCTCCCCGTCCGGCAGGGCTCGCAAGCGCTCCAGCAGCTCCTGCTCCTTGTCCCAGGCTTCCTGCCGCCCTTGCTCGAAGCGCCGCTCGCCGGCTCCCGGCTCGAAGTTCTTGATGTTGCCGAGGATCATGGGCAAGAGCGTGGAGGGGCGTTCACGCCAGCGCGGCCGCGTGATGTCGATCTCGCCGGGGCAGCGCATGCCGTACTCATCGAGCCAGGCCTCGATGGCGTCTCGCGCTTCCCGCCCGCCCGCGAGCTTGGGCAGCTCGTCCAGGAAACTTTCGTCCTCGACGTGCTGCAGAAACGCCACCACGTCCGGATGCGGGCGGATCACGTCAGCGACGCCCAGGAGCGCCAGCCCCATCTCCGACGTGACGTTGTGGGGCACGGACTGCGTGAGCGTGTCCGCCGCGTTCTTCTCGCCCAGCCACGCCTCCAGTTGCTCGTTGAGCCACCACGTGGCCTCCATCGCCGACATGAACACCTGATGGCTCCGCGGATCGAACAAGATCCGCTTCAGCTCCTGGAGGTCCGTCCGGATGAAGTCGAGCAGGGACTCTCCGGACTTCGTCCGGATTTCGCGTTCCGACGCGGCGATGGAGGCCTTGCTGCGCTCGATCAGGTCGGTGACGATGGCCGGATCGGTCTCGATCGGGGTCGGCGCGCCACCGGGCAGTGGCCCGGGGGGACCCTCGCCAGGCAGCGGCCGGATGAAGCCGTCGCGCTCGAGGATGGTCTGCAGCGCGTCCCCGGTCAGCGGGTCGGATCTCCCCGCGAGCTCCAGGAGGGCGGCGCGGCTCGCCGGCGACGCCAGCCTCTGGGTGACGTCGACGAACAGCCGGCCGCCGGCCTCGGCCATGGGCGCGGGGGTCGTCATCTGCCAGAAGGAGAGGCCCAGGGGCTTCATGGGGTCGGTCATCATCTGCTGATGGCCGACGGAGAGATAGACGCGGTTCTCCCCGTCGCCGGACTCGGGGATGGGGAACAGCGTGGTGATCGGCCGGCTCTGGACGATCTGGAAGTCGTCGTCGACCAGGCACCATTCGATGTCCTGGGGGCGGCCGAAGTGCGCTTCGATTCGCCGGCCGAGCTGCGCGAGCCGCACGACCTGCGCATCCGTCAGCGCCGGCTGCTCCTGCCGCTCCGGGTCGATCTCCTGCTCCCGCGTCCCGCCCGCCGGCGAGGCGTGGATGGCGAGCCGCTTGGCGCCGACCGTCTTGGCGACGACCTCGCCGTCGCGCACCTTGTAGACGTCCGGGTTCACCAGGCCGGAGACCAGGGCCTCACCGAGGCCGAAACCGGCCTCTACGGAGGCGACCCTTCGGTTGGACGTGACGGGGTCGGCTGTGAACAGGATGCCGGCCGCCTGCGGGAAGACCATCTGCTGCACGACCACGGCCATGTGGACCGTACGGTGGTCGATGCCGTTCCGCTGGCGGTAGGTCACGGCCCGCTCGGTGAACAGCGAGGCCCAGCACCGGCTGACGTGCTGGAGGATCGCGGCCGGGCCCACGACGTTCAGGTACGTGTCCTGCTGGCCGGCGAAGGAGGCCGTCGGCAAGTCCTCCGCCGTCGCGCTGGATCGGACGGCGTAGGCGGCTTGCTCGCCGAGCTGGGCGAGAGCGCGGGTGATCGCCGCCGTGAGATCATCCGGGATGGCGATCCCTTCGAGGGTCCGGCGGATCTCCGCGCTGAGCGTGCGGATCGCCTCCCGGTCGTCCGGGTTCAGGCGCGACAGCTGATCGAGCCGATCGTCGATCGACGGCGCTTCCACCATGATCCGCCGGAAGGCGTCCGTCGTCACGCAGAAGCCGGCCGGCACGCGGATGCCGTCGATCCGCGACAGCGCGCCCAGATGCGCTCCCTTGCCGCCGACGACAGCGAGCTGCGTCTCGTCAACCTCTTGGAGACTCAGCACGTACTGCTCGATCATCGCGACACCTCCGTGGCAGCCGTCCTCCGTTGCCTTGCACCGGCCGGTCGGATCACCGGCGCCTCCTGCTCTGTCGAACCTCTTGTCGGGCACGTCCTCATCTCTGGTTGCCTTCCGTCTGACGAGTCGGCCGGCGCGCACACCCGCGGCTCCGCGCCGAGCGCCCGCCCCGCACCGCCGGTCCCACCAGCGGTTCCGACGTCACCGCGTCCCCCATAGGTCGTTAACGACACACGCACGTCGTGCCCCCACGTTTTCGTCCGTTCTCGGTACGGCCGACGATTCTGCAGCACGACCCGGGTCTTGCGGCAAGCCCCCCGGTCCGCTATAAGTTGAAAGTGGCAAGGGGTGAGATTTTCTCGCCTTGCCTCGTGGCCGTCCGCTGCGGACTGACACCCTTATCGCGAAGCGGCGGCACACGTCTTCTCTTCGTCGGCAAGGGCCGAACGTCGTCGAGCGCGCAGCCGTTCTCCCGGACGTCGTCACGCGACGCGAGCGCTGGGCGAAGCTCGCCAAACGGACGACCGCCGAGCTTGACGGTCGCCCTCGCTCAAACCGGCCGAACGGCCCCCTGCTACCGCGGCCGGGCCGCACAGATCATGGCCCCGGATGCCCCCGCCGCACCGACCAGATCCTCGACTTGTGTCGCCGGTTGCGCCGGTCGGCACCGACGTCCGGCGACGCCGCTGGAGAGGTTCGCGCCTTCCATCCCCAGCCGAGCGTCTGCGGCATGAGCGGATGTTCGCGAAGGTGCCTTCGCGGCCACTCAGTCGAGACAGAACTCGTTGCCCTCGATGTCCTGCATCAGGAGGCACGACTCGTTGTCGTCATCGGCGGGGAGGAGTCGCAGGCGTACCGCGCCGAGCGCGACCAGTCGTGCGCATTCGGCCTCAAGTGCGGCCACGCGCTCCTCACCCACGAGCCCGGTGCCGACCCGCACGTCAAGGTGCACCCGATTCTTGACGACCTTGCTTTCGGGAACGCGCTGGAAGAACAGTCGCGGGCCCACACCTGAGGGATCGACGCACGCGAACGCTGAACCCTGTTGCTCAGGCGGCAGCGCGCGATCGAAATCGTCCCAAGTAGCAAACCCCTCCGGTGGAGGCGGTACGACGTACCCCAGCACCTCACACCAGAAACGAGCGACGCGCTCAGGTTCTGCGCAGTCGAAGGTGACTTGGACCTGCTTGACCGATGCCATCGGTCCACCATAGCGACGGGGTCTTTCGTCGTCTCCACGGGCCCGCCCTGATCAGGTTGTGGCTCTTGAAGAGGACTGGGACCTTGAGCCGCGGGATGACGATCCTGACGGGCCGGTGGCATCGCGCTGCCACCCGATCTCGGCCCGGGTGCCGGGCTGGGCGTAAGGCCGGGAGCGGGGCGCGCCGGCGTCGCCGGCGACCCTCTCGAACGTGACGGCCCGCGCAGTGCATGAACGGTCTTGGCCCGGCATCGACTCGGGCCCCACGTTCATCCGCCTGACCCGGATCAGGAGCCGCTCCCGAGAGGCGGACTTCATCCGCCGGAGCCGGTCACCCCACCCGCGGCCGCCCACGGCGGCCTCCCCCTGAACGCCGTTCCCGGATGTCCACGTCAGTCGAGATCGCCGGTGAGGTAACGCTGGACGAGGGGAGCCAGGATCGCGACCAGTCGCTCGCGCTCCAGCGATGCCAGCGGCTCGACCCGCAGCACGTACCTGGCCGTGGCGACGCCCAGCAGGTGCGCGCCGGTGAGGTTGGCCCGCAGTTCGGCGCGATCCGCGCCGATGGCGCGGGCGAGGGGAAGCATCACCTCGTCGGACATGAACGAGGCCACCATCGCCGACGCGCTCGGCGATGCCGACACGCCGCGCACCACCGCGAGGAGCCGCGCTCCCGTGTCCGGTGCCTCCCAGAGTTCGAGGTAGCGGCGCGACAGCCGCTCTCCGAGGTCGGCGAGGTCGCCCTCGCGTACCAGCGTCGTCAGGGGCCGGGTGGGCGGATCGGCCCGCAAAGCGGTGTCGAAGAGCTGGTCCTTGTTGCCGAAGAACTGCAGGACCAGGGCCGGATCCACACCGGCGGCCGAGGCGACGCCCCGGATGGTGGTCGCCGTGTAGCCCTGCTCGGCGAAGCTCCGCTGGGCCGCGGCCAGGATTGCCTCGCGCGTCCCGGACACGCCCGGACGACGCCCTCCGGCCCTCTTCCGACTGGTCTCGCTCACCCGGAAAGAATAACTCATCGATGTTGAGTTTCATGCATGCTTGACCTATCGTGAACTCACCATCGTTGAGTTATCTCGTGAAGGGAGCCGCGATGTCGCGAACGGTGATGATCACCGGAACTTCATCGGGCATCGGCCGGGCCTCGGCCCTGGCGCTGGCCGCCCGGGGCTTCACCGTCTTCGCCGGGGTCCGCGAGGAGGTCGACGGCGAGGCGCTGCGCCGCGCGTCCAGGGGCGAGATCATCCCGCTGCATGTCGATGTCACCGACGGGGAGTCGATCGCCGCGGCCGTCGTGCGGGTGGAGCGGACCACCGGCGCGGCCGGGCTGGCGGGGCTCGTCAACAACGCCGGGATCGGCGCGCCCTGGCCGATGGAACTGGTGCCCCTGGATGAGTTCCGGCGCCATCTCGAGGTGAATCTGACCGGCCAGCTCGCCGTCACCCAGGCGTTCCTGCCGCTGGTCAAGCGGGCCAGAGGGCGGATCATCAATGTCGGGTCCGAGGGCGGGCGCATCACGCTGCCGTTCCTCGGCCCCATCACCAGCGCCAAGCACGGGCTGGTCTCGGTGACCGACGCGCTGCGCATGGAGCTGCGCCCATGGGGCGTGGACGTGAGCATCGTGGAGCCGGGCGCCACGCAGAGCACCGCCCCCGCCAAGCTGGTGGAGAACGGCCGCCGCGCCGTCGCCGAACTGTTCTCGCCCCAGGGCCGTGCCGACTACGGCGCGATGGTCGAGCACGTGATCGGGAAAATCGCCACGAGCAATCAGCGCACCGGCAGCCCGCCCGAGGTGATCGCCGGAGCCGTGGTGAAGGCGATGACCTCCCGGCGGCCGAGAACGCGCTACCCCGTGGGCGGTCACGCCAAGCTTCTCACCCGGCTGCGGCGCGTGCTGCCGGACCGCGCGATGGACGCGCTGTGCGTACGAATGCTGGGCCTGTCCACCGGACAACAAGTACATCCGAGATCGGAGTATGTGAGATGAGAATGTTCGCCCGCTTACTGGTTGCCGTGGTGGCGTTCGGCGCGACGCTGCTGCCCGGGGGCACGGCACGCGCCGCCGATTCGGTGGTCGAGACCATCAACGTGTGGCAGTGGAATGTGTCCGGCTGGAAGATGAACGGCGGATCCACGACCACCGGCATGGTCGAGGCCGCCGCCGCGTCGATCGTGAACCGGAAGGCGGATCGGCGAGCAGTGCTCAGCCGAGCCGGTCCGGCTGCTCATGCGCGAGCTCGGGCTGGTCCCGGTGCAGGCACGAGCCTTCACCCCGACCACGACCGAGCAGGGCGCCGTCCGCGGCCTCCCCGACCTGGTGCAGCGGGACTTCACCGCACGCCGGCAAAACGATCGGAAGAGCCGATACAGCAGCACACCCGCCGCAAACGCGCAGATACCCATCAGAAGGTCATCGCCGTGTGAGGCGACCTGCTCGGCGACGGTGGAGTTCGCTGCCCGCAGCGTGCCGTCCCCGCGCATCCATCCCGTTCGCCCGCGAACACGACTCCGTCACAGTCGAGCCGCTTCGCGTGGCGGTGCGCCGGCGGCCTCGCGCCGGCCGGTGAGGTAGACGGTGGACACAAAGACGGCCAGGGCTGCGCACACCATGCCGATCGCCTGCGTGACGCCGGTGATGGATGACTCCCCCCACCACGACCACATCGCTATGAAGAGAACGCCCGTCAGCACAACGGGGAGGAAGGCGGGGGCGAGCAGCACGATGCTCCTGCGTCCCAGCGGGGATCGCGCGGCCATCCCGCAAACGATCGCCGTCAGGCCGAGCGGAACCAACTCCCACCACATGCCCATCGTGGCCTCCAACAGCCGTATGACTGTGGTCGTCCCCAGAAAGACGGCAAACCAGATCAGGACCCTGCGTCGGCCGACCAGTCGCACTCCACGCTGTGGATGCGCTGTTCCTGTCAGCAGCACGGCCACGGCCACGTACGGAAGTAGGACCAGCCCTAAGGGCAGAAGGTTGCTGAGACCCCAGCTGTACGAGCTCGGGATGACCAGGTCCGCGCCGAGCCAGATGGTCGATGCCCAAGCCAGGCCGGCCGCGATCCACCTGTGGTCATGCCAGGCGAGCACCGTGACGGCGACGTAGACCAGCAGCCCGAGTGCCTGCTCGACGACCGTGCCCGTCGACAGGACCCCTGGCTCCGGTCCTCGCTGGACATACATCTCAATCTCGCGGAAAGCCGCGGGAAAGCGCTGGATCAGCAGGACCAGCGGGCCGAGGGCGGCGGCGACGCGGGCCGCATCGCGCCACCACATCAGAGATTGCGGGCTGATGGGCCGTCGTAAGCGAATGGCGGCCGCTCCGCTGATCAGGTCGGCCACGTCCTGCGGATGCGGACGGCGGCGGCCGGGCTCGGCCGCCGCCATGAGCACGCCGAGCATCTCCTCCTCGTGCCTGGCTCGGTGGTCGCGAGGGTAGAGGCGGAGCAGCCGGCGGTAGTGGCGTTCCAGGTCGCTCACGCGGTCCCTCCGGCATGGTGGGTACGCAGCCGGGTGACCGCCGTTCGGGCGTTGCGTTGCAGCCGCGCCGCCTCCGCGGCCAGGCGCCGGCTGCCTTCCTCGGTGAGCCGGTAGTAGCGGCGAAGCCGCCCGTCGACGATCTCCTCCCGGTCTTCGGCGATCAGCCCCTCGGCCTGCAGCCGGTCCAGGGCGGCGTACAGGGTGCCGGCCCTCAGCCGAATCTCACCCTGGGAGATGCGCTCGACGTCGGTGATGATGCCGTAGCCATGCTGCGGCTCGTGTGCCAGCGAGGTCAGGATGAGGAACGAAGGCTCCTGCAAGGCGCGTAACTTAGACACAGGATCTTTATATACCGATAATCGGCATATCGGAAGAGTTGGCGTCAAGGCGCACCGGGCGGTCACGGTCGTCGTCCCGGCGGGACCGGGCCCTGGCGTTCGGTCGGCACGATGCGGCGGGCGATCAGGGCGAACACCGCGTACGGGCCGCCATCCGGCTACTGCAGGTGCAGGCGCGGGCGAGGAGACGGATCTGGCAGACGTGGAAGTCCAGCGCGTCGCGCGCGTCGGTGATCTGCAGGTCCAGCCAGCTCGCCCGCTCTTCAGGGTCCCCGGTCACGCGCCGTGATTCCTCGATCAGTCCCCAGAAGGTCCTCGTGTCCACGCGGCGTGAGTATCCCAGAAAGCGCAGAAGCCCTCGAAGCCTTGGCTCGGGTAGCGAACACCTACCGTTGCGGCAAGCGCGTCAAAGAAGCGTCAGCGCCTTGGCCACGCCCGGGTCGCGCCCGGTGGCCAGGTCGAGGGCGGTCATCGGGGCGTAGTGGTCGACCGGGACGCCGATCGTGTCGATGATTTCGCGGGCGGGCCCGAGGTGCCGGACCTTGGGCAGGAGCAGGATGCTGCCGTCGTCGAGGAGGTATGCCTCGCTGGGGCCGGAGACGGCCCCGGCGGTGCGGGTCCCGATGAGGGTGCCCAGGCCGTTGTCCTTGACGGCCGCGCTGAAGTCCTCGCAGGCCGAGGCGCATCCACGGTCGGTGAGGACGATCAGGCGCGAGCCGAGCAACGGGACGCTGTCGTCGGTCCGGTTGGGCACGCAGTCGCCCTTGAGCGGGCAGAAGTAGCTGGTGACCTTGCCGTGCGCGAACGCGCCGAGCAGCCGTGTCACCTCGCGAGGCGACCCGCCGCCGTTGCCGCGCAGATCGAGGACCACCGCCTTCGGCTTGCCCTGCAGCTTGGCGATGACCTGGTCGGCGGCACCTTCGAAGAATCCGGGCAGTTGGATGTACGTGACGCCGTCGGCGAGCTTCTTGGACGTCACCGCCGGAGGCTGCCGCGTGATGGGGCCCTCTCTGAGCTCGACGGTGCGGGTCCGTCCCGTTGTGGGGCGCTGGAGCGTGAGCGTCACCGTGCCGGCGGTGAAGGCTTGGACGATGCTCTGGTTCACGGTGTCCCCGATGAACGGCGGCATGCCGTTGACCTTGACGATGATGTCGCCGGGCCTGATGCCGGCCTTGGCGGCGGGGCTGCCGGGCAGGACGCGGGTGATGAACAACGGCGGCTTGGCCGCCGGGTCGAGTTGCGGGCCCTGCTGGGCCGACACGCCCACGATGCCCGTCCCGGTCGGTCCGCCTTCCGGTGGGGGAGTGGGCCTGACCGCGCGGGCGTGGTTGTCGTGCAGTCCGGCGACCATCGCGATGATCGCGGCGCGCAACGCGGGCACGTCACCGGCGCCGAGGACCTTCGCGAAGGCGGCCCAGTCGGTGTCGCGGTTCCCGGTCAGTTCGGGCAGCTGGAGGCCGGGCCGATCGGCGCCGCGCCGCATCAGGTCCTGGGTATAGGCGGCGAAGGCGCTCTTCAGCAGCGCCTTCGCATCCATGGACGGACCGCCGTAGTAGTTGTCCAGCACGCAGAAGTACGCCTGCCGCAGCGTGTTCAGCGAGGTCGGCGGCGCCGACTCCGGCGGCGGCCCGGTGACGGCGGTGCAGCGCTCAGCAGGCGCGGACGCGGGTGCGGACATGGAGCAGGCCGCCACCAGGATGGCGGCGCAGAGGGATTTGATCATGCCGCCAGCGTGGCCGGAAGCGGGTTGCGCGGCTGTGAACGGATCCGTTAACGCCGCTGTAACCCAGATTCGGGTACGAACATCGCTATGCGGGTTCTGGTGGCCGAAGACGAACGAGACCTGGCCGATCTTGTGGCGGTGGGGTTGCGTCGCCACGCCATGGCCGTCGACGTGGTGTACGACGGGGTCGCCGCGTCGGAGCGGCTGGCGGTGAGCGACTACGACGTTCTCGTCCTGGACCGGGACCTGCCCGAGATGCACGGCGACCTGGTGTGCCGTGAGCTGGTGGCGCGCGGGAGCCGTACGCGGATCCTGATGATGACGGCGGCCGCGGCGGTGCCGGAGCGGGTGGCCGGCCTCGGGATGGGGGCCGACGACTACCTGCCCAAGCCGTTCGACTACGCCGAGCTGGTCGCACGGGTGCAGGCGCTGGGGCGGCGCAGCCAGGCGCAGGTGCCGCCGGTGCTGACGCGGCACGGGATCGTGGTCGACACCCACCGGCTGCAGGCGTCGCGGGACGGGCGGCATCTGCATCTGTCGCTCAAGGAGTTCGCCGTCCTCGAGGTGCTGATGAGGGCGGACGGCGCGGTCGTGAGCTCTGAACGGCTGCTCGAAGAGGCATGGGACGAGAACGTCGACCCGTTCACGACGGTGGTGCGGGTCGTGGTCAGCCGCTTACGCGCGAAGCTGGGCGATCCGCCCTGCATCCAGACGGTTCCCGGCGCGGGTTACGTGCTGTGACGACGGTCCGGGTACGGCTCACCCTGATCTATTCCGGACTGTTCCTGCTGACCTCGACCGTGCTGCTGGTCACGGTCAACCTGCTGCTGCGCCACGCGCTGGACAGGAGGATCGGGCGGATCGGGCCGTTCCCCGTGGCGCCGGCGGCGCCGGGCCTCCCGGACCATCAGCCGCCGACGCTGCCCGATCTGGTGGACGAGGTGATCGACTACCAGTGGGGGGTGACCGTGGCGACGGTCGGGATCCTGACACTGGTGTCAGTGATCGTCGGCTGGCTGGTCGCCGGGCGGATCCTGCGGCCCGTCCACCGGATCACCGCCACGGCGCAGCGGCTGTCCGTGTCGACCCTGCACGAACGCATCGCGCTCATCGGGCCGAAGGACGAACTGAAGGAACTGGCCGACACGTTCGACGCGATGCTCGACCGCCTCCAACGCTCCGTCGAGGGGCAGCGGCGGTTCATCGCGAACGCGTCCCACGAGCTGAGGACCCCGTTGGCCGTCCAGCGAGCGGCGATCGAGATCGGCCTTCCTGCAGACGTCGGTGAGATCCGCGACAAGCTCCTGTTCCACAACCACCGCACCGAGAGCCTCATCGACGCCCTGCTGGTCCTGGCCCAGGCGGAGCACGGCCTCGAGAAGAGGACGCCAGTGGCCCTGGACGAGGTGGTGCTGCTCGTCCTGGCCGAAGGCGGCTCGGACGAGGTCACCGTGACGTCGCGGATCGACCCGTTCGTCGTCGATGGGGATCCGATCCTGCTGAGCCGGCTCGTCACGAACCTCGTCGACAACGCGACCCGCTACAACCTTCCCGGCGGAACCGTTGAGGTGACGCTCTCCCATGGAGTTCTGACGGTCCGTAACACCGGCCCGCACGTGCCCCAGGAACGTTTCGGCGATCTCTTCGAGCCCTTCCGGCGGCTGCAGACGACCCGTGGACAGGGCGCCGGCCTCGGGTTGTCGATCGTCGCGTCGATCGCCAAGGCTCACGGCGCCGACGTGCGAGCGAGCCCCAACCCGGGAGGCGGGTTGGAGCTCGTCGTGGTTTTCCCGGGATCTGAGGATGCGGTGCCCGCCACAGACGACGGAGCGCGAGCCTGATGGCGATCGGGCAGGGTGAGCGCGGCGCCTGACTCGATCACCGCGACCTGGGCCGGGACATGCTGCGGCCACGAGTTCGTAACGAGCCATTGACAGGGGCTTTGGTCGTTGGCACCCTCATTACACGCGGGTGCCAAAACGATTGGGCAACCGGTATCGAGCAGTTTGGGCAGGATGATGGCGCGCCGGATCGGGATCAAGGACGTGGCCGCGGCGGCCGGTGTCTCCGTCACGACCGTGTCGCACATCCTCAACCAGGTCGAGGGCAAGCGGATCAACCCGGACACCCGGCAGCGCGTCCTGCAGGTCGCCGAGGAACTCGGGTACGCGCCGAACGGGCTGGCTCGGGGGTTGAGGCTGCAGCGGTCGCACACCATCGGCTTCGTCAGCGACGAGATCGCCACCACGCCGCACGCAGGCCGGATCATCCTCGGCGCGCAGGAGGCCGCCGCGGCCAAGGGCATGCTGCTGCTCCTGGTCAACACCGGCGGCGACGCCGACCTTGAACGCCGCAGCATCGAGATGCTGCTCCAGCGCCAGGTCGACGGCGTGCTGTACGCGGCGATGTACCACCGGATCGTGCGGCTGCCGGAGAGCCTGCGCTCGACGCCCAGCGTGCTGCTGGACGCGCGCAGCGACGACCCCACGATCCCGTTCGTGGTTCCCGACGAGGTCCAGGGCGGCTACACGGCGGTGCGCGAGCTGACCGGCCACGGGCACCGCAGGATCGGCATGGCCGTGGAGACCGCGGACATCCCCGCGCTGCACGGCCGCTTGGAGGGCTACCGCAAGGCACTCGACGAGGTCGGCGTCCCCTACGACCCCTCCCTGGTGGCCGCCGAGCCGGCCATCCCCCATGGCACGGTCGCCGGGGACGTGGCCGCCGGCTACCGCGCCGCGCGGCGCCTGCTGACGGCGGACCAGCGTCCGACGGCGCTGTTCTGCTTCAACGACCGGATGGCGCTGGGCGCGTACCACGCCGCCGCCGATCTGGGACTGTCCATCCCCGACGACCTGTCGGTCATCGGGTTCGACAACCAGGACCTGGTCTGCGAGGGCATGCGTCCCGCACTGAGCACGGTCCAGCTGCCGCACTACGAGATGGGGGCGCGGGCGGTCACCCAGTTGCTCGCGCTCACCGCAACGCCGGGTTCGCCACCGGGCCCGGTCATCCAGGAGATGCTGCCTTGCCCGCTGGTGGCGCGGGCATCGGTCACTTCGCCGCCCCGGCTCTGACCCCGGGACGGCGAAGCAGTCGCACGTCGACAGGCGACCGTCGCAACCGGTCGTCATCCCTGTCAGTACTTGGAACACAGTTAGGGTACAACACGCATGTCCTCAGGGATCTTCAGCGAGCAGCTGAGCCGCCGCAGCCTGCTGCGGGCCGGCGCCGCCTCCGCCACGCTGGCGGGTATGGGCGGGTTGGCCTCCGCATGCGGTTCCGGCTCCTCCGGTTCCTCCGCTTCCGGCTCGAAGGTGTTGAACGTCGCGGTCTTCGCCGACCAGGCGACGGCCGACAAGATGGCCAAGGCTGCCGGCGCGTTCGAGGCGGCCCACCCCGGCGTGAAGGTGAAGTTCACCGGCACCACGGGCACGGACTGGAACGACTTCTTCAGCAAGCTGCTCACCCAGATCGCCGCCGGCAACGCGCCGGACATCGCCTCGGTGGCCACCGAGGGGCTGCAGCTGTTCGCGGCCAAGGGCCTGGCCGAACCGCTGGACGACTACGTCAGGCGGGACGCGGCCGAGCTCAAGCCGTACTTCGCCGACGTCCACCCGGCGCTGGTGGAAGCCATGATGTACCAGGGGCACCTGTACGAACTGCCGAGCGACTTCAACGCCGGCAACATGTTTTACAACGCCTCCCTGTTCAGCAGCGTCGGCGTGGAGCGCCCGGCCGACGACTGGACCAAGGACGACTTCTACGACATCGCCAAGAAGATCTCCGCCAAGGGCGGCCAGGTGGTCGGCTACAACTGGGTCGTACGGCTGTGGGGCAGCTGGACGTCCTGGATGTACGCCAACGGCGGCAACCTGCTCACCGAGGGCAAGTGGGACGGCGGCGACTGGCTGTGGAACACCTTCTACCCGAACGACCCCGCCGCGGCCGGCCGCAAGGGCGGCTGGCGCTGGGGCGCCCCCACCGCCAATTCCACCCCGGTCGTCGAGGCGCTCGACTACATGATCCAGCTGCAGAAAGAGGGCCTGTCGCCCAGCCCCGACGTCGGCGGCGGCACCACGCTGCAGGGCCTGTTCGCCGGCAACAAGATCGGCATGGCGATCGGTGGCGGCTTCTGGGCGGGCGGCCTGCACAACGCCGGCATGGCGCCGGGCTCCTTCGACGTGCAGTACTTCCCCAAGTGGAAGACGCAGCGGCACCTGTTCGGCGCCGGCGGCTTCGGCATCTTCAAGTCGTCGCCGAACAAGGACCTCGCCTGGGAGCTCGTGAAGACCATGGTGACCCCGCAGAGCATGAACCTGCTGTTCCCCGGCAACGGCACCACGTCCCCGCGCAGGTCGATGATGACCGCCGAGAAGTACGCTCCCACCGGCCCCGAGCACTGGCAGGTCTTCTACGACACGCTCACCCGGTTCGACGACACCGCTCCGATCCCGGCCCCGCCGTACTACAACGCGATGGCCATCGCGCTGAACAAGCGCACCACCGAGGCCATGTCCACGGGCAACGCCAGAGCGGCCCTCGACGGACTGCAGAGCGATCTCGAGACCGCCGCGAAGACGGGATGACGCGCTGATGTCGCAGCCTGTCCGAAGCCGCAGCCGCGCGTCCGCCCCGTCGGGCGCGCGGCCCGGCCGCCCCGCCCAGGTCCGAGCAGACGGCGCCGCGGGCCGGCGCCGCGCTCGCCGCGAAGCCCTCTTCGGCTACGCGATGGTGTCGCTGTCCCTGGTGGTGGTGTTCGTCTTCACCGTGGCGCCGATCGTCGGCTCGTTCGTCCTCGCGCTGTTCAAGTGGGACGCCATCAGCAGCCCCGAGTTCGTGGGGCTGCAGAACTTCGACGCGCTCCTGCACGACAAGGCGGTCACCCACTCGCTGCTGGTGACCTCCGGCCTCACCGTGATGATCGTCTTGCTGCAGGTCGTCCTCGGCCTGGGGCTGGCGCTGCTGGTCGCCCAGCGGGCCTCGGCGATCGTGCGCAACCTCTTCCGCGCGGCGTTCTTCCTGCCGATGCTGGCCTCCGCGGCGTCGATCTCGATCGTGATGAGCTACGTGTTCAACGATCACTTCGGCGTGATCAACTATTACCTCGACGCGCTTCACCTGCCCCCGGTGCCGTGGCTGAGCTCGACCGGGGGAGCGACGGCCACGGTCGTGCTGGTCGCGGTGTGGCAGCAACTGGGCTTCACGTTCATCCTCTTCGTCGCCGCCCTCGGCGCTGTGCCGAAGGACATCCTGGAGGCCGCGCAGATCGACGGCGCGTCGTCCGCCCGCCTGTTCTGGCGGATCAAGCTGCCGTTGATCAGCCCGACGGTGCTGTTCGCCTGCACCGTGGGCCTGATCAACACGATGCAGCTGTTCGACCAGCCGTACGTGATGACCAAGGGCGGCCCGGGCGAGGCCACCTACACCACCGTCCTGCTCGTCTACCAGACCGCTTTCCAGAACCTCCAGTTCGGCTACGCCTCGGCCATCTCCGTACTGCTCTTCGCCGTCCTGCTGGTCATCACGGCCGTGCAGTTCACGCTGAGCCGAAAGTGGGTGTTCTACTCATGACCGCCATCGTGGATCAGCCCACGCCGGCCCCGCACCGACGTCCGCGCATCGCCCCGGTGGTGTCGGTCATCGTGCTGACGGTGGCGGCCGCGCTGGTGGTGGCCCCCCTCGTGTGGGCGCTGTCCACCTCGCTGCGCACGCCGGCCGCCTCCTTCGGCGGGGCCCCGCAGTGGATCCCCACCGATCCGGTGTGGTCGAACTACGGGGCCGTCTTCGAGCAGGTCCCGCTGGGGACCTTCTTCCTGAACAGTTTCCTGGTCACCGGGCTCATCGTGGCCGGCCAGCTGGCCACCTCGACGATGAGCGGCTACGCCTTCGCCATGGTCCGCTTCCGGGGCGGCAAAGCCCTGTTCGGGATCATCCTGGCCACCATGATGGTGCCGCTCCAGACGACCATCATCCCGGTCTTCCTGATCATCAAGTACCTGGGCCTGACCGACAGCCTCATGGCGCTGGTGCTGCCCGCGGTCGGGGGCGCCTTCGGCACCTTCCTGATGCGGCAGTACTTCCTGCAGATGCCGCGGGAGCTCGGCGAGGCGGCACGGGTGGACGGAGCCTCGCACTTCCAGGTGTTCGCCCGCATCTACGCGCCCATGGCGCGCGCTCCGATGGCGACCCTGGCGGTGCTCACCTTCTCCGCCTACTGGAACGAGTTCTTCCGGCCGCTGATCTTCCTGCAGTCCACCGCCAAGTTCACCCTGCCGCTGGGTCTGGTGACCCTGCAGGGCACCTACGGCACCGGCAGCATCTCCATCGTGCTCGCCGGAGTGATCATCGCCCTGATCCCCAGTGTGCTGATCTTCATCGCCGCCCAGCGCTACTTCGTCGAGGGAATCGTGGCCGGCTCCTTCCGCTGACCCATCCCTGCATGGTCTGACCCTCCGAAAGGCACGTGTGTGTCCACCACGCCCTTTGACCCGTACCGGCCTGTCGCGCACCTGCGCCCGCCCCGCAACTGGATCAACGATCCCAACGGGCTGGTCTTCCACGACGGCCACTATCACGTGTGCTACCAGTACAACCCCTACGGAAACCAGCACGCGAACATGCACTGGGGCCATTTCCGCAGCCTCGACCTGCTGAGCTGGGAGCCGCTGCCGATCGCCCTTTCGCCCACCGCCGGCGGTGAGGACGCCGACGGCTGCTTCTCCGGCAACGCCGTCTCCGACGGCGACCGGATGGTCGCCTTCTACTCCGCCTACCGCGAGGATCGCTGGAGCCAGCCGGTCACCACCGCCGAGTCCCACGACGGCGGCCGGACCTTCCGCCCCCGCGGCGACCTGCTGATCCCGCGGCCGCCCGACGGCTGCACCATGTACCGCGACCCGTACGTCTGGCAGGACGGCGCACGCTGGCGGATGCTGGTCGGCGCCGCACTCGCCGACGGCCGCGGCGCGGCCCTGCTGTACGAGTCGCCCGACCTGGAGAACTGGACCTATCGGGGGCCGTTCTGCGCTCGGGAGCCGCAGGACGTCACCGGGACGCGGGCCCGTACCGGCAAGGGCTGGGAGTGCCCTCAATACCTCCCTGCTGACGGCGGGCGCGGTGCCCTCATCATCAGCGCGTGGAACGACCACGACGGCCCGCAGTGCGTCACGGCCCTGGTGGGTGAGGTACGCGACGACAGCTTCGAAGCCGGCCCGCCCATGCTCCTCGACCACGGCCCGGACTGCTACGCGCCCGCCCTGCTGCGCGCACCGGGCGGCCGATGGCTGCTCTGGGGCTGGTCCTGGGAAGCGCGCGACGACGCTTGGGCCGCCGCAGCGGGATGGGCCGGCGTGCTCACCCTCCCACGCGAGATCACCCTCACCGACGACGGCACGCTGCACCAGCAACCCGCCGCCGAACTGCGCACCCTGCGCGGCGAGCACGCCGTCCACGCCACGGGTACCGCCCACGGCCCGGAGCCGGTGGACCTCGGCGGCGTCGGCCGCGCCTTCGACCTGACGGCCCGGCTGGAGCCGACCGGACAGGCCGGTCTGCGGCTGCTGACCAGCGCAGACGGCTCCGAGTACCTCGACATCCGCCTCGACCCGGTGGCCGGTGAGCTGATCGTCGATCGCGACCGCGCCTCGCTGGACGCCCGGGCCCGCGGCGGCGCCTACCGGATGCCCTGCCCCGGCGGCGAGCCGGTCGACCTGCGCGTGGTCGTCGACCACTCCATCGCCGAGATCTTCCTGTCCACCACCGGCCAGGCGCTCACGCTGCGCTGCTACCCGACCGGGGACGGCCCGTGGCGGCTGCAGGCCCGCAGCGCGCCGGGCGCGCGTCTCGGCTACGCCGTCGATGCGTGGGAGCTGCTGCCTCTCGTGATCAAGGAGCCGAGCGCCGACGCCGCGGAGCCGGAAGGCCGATCCGCGTGACAGTCGCGGCCACGTCACGGCCTTCCGCATTCCTTCCGTTCCGGCTCCCCGTCCCGGTGTCGCGATCGGCCGGGTCGTCAGTCCATGATCATGGCGGAACGCAGGGCGGCGCGGATGCTGGTGACAGGGTCGTCGAGGTGGTAGATCCGCTCCGACGGTTCGATGCCGTCCAGGAACTCCTGGTAGCGGACGGCGTAGACCAGGTGAGACAGCGGTTCGGCGATCGTTAGTGCTCGGGCCGGGTCGCAGCCGGGGACGTGGGCGGTCCAGGCCTCGATCCAGGCCTCGGCGGCGGCGGGTCGTTTGGCGGGGGGAAGCCAGTCACGGGCCCGTATCCCGTCCAGCACCGGGTTGCCGAGGTGCGCGTCGGCGAAGTCCACCACGGCCGGCGGGCCGCCGTCGCTGCGCCAGTTTCCCGGGTGGAAGTCGCCATGCACGATCGTGTCGGGCAGGCCGCACTCGGCCAGCATGGGCCATCGTTCGACCAGCTCGTACGCTCGCGCCAGCTCCTCGGCGGTCAGCTCGCGGCCCACGTCACCGGCGAGCAGGCCGCGGACCCGGTCGGCGACGACGGGTCCGCGGCGGTCCGGCAACCCGGGCGGGATCGCGCCCGCCAGCCGGGCCTGCGCGGCGACCAGCCGCCTCACGGCGCTGTCGACGATCTCGACGGGGGCGTCCCAGCAGTCCTCGCCGGGAAGATGCTCCAGCAGGACCCGCCGCGGTTCCGATGCCACGACCGTGGGAGCCAGGCCCGGGTCCAGCGCCGCGAACCTGCCGATGACGGTGGCCTCGTCGGTGGCGAAATGCGGCGTGGCCTTCAGCCATACCGGCCCTCGGGCGGTGGGCAGGAGGAACAGTCCGGCCAGATTCCAGGTCTTGCGTTGCCGGATCGGCCCGGTCAGCGGCCGCCCGGCCGCCCTCAGCGCGTCCGCCGCCCAGCCGAGCAGCTCCCGCAGCCCGTCGATCCGCGCCCACGGCGCCCGCAGCCGCTCGGGCCTGTCCAGCACTGCGTGATCGGTGGGCAGCGCGGCCGTCAGCCGCCCGGGCGCGGGCCGTTCCAGCGCTTCGACGTGATAGGTCACGTGACCATCGCGGCCGCCTTCGCCGCCGGCCACGTCCAGCAGGCGCAGCACCAGCACATCCACGCCGAGCACCTGGCGCAGGTGCGCGACGATCGGCTCCACCTCGGCCCACCACGGCACATCCACCGCGAACGGGCCGACGACACCGAGCCGCTCGTCACCGAATGTGACCCACGCGCTGACCGTCCTGTCCATCCGCTCAGTCTGATCGCTCCCCGCGACGTTCGCCATGGAATATCCGGGCCGCGCGGCACCTGCGTGCAGGCACTGCCGCCGGCCGCGAGGCCTCCCCGGTGAGCGCCGCCGCGGCTTCCTGACCGAATGCTGGGACGCCGGCGCGTAGGGAGGGGGCATGAACGCCGTCCGCCACCGGGGATCATCAACGCTGCTGCGTCCTGCTGGACAGCGACCCGCACCCACGACCGGTCCAGGGCCGTCTCGCCGTGCGGCACCTCCCGGAGTTGCCGGTGGCCCAGAGTGAGGACACCATGGCCCGAGTGCCGTGGGGAGGAATCGTGGACGAGGCGATGCGGGCAGTGGCGCGGGCGTACGGGCTGGGGGAGCCGGTCGGGCCGGCCGGGTACGCGGCGCGCGGCGAACTGGGCCGGATCTGGCGGCTGGACACCGTGCGCGGTTCGTGGGCCGTGAAGGAGTTGCTCGTACCCGCCGAAGAGAGCGACGCACGGCAGGACGCCGCGTTCCAGCTGGCCGCCGGCCAGGCAGGGGTACGCCTGCCGCGGCACGTCACGACGGTGGAGGGCGACGTGCTGCTCGACGGGAGGTGGCGGGTCTACGAATGGGTGGATCTGGTGCCGGGCGAGGTGGTCACGGCGGCTGAGCTCGGCCTGGTGACGGCCGGGCTGCATCAGGTGGGGCATCCGGCGTCGGGGCCGGTCGCCCCGTGGTTCTGCGAGCCGGTCGGCCGGGCCGCATGGGAGGAACTGGCGGCGGCCGGGGGCGAGTGGGCACCGGCGCTGCAGCGGGCGCTCGCCGATCTCCTCGCGCTGGACGCCCTGGTGGCCCCGCCCGGCTCCCTCATCACCACCTGCCATCGCGACGTCAACGTGGAGAACGTGTGCCGGGCGGCCGACGGCGGCGTGATCGTGCTGGACTGGGAGAACTGCGGACCGGCGCGCCCGGCGTGGGAGCTGGCGGGGATCCTCGTCGATCTGCCTCTGGAGGACGCGGTCGCGGCCTACCGCGCCTATCGGGGCGCGGGCGGGCCTGCGCTGGTGGCCGAGCCGGCCGACTTCTCGATGGCGATCGTCGTGCAGGGGCACTTGCTGGAGTTCTACGCCAGGCGTGCCCTGTCCGCTGAGGAGTCCGAGGAGAATCGCGGCAGGGCCCGCGCCCGGTTGCGCGCGATGCTCGACCGGCCGCTGACACCGGCGAGGATCGACGCCATCCTGACGGCACTCTGAGCCTCTTCCCGGCGAGACGTCAACGGCCCGGTTATCGGGAGGTGGGCTGGTAGTGCGACACCACGACCTGGCCGTCGAGGACGTGCGAGTCGACGAGTCGCAGCTTGTGGCGCTGCTCCGGCGCGGCGAACAGTTGCCGGCCGCCGCCGAGCACCACCGGGTGCACGGC
>NZ_JBIEIS010000034.1:0-148532 GCF_043496855.1 Nonomuraea sp. JJY05
CGGGCCGAACCGCCCGGCCGCGTACCCGCCGTCCGCGCCCGGCGCCTGCGCGCTGCCGGTGCCCGCCGCGTGCGCGCCCGGATGCCCCGCCGTCCCCGTGACGGCGCCCGTTCCCGGCGCGTGCCGGCCCGTGGCGTGCGGGCCGCCGGTGCCCGCCGCCCGCGCGTCCGGGGCGAACGGCGACGGCTGCGCTTCCGGCGCGAAGGGCGAGGGCTGCGCTTCGGGGGCGAACGGCGACGGCCGGCCGGGGCCGCCGGGCAGGTGGTGGCCGGTGGCCGGCAGGTGGTTGCCCGTGGCCGGCAGGTGGTTGCCGGTGGTCGGGAGCTGGGGCGTCCCCGGGGGTTCGCCGGTCGGCGGGTCGTCGGCGCGGGGGCGGGGGACCGTGGACATGGCCGGTCCCGGGCCGGGGTCCTGGCCCACCAGGTCGGTCACCGACAGGCCCAGCTCGGCCTGCACCTCCTGCAGCCGCCGGGCGAACTCCCGCGCCGACCCGTAGCGCACCTCCGGCTGCTTGGACATCGCCCGCAGCACCGTCTCCAAGACCTGCGGCGGCACGTCGGAGCGGTTGATCGGGGGCGGCTCGATGCTGAGCACCCGGTACATCAGGGGCGCGATCGACGGGTCCGTCGGGTTGTGGAAGGCGGGCTGGCCGGCCAGCAGGTGGTAGAGGGTCGAGCCGAGCGAGTAGATGTCGGTCGAGGCCGAGTGGGGCTGCCCCGTGAGCACCTCGGGGGCGGCGTGCAGCGGGGTGAACGCCTGCGACGTGGCCGAGATCTCCGAGGAGTCCACGACCCGGGCCACGCCGAAGTCGGCGATGGCGAGCTCGCCGTACCGGGAGATGAGGATGTTCTGCGGCTTGATGTCGCCGTGCAGGACCCCCGCCTCGTGTACGGCGGCCAGCGCCCCGGCCAGCTTCACCCCGGCCCGCAGCACGTCGGGCACCGGCAGCGGCCCCTCCTTGCGGACCTTGTCGCGCAGCGAGCCGTTCTCGAAGTAGTCCATCGCGATGTACGGCTTGCCGGAGCGGGTGACGCCGGTGTCGAAGACGGTCACGACGTTCGGGTGGCCGGTCAGGCGGCCGGTGAGCTGCAGCTCGCGCTGGAACCGGCGCATCGTGCGCTGGTCGACCCGGTCGACGGACAGCACCTTGAGCGCCACGACCCGGTCGAGGCGCTCCTG
This sequence comes from Nonomuraea sp. JJY05, assembly GCF_043496855.1. Taxonomy (NCBI): domain Bacteria; kingdom Bacillati; phylum Actinomycetota; class Actinomycetes; order Streptosporangiales; family Streptosporangiaceae; genus Nonomuraea; species Nonomuraea sp. JJY05. The sequence goes on from NZ_JBIEIS010000034.1 coordinate 1,180, forward strand.
GTAGGCGCGGTACACGACGGCGAAGCCGCCCTGGCCCGCCTGATCGAGTACCCGGTAGCCGGGCGCGTCCTCGACTGGCAGCACGGCACTCCCCCCTGTTGCAGGCGAGTTTAGTGCGAATTTTGGGGGTTAGAGCGGATTCATGAGGTACGCGCCGAAGGCCGCGGACACGACCGACACCACCAGGAAGAAGAACACGTAGAACCCGCCGGGCAGCACCGTCAGCCTGGCCAGCTGGTCCGCGTCTGAGTCGCGCGCCTGCCGCCTGCGCCGCTTGCGCTGCAGCTCGATGATCGGCCTGATCCCGCCGAACAGCAGGAACCAGACCGCGACCAGGGCGACGACCTGCTGCACCTCGGCGGGCGCGTACATGATCAGGGCGAACACGGCGCCGCCGGTGGCGAGCAGGATCAGCGCGCCGTACAGGTTGCGGATCAGCAGCAGCATGCAGACCAGGAACAGCAGCACGCTCCAGATCAGCAGCGTGATGTGCCCCATCTCGGTCAGCCAGGCGGCGGCCAGCCCCAGCAGCGGAGGCGCCAAGTAGCCGGCGAGCGCGGTCAGCACCATGCCGGGCCCGGTGGGCCTGCCCCTGGTCAGCGTCACGCCGGAGGTGTCGGAGTGGAGGCGGATGCCTTCGAGCTTGCGCCGGGTGACCAGCGCCATCAGGGCATGGCCGCCCTCGTGTGCGATCGTGATCAGGCCTCTGGTCACCTGCCAGGGCATGCGGAAGCCGACGAGCACGAACGCGGCGAGAGCCGAGACCCCCACGACCCAGGGGTCGGGGTCAGGCTGAACCTTGATCAGGTGGGCCCAGAGCTGTTCCATCGTGGAGAAACCCTATCCAGGTAGAGTCTCGTGCGTGGCCACAGAACAAGATTCTGACGCCCGGGTGCCGGACTGGTGGCGCGGGCTCGGGTTGCCCGGCCTTGTCGACCTGCACGTCCACTTCCTGCCGGAGCGGATGGAGCGGCGGGTGTGGCACCACTTCAGGCACGGCGGCCCGCTGATGGGGAACGGCTGGAAGATCGAGTACGAGTGGCCGGCGGAAGAGCGGGTGGCGCGGCTGCGGGCCATGGGCGTGCGCGTGTTCCCCGCTCTCGCCTATGCGCACAAGCCGGACATGGCGCTCGACCTCAACGCCTGGACGCTGGAGTTCGCCCGCCGTACACCTGAATGTCTCCCTTCGGCGACCTTCTACCCCGAGCCTGGCGTCGTGGAGTACGTGCGCCGGGCGCTGGAGGACGGGGCCAGGATCTTCAAGGTGCACCTGCAGGTCGGCGGGTTCGACCCGCGGGCCGCCGAGCTCGACGAGGTCTGGGGGCTGCTGGCGGAGGCCGGGGTGCCGGTGGTGACGCACGCCAGTTCGGTGCCCGTGCCGGGCGGGCACATCGGTCCCGGGCCGATCGGCGAGGTGCTGCGCAGGCATCCGCGGCTGCGGGTGGTGATCGCGCATCTGGGGATGCCGGAGTACGACCCGTTCTTCGAGCTTGCCGCCCGCTACGAGCGGGTCGCGCTGGACACCACGATGGCGTTCACCGACTTCGCCGAACTGGGCATGCCGTTCCCCGCGCGGCTGCGCCCGGCATTGATTGATCTGGGCATTTCCGGCAAGGTGGTGCTCGGTAGTGACTTCCCGACGATTCCGTATCCCTACGCCCATCAGCTCGACGCGCTCGCCCGGCTCGACCTGGGCGATGCCTGGTTGCGGGCGGTGTGCTGGGCCAACGGCGCGGCCATGATCTGATAGAGGGGTGAACGATCGGCACGTGGCGCTCATCAGCGCTTTCTACGACGCTCTGGGCCGTGCGGACTTCGCGGCCATGGAGCGCTGCTACCACCCCGAGGTCAGCTTCGGCGATCCGATCTTCCAAGAGGTCGAAGGGCGTGACCGCGTGATGACGATGTGGCGGGTTCAGCTCGGCGTGCGCGACGGCCTCAGGTCCACCTACCGCGACGTGACGGCCGACGACTTCACCGGCACCGCGCACTGGACGGCCCGCTACACCTTCTCCAGGACGGGGCGCCAGGTCGTCAACGAGATCGACGCGCTGTTCAGGTTCGAGGGCGACCTGATCGTCCGCCACCACGACGAATTCGACTTCAGGCGCTGGTCGAAGATGGCATTGGGCAGGCCGCACGGGCTGCTGTTCGGCTGGACGCCGATGTGGCGCAAGACCATCAGAGACCGCGCCACGCAACAACTCGACGAGCTCTCGTAATTTCAGGAAGGGGCCATGGCCAGGGTTAAGGGGTTCAGGCGCAGCGGCGACGTCCACGAGGAAGCGCCCGAGCACTCGATGGACCCGCGTGCCACGGAGGAGCGGCCCTACCGGCCGACCGTCATCGACAACGCCATCTACCGCGACGGCAGGCGCGTCGACACCCCGGGCTCCCTCGGCGCCGCCTTCGAGTGCCTCAAGGAGATGCCGGAAAGCATGGCCTGGATCGGCCTCTACCGGCCGAAGGAGTGGGAGCTGGTCAAGCTCGGCGAGGAGTTCGAGCTGCACGAGCTGGCGCTGGAGGACGCGATCGTCGGCTCCCAGCGGCCCAAGGCCGACCGCTACGGCGACACGCTGTTCGTGGTGCTGCGGGCCGCCCGCTACCTGGACGACGTGGAGGAGGTCGCGTTCGGGGAGGTGCACGTCTTCATCGGCCCCAACTTCGTGATCACCGTACGCCATGCCGAGGCCCCCGACCTGCAGGCCGTCCGCAAGCGCATGGAGTCGGAGCCCGAGCTGCTGCGGCAGGGCCCGCAGGCCGTCCTCTACGCCATCCTCGACGCGGTGGTCGACGGCTACGCCCCGGTGGTGGCCGGGCTGCAGAAGGACATCGAGGAGATCGAGGTCCAGGTCTTTGGCGGCGACCCGTCGGTGTCGCGGCGGGTCTACGAGCTGTCCGGCGAGGTGATCGAGTTCCAGCGGGCGACGGCGCCGCTGGTGGGCATGCTCCACGCGTTCATCGCGGGGGCCTCCAAGCACGGGATGAACGACGAGCTGCAGAGCTACCTGCGTGACGTGGCCGACCACGCGATCACGGTCTCGGAGCGGATCTCCGCGTTCCGGCAGATGCTGCAGGACATCCTGATCGTCAACTCGACGCTGGTGACGCAGGCGCAGAACGCGGAGATGGCCCGGATGACGGAGGCGAGCATCCAGCAGGGCGAGGAGGTCAAGAAGATCTCCGCCTGGGCCGCCATCCTGTTCGCTCCGACGCTGGTCGGAACCATTTACGGGATGAATTTCGACTTCATGCCCGAAACGCACTGGGCATTTGGTTATCCATTCGCGATCGTGCTGATGGCCGTCGTCTGCTTGACCCTCTATCTCGTCTTCAAACGCCGCGACTGGCTCTGAGCCTCACCAGGTGGCCCCGATCACGATCCCGACCACGATCAGGGCCACAAGGGTGACGCGGATGGCGGCGGACACCTCCGGATCCTCAGGCGTCCAGGCCCACGTGCGACTCCAGCCGTTCGAGCCGCTGGAGGAGGGGCTGCAGCTCCTGGCGGACGGCGGCGGACAGCATCGCCTGGACGGCCGCCGGCTGACTCTGGCCGCCCTGGGCCTCGGCGTCCTGCCGCGTCTGCGCCCGCAGGTGGACGTAGCCGGCCAGGGCCGCCACCACGGCGCGCCGGGTGAGCCTGGGCTCGGCGCCCAGCCCGCGCAGGACCTGTCCGGCGCTCCCGTCGGGTTCGGCGACGAGGCCGAGCAGGAGGTGCTCGCAGCCGACGTAGTTGTGGCCGAGTGAGGTCGCCTCCGTGACGGCGAACTCCAGCGCGTTGGCCGCCGCCCCGCTGAAGTTGCGCGGCTCCGAGGCGCCGGCCTCGCCGGCGGCGGGCCGGTGGCGGGCGAGGTCACGCCCGACCTGCTCGGGGTCGATCTCGACGGCCCGCAGGACGTGCAGCGCCAGGTTGGTCCCCTCGCTCAGCATGGCGCCCAGCAGGTGCTCGGTGCCGACGGCTGCCGCCCCCTCCGTCCGGGCCTGTTCGGCGGCCAGTTTGAGCACGGTGCGCGTCCTGGGCGTCAGGTGCGTCAGCGCCCCGGTCGGCTCCTCGAGGTCGAGGTCGCTCAGCACGGTCTCCCTGATGGCGGTCACCCGGCGGACCGCCTGCTCCAGCGCGCGCTGGCACACCGCCGAGACCGGCACCCCGGCCTGCTTGACCGCTTCTGCGAGCTCGTCGGGCAGGTAGACGTTTATCTTAGGCATACCCCTACGATAACCCCATTAGGGTTACACACGTCAAGCGTCCGGGAAATCCGCCAGGGCCAGTTCGGCGTCCCGCACCGCGGCCTTCAGCTGAGCCGCGAAGAACCCCACCCGGTCCGGGCCGAAGCGGGCCGAGGGGGCAGAGATCGACAGGGCGGCCAGGGCGGTGCCGTTCCCGTTGCGGAGCGTGGCGCCGATGGCGGAGACCCCGCGTTCCGTGCCGTCGATGTTGAGCGCGTAGCCGCGGGCCCTGACGTCGTCGAGCTCGCGGGCGAAGGTCGCGCGCTCGCGGTCGGAAAGGTCGGGGTAGAGGTCGTGGAGCCGGTCGGGGGGCAGGGTGGCGAGCAGGACCTTGCCGCCGGAGGCCCGGCGGGCGGGCAGGATCGTGCCCCGGCGGTCGCCGACGTGGAGGATCTGCGACGACTCCACGCTGTCCAGGAAGCGCGCCTCCGTACCGACCCGGATCATGAGGTTGACGGTCTCCGCGGCCCGCGCGCACAGGGCCTCCATCGCGGGCCTGACCCGGGCGCGCAGCTCGCGCAGGACCGCCCCGCCCGCGCCGGCCCGCGTCGAGGCGAGGAACGGCCCCGGCAGGTACGTGTGCTGCTCGTCCTGCACGGCGAAGTCGCGGTAGACGAGCATGGCCAGCAGGCGGTGGGCGGTCGAGCGGGCGATGCCCAGCTCCCTGGCGACGTCGGCGACCTTGAGGCGGCCCTGGTCGCGCAGCATGTGCAGGAGCAGCAGCACGTTGTCGACGGAGCCCAGGGCGTAGGCGGGCCTGTTCTTCATAGCAGAATGCTAGTGCCGTATGCAGAATCAGCTCCTAGCGTGGGCTGCATGAACCCAGAGGAGAGGCTCTACGCCGACTTCGCGGCGGAAGGCCTGATTCCGTTGTGGACGCAGGTCGGCGACCTGATGCCGGAGCACCCGAAGCCGAAGGCCCGGCCGCACGTGTGGGAGTGGAAGACGCTCTACCCGCTGGCCGAGCGGGCCGGCGAGCTGGTGCCCGTCGGGCGCGGCGGGGAGCGGCGGGCCATCGCGCTGGCCAACCCCGGCCTGGGCGGGATGCCATACGCGACGCCGACCCTCTGGGCGGCCATCCAGTACCTGGGGCCGCGCGAGGTCGCCCCCGAGCACCGCCACACCCAGAACGCCTTCCGCTTCGTCGTCGAGGGCGAGGGCGTCTGGACCGTCGTGAACGGCGACCCGGTCGCCATGCGGCGCGGCGACTTCCTGCTGACGCCCGGCTGGCACTTCCACGGGCACCACAACACCACCGACGCGCCCATGGCCTGGATCGACGGGCTGGACATCCCGCTCGTGCACTACACCGACACCTCGTTCTTCGAGTTCGGCCCCGACCAGGTCACCGACGTGACGACGCCGAGCGTGTCGCGCTCGGAACGGCTCTGGGCGCACCCGGGGCTGCGGCCCGTGTCGGCGCTGCGGGCCACGCCCAGCTCGCCGATCGCCGCCTACCGCTGGGAGCACACCGACCGGGCGCTGGACGAGCAGCTGGCGCTGGAGGACGAGGGCCACCCCGGGACCGTCGAGCCCGGCCACGCCGCCGTCCGCTACACCAACCCCACCACCGGCGGCGACGTCATGCCGACGATCAGGGCCGAGTTCCACCGGCTGCGGGCCGGTGCCGCGACGGCCGCGCGGCGAGAGGTGGGGTCATCGGTCTACCAGGTGTTCGACGGTGAGGGGTTCGTGAGCCTCGACGGCGAGGAACGGCGGCTGTCGCGTGGCGATCTCGTCGTGGTGCCGTCGTGGTGCGCCTGGTCGTTCCGCGCCGAGACCCGTTTCGACCTGTTCCGTTTCGCTGACACGCCCGTTTTCGAGGGCCTGCACCAATATCGAGAGGAGTCCGCGTGAGGCTCGCGACGCTGCGGCTGCCGAACCGTACGACCGCCGCCAGGATCGACGGTGACCACGCCGTGGAGGTCGGCGCGCCCGACGTCGGGGCGCTGCTGTCCGACCCGGGCTGGCGGGAGGTGGCGGCCGCCGCCGACGGGGCCAGGCACCCGCTGTCCACGGCCGACCTCGCCCCCGTCGTGCCCCGGCCGGGGAAGATCGTCTGCGTGGGGCTCAACTATCGCAACCACATCCTGGAGATGGGGCGGGAGCTGCCGGAGTATCCGACGCTGTTCGCCAAGTTCGCCGAGGCGCTGGTCGGGCCGTACGACGACATCGCGCTGCCCGCCGTCTCCGAGGCCGTCGACTGGGAGGCCGAGCTGGCGGTGATCGTCGGCACGGCGGCCCGCAACGTGTCGCCCGAGCAGGCGGCGGCCTCCATCGCCGGCTACTCCGTGATCAACGATGTGACCGCCCGCGACTACCAGTACCGCACGCTGCAGTGGCTCCAGGGCAAGACCTTCGAGTCGAGCACGCCGTTCGGCCCGTACCTCGTCACCCCCGACGAGCTGGAGGGCGTGACGATGACCATGCGGTGCGAGGTGGACGGCGAGGTGGTGCAGGAGACGGACACGTCCGACCTGGTGTTCGGCCCCGCCGAGCTGATCTCGTACGTGTCGCGGATCATCACGCTGCGGCCCGGGGACGTCATCGCGACCGGCACGCCCGGAGGCGTGGGCCATGCCCGCAAGCCTCCTCGCTACCTCGCCGACGGGAGCAAGGTCGTGACCCGGATCGCGGGCCTCGGCGAGCTGGTCAACGTGGCCCGCCGCGATGCCTGACCCGCAGCCTGATCTGGGGCCTGACCTGGGATGGATGGACGCCGGCACGGCATACTTCGAGGCGCGGGTGCGCGGGGCCGACCTCGGGCGGCCGAGCCGGCTGCCCGGGTGGTCGGGAAGGCACGTGGTGGCGCACGTCGCCGCGAACGCCCGCGCTCTGGGCAGGCTGGTGCGTTGGGCGCGTACCGGTGAGGAGCGTGCGATGTACGCCTCGGCCGAGGCGCGTGACGCCGAGATCGAGGACCTGGCCACCCGGCTGGACGCCGCCGCGCTGGAGAGCCTGGCCGGTGAGACGGCCGAGGAGCTGCGCAAGGCCCTGGTCGAGCTGTCCGGCGACCAGTGGGAGGCGCGGGTGCGGACCGCTCAGGGGCGGCTCGTGCCCGCGTCCGAGGTGGTCTGGATGCGGACGCGCGAGGTCTGGGTGCACGGCGTGGACCTGGGCGGGCGGTTCGAGGATCTGCCGGGCGAGCTGGTGGACGCGCTGCTCACGGATGTGACGGCGCTGTGGGCACGGCGCGGCCGGGAACCCGCGGCGGTCCTGCGCCCCACCGACCGCACCACCGCCTGGCCGTCCGGGGCGGGCGGCCTGCCGGAGGTGCGGGGCACGGCCGCCGAGCTGGCCGCCTGGGTCACCGGGCGCGGCCCCGCCCCCGATCCCGCCGCCCCCGCCATCGACCGCTGGCTCTGAAAGCACGCGCGAGCCGGCGGGGCCGGGCGCAGGCGGCGACGTCGGGCGGGGACGGCGAGGTCGGGCGTGGGCGGCGAGGTCGCCGGTGGAGAGGAGGGCTCGTGGTCGAGGTGGTCGTCGTCGGAGGCGGCATCGGCGGGCTGGCGGCCGCCTTCGCGCAGGCGAGGGCCGGGCGGACGGTCCGGGTGCTGGAGCGGTCGGCCGAGTTCGGCGAGGTGGGTGCCGGGTTGCAGCTCGGCCCCAACGCCACCCGCCTGCTCCACCGCTGGGGCCTGCTGGACCAGGTGATCGAGAGAGGGGTGCTCCCCCGGCGGCTGGTCTTCAGGGACGCCCTGACCGGCGAGGAGCTCACCCACCTCGACCTGGGCGAGGGGTTCCGGCGCCGCTACGGCGGCCCCTATGTGGTGGCGCACCGCGGCGACCTGCACGCCGTCCTGCTGCGGGCCTGCGCGGACGCGGGCGTGGAGCTGCTGAACGGCCGGCACGTCGAGCGGGTGGACGCCGGACGCGCCAGGGCCTACTGCGCGGACGGCGAAGTGCACGAGGGCGACGTGGTGGTCGCGGCGGACGGCCTGCAGTCGGTCCTGCGGGCGCAGCTCGTCGCCGACCAACCCCACGATTCCGGATTTGTCGCCCACAGGGGTACGCGTCCGCTTCCGGAGGACTTCGACCTCTCCGACGTGGTCGCGTACCTGGGCCCCGGCTGCCACTTCGTCCAGTACGCCCTGCGCGGCGGCGAGCTGCTCAACCAGGTGGCCGTCTTCCGCGGCCCCGGCGACCTCGAGCCGGCCTTCGACGGCTGCTGCGACGCGATCGGCAAGGGCCTGCCGTACCTGTGGCGCGACCGCCACTGGCCCATGCTCGACCGCCCGCCCACCGGCGCCTGGGTGCGGGGCCGGCTCGCCCTTCTAGGGGACGCCGCCCATCCCATGCTCCAGTACCTGGCCCAGGGTGCCTGCCAGGCCATCGAGGACGCCCACGAGCTGGCCGAGCAGTCGGCGGCCGGCGACTGGGACCGGGCGCTGGCCGCGTACCAGGAGATCCGGGTGCCGAGGACGGCGCGCGTGCAGACGACGGCGCGGCTGTGGGGCGACATCTGGCACGTGGACGGCGTGGCCCGGGTGCTGCGCAACGAGCTGTTCCGGATCAGGGACCCGGCCGGCCACGACTACGTCGACTGGTTGTACGGTGGGCCGCCGCAGACAGCGGGGTCTGCGGCTACGGCCGGTGAAGCGTGACGGGGCCGTCCGGGGTGTGGACGGTCAGCGCGTCGCCGGAGACCGACACGCGCGGATCGGCCGCGCCCGGCACGATCACGGTCAGCACGCCCGCGGCGGCGGGGGACACCACGGTCGTCACCTCGGCGGTGCGCAGGTAGCCGGTCGAGACCAGCCCGGGCCGCACCCCCTGCCCCGCCCCCGGGACCTGCAGCAGCGTCACCCGCCAGTCCCCGTCCCCGAGGACCACCCGGCCGTCGCCCCGGGAGACCACCTTCAGCGACGGGTCGAAGTGCCACAGGCTGCGCAGGCTCGCCCCGGCGGCGGAGTCGTGCACGGCCATCAGGTCGGGTCCGTGGTTGACGAGGACGCGCCGGGTCCTGGTCACCCCGTAGGCGTCGTCGGCCAGCTCGAAGGACTGGCGCGACGCCTCGACGGACGATGCGACGAGCCGCGTGGGCGTTCCCGGGCGGAAGACGCCGTCCACGACGGGCACGTTGTGCGCCTCGGGCGAGCGCGTCCACTCCACGTACCCGGGGCGCTCGTAGGAGTGGAACCCGGCCTCGACGAGGATCCGGCGGCCCTGGGCGCTGTAGGTGACGCCGAGGTGGTCCTCGTGCCCGTGCAGCCGGCGGCCCGGCCCGAACCTGATCGAGTAGAACGCGGAGCGCGGGTCGTCCCAGGCGGTCCTGCCGAAGACATAGCCGCCGTCGAACACCCGCACCACCGGCCCCTCGTGCGGGAACCCGGCGGCGCGGGTGTCGGCCGGGCTGTCGCCGATCGGGGCGAGGCAGCCGTCGGGCTGGGTGGCGTGCGCCACGTACGCCTCCAGCGCGGCCCGCCGGGCGATGAGCCGCTGGGGCGGTTCGGCGCCGCTCTCGCCGATCGCCCGCAGCGCCACGCCGAGCCGCCGGTGCACGTACAGGCCGTAGCGGGGGGCCTGCTCCTGCAGCACCCCATCGGAGTCGATGGCCAGCTCGGCGGAGGCGGTCATCCGGCGGATGGCCAGATCGCGCCAGCGCGCCCGGCCGAGCCGGCAGCCGACGACGAGCAGCCCGATGTCCTGGTCCAGGCCGTGGTTGTGGCCCGCGCGGTAGAGCGACGAGTCGGCCAGGATCTCCCCGTGCTCGGCCAGGCTGTCCCAGAGTGTCCGGCTTCGTACGTGCTCGCTGAGGCACACGAGCGCGGGGGCGCGTAACGCGACCGCGTGCTCGGCCCACGCCCACGGGCTGACCTCGCGGCCGCGGCGCGGGTTCTCGCGGATCCAGTGCTCGGCCAGGGTGCTCGCGCGGTCGAGGTACGCGGGCTCGCCCGAGCGCTCGTACTCGGCGACCAGCCGGCCCATCCAGCGCAGCGCGTGCAGGTTCAGCGCCCAGGAGCGGTTGCCGTGCGGGTTGGCGGTCCAGTCGACGTCCGTGCCCAGCTCGACCGGCGGCAGGCCGACGAACGCGACCCGCCCGCTCATCACCTCCTCCGCCTTGATCAAGGGAAACTGGTCGCTCAGGCAGATGGCCTTGCCCGAGGTCGTACGCCAGAACACGTCGGGACTCCTGTTTCAGGGCGCGCGAAACCCACGCGCCGGCGTCGGAAATGCTCTAGCGGGGACCCCGGTCGGTCCAGCCCGCCTCGATCACGCGCTCCGTGCGCGGGGACGGCCCGTCGTCGGTGCAGGAGAGCACCTGCGAGGTCGCCGGGTCGATGACGAGCGTGCGCTGGGTGCCGTCGGGCAGCAGGTACGAGAACGCCTCCCCGGGGTGGCGCTCGCCCAGGTAACGGACCTCGGGCAGGTCGGCGAGCGCGCGGTAGGCGGCGGCACGCACGGCGGGCGGGGACGGCTTGGTCCACAGCAGGCCGCTGAGCGCGTCGGCGAGCAGATCCTTGGACGGCAACATGCCCGCCACCCGCTCCCGGAGCGCGACCGGGTCCGTGGGGAGGCTCTCGATCTGCTGGAACGTCAGGTCGCGTCCCGCCATGCTGAACGCCGACCGTCCCGTGACCGCCGTGATCCGGCCCTGGTCCGAGGTCCAGGCCCGGCCGTCCCTGGCCGCCCAGAGCTCGATCACCTGGGACCCGTTGCGGACCTTCTTGATGCGCCAGTAGGTCCCGTCGGGAACGTGGCCGGAGGCAGCGGTGCCGGCCGCCGCCAGCAGCACGGCACGTCCGGAGGCGGCCGGTTGGTGGATCACGAACGCCGCCGCCAGGGCCATCGCCACGGCGGGGACCGCCAGCCACGACAGCCGTCCGCGCCGGCGTGCCGGCGTCACCCGCCGCCACACCCTGGCCTGGGCGTCCGGGTCCGGCCGCGGCCGGCCGTACAGGTCTCTGATGTGCTCCATCTCATCCACGGACGGACACCTCGATCTCACCGAGCAGGGCGCGCAGCTTCTTCCTGGCCCGGTTCAGGCGGGAGCCGACGGTGCCGTACGGGATGCCGAGCGCGGTGGCGATCTCGTCGTGGCTCAGCCCGGCGAGCGCGACGAGCAGCAGGACGTCGCGGTCGCGGCGGTCGAGCTCGGCGAGGGCGCCGGCCAGCTCGGGGCGCAGGCTCTGGGCGCTGACGCGGCGGGCGACCGAGTCCTCGTGCCCGGGGGCCTCGGGATCGGGGGCGCAGCGGCCGAGCGCGCGCAGGGTGCGGGCTTCGAGGCGGCGCTGCTTGCCGATGAGGTTCGTGGCGATGCCGTACAGCCAGGCGCGCACGTTCGCGCGGGCCGGGTCGTACTGCGCCCGCTTGCGGAACGCGGTGAGGAACGTCTCGGCCACGACGTCCTCGGCGTGGTCGGGGCCGAGCCGCTGGGCGACGTAGGTGTGGATCTCGCCGAAGTGGGCGTCGAACACCGAGGCGAACCCGTCGGCGTCGTCGAGAACGTTCGGCGGCGAGCTGCGCGTCCCCCCGTGGACCTGCGCGCGAGCCGTCCACGCCGCCGGCGTCGCGATGGTCTCCCCCGTCATGTGCTGCCTTCCGGTGAATCAGTGGTCATCTCTTATCACCCGATGCACCGGTTTGCTTTCACGACCTCATTCCAGGAAACGGCGCCAGAAAACGGTGAACGTCGGCGATCTCGGCGTCGAGCAGGCCGTCCGGCAGCTCGTCGAACGGCTGGACGCTCACCCGCGTGCCCTTGCGCCCCCACACGCCCCTGATCACACCGTCCACCAGCACGACCGGCCGCAGGATCCCTCCCCCGGGGAACACCTTCCCGGCGTGCTCGGCGGCCAGGATCGGGTCGCGGCTGCGCCAGCCCATCAGGTACTCGTCGAAGGCGGGCGCGAGGCGGGCCACCGGCTCCTCCGCGGCGAAGGCGGGTGCCGGATCGGCGGCGCTCAGGCGCCAGGCCGTGCGGGCCTCGCCGAGCGGCAGGCCCGACCAGGCGGCCAGGTCCTCGGGCTCGGCCGGGTGGTGGGCGCGGCGGTAGCGGATGCCCAGCTCCTTGAGCGCGCGCTCCCGGTCGGGCTCGGGGGTGATCGGGGCGCCCAGCCAGTCGGCGGCGTGCACGTACGTGGGCCTGCCCGCGCGGAGCGGGCCCAGCACTGCCAGGCCGTGGTGGGCGGCCAGCCCCACCAGGTGCACGACGCCCTGGCCGGTGGCCCGGCCCGCCAGGCGTTCCTCCAGGTCGGCCTTGGTGAGCGGGCCCTGGCCCTCGAGGGCGCCGGCGATGAGCCCGAGCAGGTCGTCGCCGGTGACGCCTTCCTCATGAAGGCGGCGCAGGGTGTTCGTGGCGCGGCCGGTGAGGGCGTGCAGCCAGGGGAGGTCGTCGGCGTGCACGAAGTGGAGGGTGCCGCGCGGGCCCCAGGTTCTGACGATCTCGCGGGAGCTCACCGCGGCCTCGACGTCCTGCCTGGTGAGAGTGGCGGAGCGGGCGCGGAAGGCGAGCAGGGCGGAGGGGACGTCCTGGGCCTGCATCGCCGCCAGCCGCCTGACGATCCCGCCTGCCGTCAGGCCCGGGGGGCGGTGCAGGAGCTGGGGCTCCACGCTTCTCATACTCACCGTCATCTCAGGAGGAGGCGATTGCGCAGGCGGGTGGTCAGGGGGGTTCTGGCGCGTACGGCTCTGCGGATGGCGTCGCTGCGCTGCCAGGCCGCGGCGGCGGCGTCCTCGGTGACGGCCTCGGGGGCGTACCGGACGAAGTTTGAAATTTCGGCCAATGGCTGGATGTGAGAGGAAATATCACTCGAGTCTGCCTGCCTGGCGACGACGTCCGCCGCCGTCAGGGCGTACTGGTCCCTCAGCCCCAGGTCGTCGCAGGTCTGCCGCCACGCGCCGAGCACCCGCTGCTCGGGCCCCTCGGCCCGGCGGCGCTTCCGCCTGCGCCACCACGGCAGGGCCACCACCACCCCGGCGTACGCCACCAGCAGCGCCCCGCCCGCCACCGACGCGATCAGCCAGACCGCCGGGCCGCTCGAAGGCTCCTCGCCGTTCCCCGTGGCCTGCGGCTGGGACGTCTTCGGCCGGTCGCTCCCGCCCTGGGTGAACTCACCCTCCAGTTCCTCGCTCTCCTCGATGGCCGAGGACACGACGTCGTGGTCGTCCTTGGCGCCGCTGCGGCCCGGCGTGGGGTAGAACGGCCGCCAGCCGAGCCGGTCGAACTTGATCTCCGCCCACACCATGACGTGGCCCGATTTAACGTGATAAATCCCGCCGGACTCCGCGCCCGGCCTGAACCCCACCACCACCCGCGACGGCAGCCCGAGCGTCCTGGCCATGAGCGCGAACGCCGTCGCGAACTGCTCCGACGTCCCCCGGTGCGTGGTCTGCAGGAAGAACTCCAGCCCCTTGAGCGAGTGCCCCGGGGGCGCGGTGACGTCGTAACTGGCGTTGGTGCGCAGATACTTCTGCAGCCGGTACGCCCGCGTGATCGGCGAGGTCGCGCCCTTGGTGGCCTCCTGGGCGAGCCTGCGGAACAGCCGCTGCTGCGGCCCGGCCGGGAACGCGGTCAGGGCCGGGTCGTCGACGGGCGTGGCGTCGAGCAGCTCCTGCTTGGAAGGCCGGGCCACCTTCGAGGTCACCTCGTAGCTGAACCCCTTGGCGGGCTTGGCGCCGGCCAGCAGCGCGCCGCTCTCGGGGTCCACCACCAGCCCCCGCACGCCGCTGACCCGCTCGGGCCGCTCGGCCGCGGGCAGCCAGGTGCCCGGGAGCCCGTCGAACGTCACCTTCTGACGGACGACGTCCGCCCTGCCCGTCCAGTCCGGCTCGGGCACCCGGCCGCCGGTGGGCTGGAACCGGGCCCCGGAGGTCCATCGCACGCCGTCGTACCGGTCGAGCACGGCCAGCCGCCAGTTGAGCGGTTTGTCGGCCTTGACGGTGAACAGCTCCCGGTCGGGGATCTGCAGCCACGCCGAGACCCGGTCCAGCGGGCTGACGCTGTCGACGCGTACCGGCGGAGGGAGGTCGGCGTCCTGCCGCGGGTTGTACGGCTGCGCGGCGATGGGCAGCAGCGGGCCCACGACCAGCGCCGGCGCGGCCAGCGCGGCGGCGGCCGGCAATCCGGCCAGCAACCAGATCGGTGGACGGTCGTCGCGCAGCAGCGCCAGCGCGGCGATCAGCACGAACAGCGCGCCCGCCACGGGGAGGTTCGAGCCCTCGCCGTCCACGCCCAGCACGAGCGCCGTGCCGTAGACGACCAGGGCCGGGACGGCGGCGACGATCCTCGTGCGGGTGCGGGCCAGCGTCTCGGCGCCGATGACCGAGGCCGCCCAGACGAGGGTGTGGACGAGGACGAGGAGGTGCGGCTCGGGCTGGGCGGGCAGGAGGGTGGTGAGCAGGGCGTGCCAGGAGTTCGCCACGTCGGCGAACACGCCTGGGGCCGGGGCCTTGTAGAGGAGGACGGTGCCGGCGAACCAGAGGACGACGTCCAGGACCAGGGCGAGCCAGAGGGGGCGCCTGCCGAGGACCGCGGCGACGACGGCGGGGGCGACGGCCGCGGGGATCACGGCGGTCAGCAGCTCGGTGCCGGGGAACACGCGGTGGAACCCCCACCCGGCCGTTCCGGCGACGGCCGCCACCAGCGCCGCCCCCACCAACCGCCGCCACGACGCCTCACCCATGGGCGCGGCGCCGGGCGTCGCGGCGGCCGGCGCGCGCCTGCGCCGGCCGCCGCTCCTGGGAGCCGGGGTGGTCATCGGGACCCCCATGCGAGCGGGAGCGCGTCCAGGGAGCCGATCGGCAGGACCGCGACCCCGGGGACCGCGACCGCCCCAGCGCCGACGTAGACGCAGATGACGCGGTCGAAGCGGCGGCGCACCCCCGCCACCCGCCCCGCCTCCGCGGGGTCCGCCGTGACCAGCACCAGGGAGCCGCCACCCCGGGCCAGGCGCATCGGCTCCGTGACGCCGCCCGTGCCCGGCCGTACCCGGGCCAGGCGGTCCAGCACCGTCTCAGGGTCCTTGGCGTCGGGCACGGGGCCGTCGCCGGTGACGAGGCGTACCGGGAAGCCAGCCGTGGCGGCGGCGAGCGCGACCGAGGCGGCGGCGTCCACGGCCAGCTCCGTGAGGTCGCGGGTGTCCAGGACGACGGTGGTGGTGGGGAGGCTGGCGTCGATGAGCTGGCGGACCATGAGGGTCCCGGTGCGGGCGCTCGAGCGCCAGTGGACATGGCGCAGGTCGTCGCCGACGACGTACTCGCGGAGGGTGTGGAAGGTGACCGTGCCGCTGGGGGCGTTGTCGCTGGTGGGGCCCTCCAGGTGGTGGGCCCTGCCGGACGGGGGGACGGGCAGGGGGATCGTGCGGGGCCGTACCAGGAGGGTGACCGGCGAACCGTACGATCTGACGCGGCGCGTTAGCCCGAACGGGTCGGCCCGGACGAGCAGCAGCGGCCCCACTGGGATCTCGCCGCGGGCGTCCGTCGGCAGCGGGTACGACACCGTGCGGACGGCCCCCTTCGGCAGCCTGGGCAGGTCGACGGTGTGCTCCGACGTACCGATCCGGTCCTGGGCGCGCAGGCCGGACAGGCCCCGGCGGCCGAGGTTGGTCACGTTCAGGACGGCGACGGCGGCCTCCCCGCGCGGCACCTTCAGAGGCGTGACCTCGCGCCGCACCTCCAGCCTGGGCCTGGGGGCGGTCCACGCGAGCGCGGCGGCCAGCGCGAGCAGGCCGCCGGTGGCGAGCACGACGGGCTCGGGGTAACCGAGCGCGAACCCCGCCGCGTACAGCGCGAGGGACCCGGCGAGAGTCCCCCAGCCCAGCGGGGTCAGCACCGCGGTGAGCCGCTGCCAGGGAGCCGGTGGCGGGGTCGGCACCTACGCCGCCTGCGGCACCGGCATCCCGGCGAGGATCTCGCCGAGCACGGCCGCGGCGGTGACCTCGCGCAGCTCGGCCTCGGGCATGAGGATCAGCCGGTGCGCCAGCACGGGGACGGCCAGCGCCTTCACGTCCTCCGGCACGACGTAGTGCCGGCCGGCCGCGGCGGCCTTGACCCTGGCCGCGCGCAGCAACGCCAGGCTGCCCCGGGGGCTGGCCCCGAGCCGCAGGTGAGGGCTGGTACGGGTGGCAGAGCACAGCGCGACGATGTAGTCGTACACGGCGTCGGCCACGTGGATCCGGGAGGCGAAGTCGATCATCCCGGCCACGTCCGACGACCGCGCCACCACCGGCAGCCGCTCGACCTGCGGCCCCGTCGGCATGCCCTTGAGCACCTCCACCTCGGAGACGTGGTCGGGATAGCCGACGGAGATCTTCATCAGGAAGCGGTCCAGCTGGGCCTCGGGCAGCGGGTACGTGCCGTCCATGTCGACCGGGTTCTGCGTGGCCACCACCAGGAACGGCCTGGGTACCGGATGCGGCTCGGCGTCCACCGTGACCCGGCGCTCCTCCATGACCTCCAGCAGCGCGGCCTGGGTCTTCGGCGAGGCGCGGTTGATCTCGTCGGCGAGCACGATGTTCGCGAAGACGGGCCCGTGGTGGAACTCGAACTTCTGGTGCGCCTGGTTGAAGATCGACACGCCGGTGATGTCGCTGGGCAGCAGGTCAGGGGTGAACTGGATGCGCCGCCACTCGGCGTCCACGCTGGCCGCGAGCGACCTGGCCAGCGTGGTCTTGCCGGTGCCGGGCACGTCCTCGACGAGCAGGTGCCCCTCCGAGAACAGGCAGATCAGCGCCAGCTCGATCGCCTCGTGCTTGCCCCTGATGATGCGCTCGATGTTGCCGGCGAGCAGCTGGAAGCGCTGCGCGAACTGCCCGGCCAGCTGCGCGCTCTGCTGCGGCGGCTGCTGCTGGTAGGACTGTTCGGGCCCCTGCTGCTGGTACGGCTGCACCGTCTGCTCGAACTGGTCCTGGTAGTTGTACTGAGTCAACTGAGCCCCCCTCCTCAGTCGGTGCACTCGAAGAGCGGCCCCTCGGGGAAGCCGCCGTCCGGAGTCGCCACCAGAGTGTCGCTGAGCCACCCGTTCCCGTACTGCGTTTCAACTTTGTTCCAAATGTCACTCGTGCTGCCGTCTTGCGACTCGGTGACAGACTGGCCCTTGACCTGGCAGATCACGGTCACCGTGATGTACTGGCCCTGCGGGATCTTGCCGACGTTGTCGGTGCCGTTCTTGGCGGGAGCGGGCCGGATCAGGGTGTTGGTCTGGTCGTTGTTCTTGTTCTTGTACTGCTGCCTCGGGTAGGCCAGGTCCACCTCGGTCGTGGCCACGTCCGGGCTCTCCCCCGCCGCGTTCTTCGCCTTGAGCTTGAACGCGTGCTTCTGGTTGTTCTTCAGCCCGTCCACCGTGAACGACGTCCCCTTGATGCCGTCGTTGGTGGCCGCGCCGGTGAGCTCGTAGGTGACGCCGTCGTCGGCGTTCGCGGGGGCGCTCCAGCTCAGCTCGGCACCCCGGTTCTTGGCCTTGGCGGCGAAGCCGGTCGGCGAGCCGGGCGCCACGCAGGGCTTGGCCCCGGCGCTGGGCTGCGACTCGACCTCGCCGCCCGACCAGTGCGCGACCACCACGAACGTGTACTCGTTCGCGCAGTCCCCGCCCGTGAACTCGAACTGGAACGGCCCGTTCGCGTCCACCGACTGCGGCACGGACCGGCCGGCGCCGGACGAGGTCTTCAGCGTGTACCGCTCGACCTTGCCGCCGGTGGACGCGCTGAAGGTCACCGTCACCTTGCCGGGCCCGGACCTGGCGCTGACGGCGCTGGGCGCGGACGGCGCGCCGGCCGACGGGGTCGGCGTGGGCGATCTGGTGGGCCCGCGGCTCGGGGTCGGCGTGGGCTCGGCCTCGCGGGTCGGCTCGGCCTCACGGGTCTGCGTGGGACGCGGCTCGGACCTCGTCGGCACGGGGTCGGGCCTGGTGTCCGTCTTGGACGGGTCCGGGCGCGGCGTCTGCTTGGGCTTGGGCGTGCTGGTCGGTCCCGGTACGTCGGAGTCGTCCTTGTCGACGTCGTGCTTGCGGCCCTCGGGGTCGATGACGACCGCCTTGTCGCCGTTCTCGTCGTTGGCCCAGAGCAGGCCGTCCTTGACGAACACGTCCACCGGGCCGGGCGCCTGGGTCACCTGGAGCGTGGTGGGCCGGCCGCCGGCCGCGCTGTCCCAGACGATGAGAGAGCCCTTGCCCTGGTCGGGCACGTACACCTTGGTGCCGAGCACCTGCGGCACCCCGAGCTTGGCGGGGTCGTCCGACTCGAACTTGGTGCTCAGCACCGAGTTGGACGAGGTGTCGATCACCACGAGCAGCCCCGAGCCGCCGGGCGTCAGGATCGGGACCAGCGAGCCCTCGGTCGTGGCGGGGGTGAGCGCGCCGCCCTTGGCGGCCTGGGCCACGCCCTTGGGCAGGGTGATCTCGCCGACGCCGCCGTCCGAGCCGATGACCGTGGCGGTGGCGGCCCGGCTGTTGACCACGACGGGCAGGCCGCCGGCGATCGTGACCGCGAGCTCCTCACCCGGCTCGCCGACCTTGAGCGGGCTCGCCGCGGCGCCGTTCGACACCGGTACGACCTGGCCCTTCGCGGTCACGGGGACCCACAGCCGGCCGCCGCCGTCGATGCGGGCCGCGCCGAGCGGTCCTGGGAGGGTGATCGGGGCGCCGACGGCGTTGAGCGTGACCGGGTCGATCCGCTGGACCTTGCCGGACGCCGGGTCCACGGCGTACCCGGTGTCGCCGGACACCGCGAGCTGCAGCCCGGCCGCGCCGAGGTCGCGGGTCTGGGAGACGGTGAGCTGGCTGGGGTCGATCCGGCTGACGTAACCGGTGGCGTCGTCGACGAGCAGCACGTTCCCGCCGTCCTGCACGACGCGCAGCTGTCGGCCGGCCTTGTCGTCGAGGTAGCCGTCGACCTCGCCGGACAGGCCGTTGACGTGCACGATCTTGCCCTTGGCCCGGGTCCAGAGCCAGGCGCCCACGTCGGCCAGCTTCGGATTGGCGCTGGACACGCCCACGCCGAACCACGCCGCCGCGGCCACCAGGACCACGGCGGCCACGCCGGCGATCACGGCCGTGGTTCGGTCCTCTCGGAGCATGCGCAACTGCACGCGTAACTCACCCCGTATGTACGATTACAGAGCGTTTGCCCCCGTATTATCGGGCATCACACTAGCGCTCACCGGTCGCTTGTGCGTATGTACCGGCTGGTAGGACTCCTGAGGTGATTGTGGTGTGCCGAGACTGTCGGCGCGAAGCCGTACCTTAGTGCCCGTGTCCGAACAGCCCCTGACCCTCGACGCAGTCCTCACCGACGAGGCGGTCCTGTCGACCTACCGCCGGATGTTCGCCGCGCTGGCGCGCGACAGCGGCGCGGTCGTCGACGACCCCGCCCTGGTCGACATCGCCGAGACGCTGTTCTCGGCGTTCGCGGAGGCGGGCGAGGAGTGGCTGACGCACGAGCAGATGCGCTTCGCGTGCCGGGCCTATCCGGGCGACCAGTTCGACAACCGGCTGCGGGTGCTCAAGGGGCTCGGGGCCGTCCGCGAGGTGTTCCCCAAGCCCAACCAGTTGCGTTACCGGGCCTCGTTCACGAGTGTCGTCGGGCTGATGTTCATCCGGCGGATGATGTCCGACGGCGGGCAGTCGGAGATGCACCGGCTGCTGGCGCTCGAAGACCTCAATGTCGCCGATCCCCGCACCACGATGGAGGAGGCCAGGCAGAGCGCGGTCAACCTGGCGCGGGCGTTCCGGCTGTGGGCGCTGGAGCTGATCACGCTCACCACGGGCACCATCGAGGAGCTGCGCGAGCAGGCGCCCAAGCTGTGGGGCACCGAGGAGATCGCCCGGCGCGCGCAGAGTCTGCACGGCACCATCCTGACCCGCTGGCCGGAGCTCGACCGGGTCTGCACCGACCTGCGGGCGGCCATCTACGCCTACAGCGACGCCTCCCGCCGCGCCGCCGGACGCCTGGCCGACTCGGCGGGCACCACCCGCAACCTGACGTTGCTGCCCACGGAGACGTGGCGCACGTTCTCGCAGACCGCGACGCGGGAGCAGCTGGCGGCGGTGCTCGACGGGTTCGTGTTCGACGTGCCCGCGCCCTGGCACGATCCGGCCGCCATCGCCCGCGCCGTGGACGAGGCCCCGCGCCCCGCTCCCGCCCAGCCCACCCCCCCGCGCTCCAACCTCCCCGACCCCGGTCCCGGCGACTCGCTCGACACCTCGCTCAGCGCGGCCATGGAGCGGCTGAGGGAGGTGGCGGAGTCGCTGCTGGGCGACGCCCCGCGGGTGGCGCTGGCCGACGTGCTGGGCTCCGACTGGCCCTCGGCGCGACGCGTGCTGGCCGACCTGACGACCGTGGACCTGCGGCCTGAGCTGCCTTACCGGCTGGCGTGGTCCGACGGGCTCTCGATCGACCCGGACCGCGAGCCGGCCTGGCTCTCCCAGGGCTACTTGGAGCGCACCTGATGCCCACCCCAAACCACCCGGACCCCACCCGCCCGGACGCCGCCCACCCGGACCCCGCTCAGCCGGACCCCGCCCACCCGGACCCCGCTCAGCCGGAGCTCGACCGCCCAGGGCCCGACGACTCGGAAGCCGTCCTCCCGGGAGCCGACCGCCTGGAAACGTCCGCGCCCGACGCGCCTGCGCTCTCGGCGGGCGGCGCCTCCGCCGCTCGGGCTGAGGCCCTGGCCGCCGACCCACCGGCCCCGGCACCGCAAACCCCGAAGGCCCCGCAGCCTTCGGAGGACCCGCAGACCGTGGAGGCGGCTGCACGGGCCGACGCTGAAGTCCGCACCCGCCCGGCCACCGTTGGCGAGAGCGGCGGCCAGGGGGCAGGAGTCCGCTCGCGTTCGAAGGGCGCCGCGAAGGCGCGGGTCCGGGCTCGGGCGGGTGCCCTCGACGGGCCCGCCGCGCATGTGCGGGTGCGGTCGGGTGGGCCGCTGTGGCTGGCGGCCGGGGAGCCCGCGCCGCCGGGCATGGTGCGACTGACACGATCCGACGCCACCGGGCAGGCCCTGCCGGTGTGGCCCGACGGGGTGACGCCGTCGCTGCTGGAGGAGTACCAGGTTGCGCCCGTTCCGGTGGAGCGGTCCGGAGAGACCCGGCGGGTGCTGGCGGCCGTGCTCAAGTGCTGCTGGACCGACCTGTCCGTGGACCCGTGGCCGGGTGAGCCCGCGCCCGTGGAGCTGGTGCTCGACACGTACCGGGCGCTGATCGGCCGCACCGACGACCTGATGCGCAACTGGGCGATCGGCGCGATGCGGCGCCTGCACGACTCCGCGTGGATCGTCGTGGACGACGGCGTGGTCACCCTCGGCCCGCGCTGTGCGTTGTGGCCGGTGGAGTCGCACGCGCAGTTGCAGGAGCTGGTCCGCCGCCTGCCCGAGCCCGAGCGTCCCGAGCTCACCGTGGTCGGCGACGCCGACATCGTGGCCGCCGCCCACCCGGCCGAGACCGTCCCCGACCCGGAGGCGGGGCTCGGGGGGCGGGTCGAGGGCGGGTCCGCCGAGTTCGACGATCTGCTGGGGGCTTATGACGAGCGGCGCCGGGCGGAGCTGGTGGCGGCGTTCATGGTGGTGGAGCACGCGGCCGAGCCGGTGCAGGAGGTGCGCTTCGCCGCCCTGCGCGACCCGGCCCTACGCCACACGCTGAGCGAGATGCTGGCCAGGCGCGGCCGTACGCTCATCCAGCACCGCGACCGCTGGACCTCCGGCTACGACGACATCCAGGCCGCCGCCCTCACGACGTCCGCAACCGACACCCCGCACAAGGCCGCGCACGAGATCGGCGCGCGTGAAGCCACGCAGGAGGTTCCGCGCGAAGCGACGCACGAGATCCCACACGGAGCCCGGCGCGACGCCCCGCACGATGTCCCGGGCGAAGCCGTGCAGGGGACTCCTGCCGCCGGTGCTGGCCCGGCTCCGATCGAGAGCCTCTCCCCCACGGGCACGGCTGTCGCCGGGGGGGCGGGCGAGGGCGGCGATCGGGCGGGCGGTGGCGATCCGGGGAGCAGTGGCGATCCGGGAAGCGGCGGCGATCCTCGGAACGGTGGCGATCCGGTGGGCGCGCGAGCGGTGGGTCCTGCAGGCCGCTTCGCCGTCCCGGCGGGTGCGCGGCTGGGGGTGAGCGAGCGGGCGGTGCTGACGCTCGTCCTGGTGCACTCCGTCGCCATCCCCCGGGCCGAGGGGCTGTTGCCCGAGGACTCGTGGTTGTCGCCGCACCCCACGCCGGTGGACGAGCTGCGCCGCCACACCCAGCTGCCGATCGGCGAGCTGGAGGCCGCGTTGCGAACGTTGCGGCACGCGGGGCTGCTGGGGCAGGTCAAGGCCGGCGAGGAGGCGGGCGGTTACGTGCCGGGCCCGCAGTTCCACCGGCTCACTCCGGCGGCTCGGCGACGGTTGCAGGAGGAGCTGATCCTGGCGGCCGGACCCAACACGCCGCTGGCGTCCGCCGTACGAGCCCGAAGATCGGCGAAGTGACCGCCGCAACAGCACACGAATTCAGCGTCATGACGGATGGAAGGACTACGGGGGTTAACGGTGTCGCAGGTGGAGAACGTCGTCGGAGATCGGGTGCTGATCGCTGTGCAGGCGGTCAACATTTCGCGGCTCTCCACCCATCCGGTGCCCACCGTCCCCGGCACGCTCATCGTCGTGGCGGGCGCCGGGCCCAAGGACTCCAACGGCGCGGGCAAGTCATCGTTCATCGCCTCGATCACGGCGCTGCTGGGGGACGAGCAGTGGCGCTTCGCCTCGGGCGCCAAGGCGGTGTCGGAGCTGCTCTTCAACGCCGAACTGGCCAGCGGCGCCGGGTCCCGCCAGTGGGCGAGCGCCGACCATGGCTACATCGTGGGCGTCTTCGGCCCGCCCGGCATGAACGGCTTCGCCCCGTACGACGCGGCGGAGGCGGCGGCGAGCGCCGTTCCGGCCGGCGCGGCGGGCGGCGCCGCATCGGACCCCACCCAAGCTGACCCCGCGGCCCTGGGCGGCGCGACCAGGGGGAGCGCGGCCGTTGGAGGTGGCGCGGCCATCGCGGGTGGCGCGGCCGGAGCAGGTCGCACGGCCGTTGCAGGTGCCACGGCCGTCACCGGTAGCGGGGTCGTTGCGGGTGGCGCGGCCGTCACCGGTAGCGGGGGCATTCCCGGTGGCGGGGGCGTTGCGGGTGGCGGTGGTGCCGGTAGTGCCGCCGTCGCAGGTGGCGGTGGTGTTACCGGTGGTGGTGGCGGGGAGTTCGTACTTGAAAGTCAGGTGACCGGGGCTGAGCTGAGTGGGGAGCTGTTCGAGGTGCCCGACACCTCGGGCGGGGCGATCACCGTGTGGCTCAAGGTCAACCAGGAGGCGCCGCACCTGGAGATCCGGTGGCGGGAAGGGGTGCATCTGGCGGCCTCCCCGTCCGAGGCGGAGCGGGTGGCCCGGGCCGACGAGATCTGGGCGTCGCTGCCGAAATCGGCCGGGCGGCGCGACGTGGTGGCGCGCGACCTCACCAAGGTGCTCTACGGGGACCGGGTCAGGTGCGTGTCGTTCCTGTCCACGTCCGTACGCAGCAAGGTCGCCACGAACCTGCTCTCCCAGCCGCTGAACGAGATCTCGCCCGAACGCGTCTTCGAGGCCATCGCGGCCCTCACCGGCCTCGACGCCGAGCTGGAGCAGGAGCGGGAGGCCCGTCGCGACGAGCACGCCAAGCGGGTGCGCGCCGCGCAGGCGGCCGAACGGCTGGCGGAGTTCGAGACGGAGTCGAAGGCGCTGCTGACCACGTTCGACCGGCGTGATCAGGCGAGGATCCGGTTGGCGGACGCGCTGCGGTGCTGGCGCGGCAGGCAGGCGCGCAAGCTGGCCGACGCGGCGGGCAAGGACGAGGCACTGGCCGCCGACCTCGAACGGCACCACGCCGCCGGTGAGGCGGCGACCGAGGCGATCGCCATGGTCAAGGCGGAGATCGGCACGCTGCGGGAGGACACCCTCGACAGGCAGGTCTCGCAGGCCCGCAAGGAGCTGGCGGCGCTGCAGGCGCGGGCGGCCAAGCTGGACGCCGACCGTGCGGTGGCCGAGAACTCCGCCGACGAGCTGCGCGGCCTGATCCCGGCGCTGGAGGAGACGCGCAGGTTCGCGGACGGGCGTGACGTGCCCACGGCGGAGCGGGAGCTGAAGGAGGTCCGGCTGCGGCTGAACGAGGCGCTCAAGGCGCTCGGGGTGGCCGACCAGGAGGTGTCCTCGGCGCAGGCGGCGCTGGACGACGCCGAGGGCGGTCCGGCGGCGGCCCAGCTCAACGCGCTGGCGGCGGCGGGCATCGGCGCCACCGGCCTGCTGGACGCGCTCGACGTGGCCGAACAGGCCCGCGACGCCGCCCACACCCCTCCGGCGCACTCCTCCGGCGGAGGCCGCCCACTTCGCGGGGCAACCCGTGCGATCTTGGCCACCCCTGAAGCGACCGGGCCCGCTTCTGGTACGACCGCGGCCAGTTCTGGTGCGACGGGGGCCGCCTCTGGTGCGGCCGGGGCGAGTTCTGGTGCGACCCGGGTCTCCCCTGAGGTAGCCGGGGCCGCGCCTGGGGCTGTTTCTGGTTCGGGTGAGGCCGAGGCGCTCGGCGCCGCCCTCAAAGCACGCTACGGGAAGGCGTCCGGGGGCAGGGCGGGTGAGGTCGTCGGGCAGGGCCTCGGAAGCGAAATGGCCGGCGACGGCGGCGAGCAAGGCAGCGGGCAAGGTACCGGCACCACGCAAGGCAGCGGCGCGCAAGACGCTGGTACGGCGCAAGGCGCTGGACGAGGCTCGGCCAGTGGCGTCGGCGGGCGGTTGGCCGGGGTGGCGTTGGGGGATTTGCGGGGGTGGCCGAATGAGCATGCGGTGATCGTGGATGCCGCGCAGCTCGACGACGCCGCTGCCGCTCTGGCCGAGTTGCCCGGGTCCGTGCTGGTCAGCTCGGCCGGGGTGAGCGTCGTGGGGGCGTTCGACGGGGTGGCCACCGGGCGGGAGGCCCGGATCAAGGCCGCCGAGCTGCGGCTCAACCGGGCCAAGGACGTCCAGGAGACGGCGGCGCAGGCCGTACGCGACGGAGAAGAGGACGTGGCGGAGGCGCAGCGGCGGCTGGAAGGGGCCAGGGCCGGGGTGCGCCTGGCCGAGCTGGAGGCGAAGCTGGGCGAGCGGCGGGCCAGGCTGACCGAGCTGAACGCGGCGATCGGCGAGCTGGCCCCGAAGGTGGCCGAGGCCGAGCGACACGCCGGTGCGCTGGACTTCCGGGCCAGGACCAGGGACATGGAGATCGAACGCCTGGAGGGGCGCCGGCACCGGCACGAGACCGAGCGGACGCAGGCCCGCGACCAGGAGGCCAAGGTCGTCGCCGAGCGCGAGTCACTCAAGCTGGACGCGCTGGCCGCCGACTGGGGCGGCACGGTCGAGACGGCTCGCGAATGGCTGAACGCGCTGCCCGAGGAGGAGCGGCCGCGGGCGGCCGAGGAGTGGTGGCGGGTCGCCGAACGCCACTTCGACCAGGCCTTGCGCGACACGTTCCCGGAGGAGGACGCGGAGATTCCCGAGGAGCTGCGGTTCCTGCTGAGCGAGCGGGGCGGGAGCACGGCGCGGGAGCAGGCGACGTTCGCGGCGGTGTGCGGAGCGCTGGCCTCCTACCTGCGGGGCCAGGAGGAGTACGAACGGCACCAGCGCCGCCAGATCGAGGCGCAGGTCGTCTCCCGGCAGCGCGACCTGTCGGCGGCGGCCAGGGGCGCCGAGGAGGCGGCGCAGTCGACGGCCGTGCACCGGGCGGCGCTGACGGCGGCGATCAAGGCGCGGCTGACGCGGGTGGCCGAGGAGTTCGAGAAGCTCGACACGTCGTACGGGGGTTACGGAGCGACGCTGGAGTTCCCGGTGCCGCCCGCGCCGGCCGATCCCGAGCAGCGCTGGCAGTGGCGGGTGACGCCGAAGTGGCGGCGGGGCGAGGGGCAGGGGTTCGTGCCGTACAACCGGCGGGCCAACACCGCGCTCATGGACGAGAAGGCCGTCAAGCTGGTGTGCGCGGCGGCCATTGCCTCGTCTGGGGGCGGTCACCTGTGCCTGGTGCTCGACGAACTCGGCCGCAACCTGGGCAAGGAGCACCGGAGGGAGGCGGTCGCGCTCTTCAGGCGGATCGGGGAGACGTACGGGATCACGGTGATCGGGGCGCTGCAGGACGACATGGAGCCGTACGCGATCGACGCCTGCGGGCAGTACATCAAGCTGCGGCGCTCGTCGGACGCGATGCCGTACAACGAGCCGCCGGTGATCGTCGGGCACGACCAGCACGCCGAACGGGTGCGCGCCCTGGCCGCCTACGTCGACAGGACGGCGGCGGGGCTCACCTGACGGGGAGATCTGGGTAGGAGGCGTGACGCACCTGACGGGCGGATCCCGGTAGCAGGCGCGACTCACCTGACGGGCGGACCCCAGTAGCAGGCGCGCAGGCGGCGCCACTCACTTGACGGGCGGGCCTGTGTAGGAGGCGCGCAGGCGGAGGAGGGCGCCTCGGTCGTACTCCTCCATCGCGTGCGCCAGCCACCCCGCCACCCTGGCCACCGCGAAGATGGCCTCGCCCGCGCCGCTCACCATGCCGCTGACGGCGGTGAGGGTGGCGAGGGCGAAGTCGACGTTGCGCTCCGGGAGGCGGCGCCTGCGCATCTCCTCCAGCACGGCCACTCCCGCGGCGATCCGCTCGTGCCCCGGCGCGGCCTCCTTGACCAGGTCGAGCAGGAGGGCGCCGCGCGCGTCGCCGTTCTTGTAGACGCTGTGGCCGAAGCCGGGGATGCGCTCGCCACGACGTACCCGCTCGGCGATCGCCCGGGCGGCCTGGCGCGGCTCGGCGACCTCGGCCAGCAGGCGTTCGGCGCCGTACGACGCGCCGCCGTGCAGCGGGCCGCCCAGCACGCCGAGCCCGGTCAGCACGACGGCGTACGGGTCGGCCTTGGCGGAGGCGGCGACCCTGGCGGCCAGGGTGGAGGCGGCGAGCTCGTGGTCGGCGAGCAGGACCAGGGCGGCCTGGACGGCGTTCAGGAGCCCGGGGGTCCCGGGGCGCGGGCACAGCCGGGACCAGAGCCGCTCGGCGATCGAGTCGCCTTGGGGCTCGCTGAGCTGCGGGAGCGCGTCGACGAGGCCCGCGATCATGCGGCGGCCGGTCGCGGCTACGGAGGTGGGGTCGAGCTGGTAGCGCAGGGAGTCGGAGGCGCCCAGGACCGTGGTGATCACCTGCAGCCGGTCGAGGGGCAGGAGGTCATCGGGGAGGCCGCGCTGGGCGGTCACGGCCGCCCGCAGCGCGTCGGCCTCGCAACGCCACGGCTCCGGCCACCGAACCCGCACCCCTTGAGCGCTCGCGCCGGGATGAGCGACGGCTTGATCCCCGGGGACGGCACCTCCCGCCACGCCGCGCGGGTCCCCTTGGTGAGCGGGGGCTGGGGGTGAATGCGGGTCCCCTTGGTGAGCGGGCGCTGCGGGCGAGCGCGGGTCCGGCGGCGTAGCGGACGGGTGCAGGTCCCTTTGATGCGCGGGCGTGGCCGACGAGGGCGGGGCCGCTCGGTGGGCGGGCGTGGCGGGCGGCTGTGGGTCCGGAGATGTGGCGGGCGCGGTGGACCAGCGTGGGTGCGGCGGGGTGGTGGCGGTGGCGGGCGGCTGTGGGCCCGGAGATGTGGCGGAAGTGGTGGACGAGCCTGGGTGCGGCGATGTGGCTGACGTGGTGGACCAGCGTGGGTGCGGCGGGGTGGTGGCGGTGGCGGGCGGGTGTGGGTGTGGCGGGGTGGGAGGGTGCCAGAGGGATGGGTCGGCGGTCCAGAGCCAGGCGGCGACCGTTTCGAAGTCGCTGGTCAGCGCGAGCCCCAGCGCGTCGAGCCCCCGGTAGTGGGGCCGGTCCACGCCCAGGGCCGTGATGGCCGACTCGATGACGAGCTCCGGCGGCTGGCTCCGGGGGCGGCCGCGGCGGGCGAGGCGCTCGATCTCCTCCACCGAGAAGAGGCTGCGCCGCCCGTCCTCGCTGTGCCGCCGCTGCAGCACCCCCCGGCTCACGTACGCGTACAGCGTGGCCGGTTTGACGCCGAGACGCTCGGCCGCCGTGGCCGCGTCGATCCACTCCACGCCGGCGGATCCCTCCGAACGGACAGCTGATGGTTGATGAAAATCAATATTGATACACGTTGAAAGACCATGTCAACGTGAGGGCATGCCAAAAGTTCACTTCCTCGATGTGACCAACCGGGACGGCGTGCAGACCGCGCGCACCGGCCTGTCGAAGTTCGGCAAGACCATGGTCAACTTCTATCTGGCCAAGCTCGGCGTGGCGCAGTCCGAGATCGGGTTCCCCTTCCTGTTCCACGAGGTCCCCTACGTCAAGGCGCAGGTGGCGCTGGCCGAGGCGGGGGCGTTCGGCGGCCTGCGGTTGTCGGGCTGGTGCCGGGGCGTGCCGCAGGACGTGGAGAAGGCGGCCCCGCTCGGGCTCAAGCACTACAACCTGTCCATCTCCACGTCCGACTACATGATCCAGAACAAGTTCCGGGGACGGCTGGACAGGGACGCGATCATCAGGGAGATGACGGCCGCCGTGCGCACGGCCAAGGCCGCGGGCGCCGAGAGCGTGGGGGTCAACGCCGAGGACGGTTCGAGGACGGACGACGGGTTCCTGCTGGAGTTCGCGCTGGCGGCCAAGCAGGCGGGCGCCGACCGGGTGCGTTACTGCGACACGATCGGCGGCGACACGCCCGACAGGATCCGCGAGCGCTTCGCCAAGCTGGCCGCCGCCACCGCGATGCCGGTCGAGACCCACTGCCACAACGACCTGGGCATGGCCGTGGCCAACTCCGTCTCGGGCGCCCTCGGTGACCTCGACGCGGGGCAGGACGCGTGGATCAACACGTGCGTGAACGGCATCGGCGAGCGCTCCGGCAACGCCGACCTGCTCTCGACCATCCTGGCCTTTCAGCACGGCTTCGGGCTCAACGCGGAGATCGGCGACGCCCTCGACCTGTCATGGGCCCGCAGGTTCGGCCTGTGGGCCGGTTACGCGTTCGGGCAGCCGCTGCCGTACAGCCAGGTCGGGGTGGGACGCAACGCGTTCGCGCACGAGAGCGGCATCCACGCCGACGGCGCGCTCAAGGACCACGGCAACTACGAGCTGTACGACGAGGCCTCGCTGGGCCCGTTCCCGCAGGACTGGCACACGCGGGACGGCCGGGTGGTGCTGACCGGCGAGTACGGCGGCAAGGCGGGCTTCCGGCACGTCATGGACGGGCTGGGTGTGGAGGTCCGCGAGGAGGACCTGGCGTTCCGGCTGGTTCAGCTCTGCAACGCCATGACCGGCCGCCCCCTCACGGACGACGAGCTGCGCCTGATCGCCGCGTATCCGCGCGAGTTGTCGCTGCTCTTCCCCGGATACGAGAACCCTTAGCTGGTCGTTCCACCGCCGGTCACAGTGAGAAGGCCGAGCACCAGATGACCCCGGCCGGCCGCGGACGACCACCCGGCTCCAAGGACCGGCCCGCGCCCCGCCACGGAGGGTCACCGGCGAACTCCACGAACGCCCGGCTCATCACCGCGAGGGCACCAAACCGCGCCGCATCACTTGACCGGCTGCACCCAGCCACATCCCGGCATCTTCGCGAAGTCCCGAAAGCGAAGATCAGCGGTTGGCCTTCGAGTCCTGCTTCCACTCCTCGGAAAGGAGCCCGAGCAGCACCTCGTCCAGGAACTCGCCCATCACCCAGGCCGAGGAGCGCAGCACGCCCTCGCGGACGAAACCGTTGCGCTCGGCGGAGCGCAGCATCGCGGCGTTGTCCGACAGCGTCTCGATCTGCAGGCGCTGCAGACCGCGCACGACGAAACCGTAGTGGCACAGCACCGCGACCACGTCGGTGCCGTAGCCCCTGCCGCGGGCCGACGGCAGCAGCCCAAGCCCGATGTGCGCGGACCGGTTGTGGGTGTCGATCCCCCACAACGTCGCGGTGCCGACCAGCGTGCCGCCGTCCAGCTCCACGACCGAGAACGGGACGTGCCCTTGCTCCTTGTCGTCGACCACGAGCCGCGGATCCTTCGAGCCGGGGGTGATCGGCCGCCACGGCCGGCCCTCGGCCCGCGAGGCGTTGACCACGTCGTCGTAGAGCTCGGCCAGCAGGATCGGAATGTCGTCGTCGTGCCGGGCCCTGAGCCCGACCTTGTCACCTCTCAGCACGCAGGTTTCCTATCTGACCGGGCTGTCAGGTGGCAAACCAAGCTCATCCTGACGGGCAAATCGCAGACAGACCCGCCATGCCGTTGAACCGCCACCAGCCGAAGAAGGCAAGCTCAGAGACTGTCGTCGCCGGTCTCGGGGAGGGCGAGCAGGCAGAGCAGGCTCAGCAGGGCCATCGCCGAGACGTAGGCGCCGACGCCCATCACGCCTGCCCCGCTGGCCTGCAGGCTGGTGGCGACCAGGGGCGGCACCGCGCCGCCGAGCACGCCGCCCAGGCTGTAGGCCACCGAGGCGCCGCTGTAGCGGTACTGGGTCCTGAAGAGCTCCGGCAGGTACGCGCCCATCGGCCCGAAGACCAGCCCCATCAGGCCGAGCGCCCCCGCCAGCGCCACGCCCACCAGGAGCACGGACCCGGTCTCCATCAGCGGGAACATCACCAGCCCCCAAACGACGGCCACGCCGGTCCCGGTGAGCAGGGTGCGGCGGCGGCCGAGCCGGTCGGAGACCATCGCGGAGGCCACCGTGCCCGCGGCCATGAACACGACCCCGACCATGGTCAGGCCGAGCATGGTGGTCTTCGGGATCTTGAGCGCGGTGGTGCCGTACGCCAGGCAGTAGGTGGTGGCGGTGTAGAAGAGGGTGTAGGCGACGGTCATGGCGCCGGCGCCGAGGAGCACGCGCCGCCACTGGTGCCGCAGCAGGCCGGCGATCGGAACCTTGGCGATCCGGCGCTGGTCCATGGCCGCCTGGAAGACCGGCGTCTCGGAGATCTTGAGGCGTACGTACAGGCCGACGATCACCAGCAGCAGGCTGGCCACGAACGGCAGCCGCCACCCCCACGCCCCGAACTGCTCGTCGCTGAGCGTCTCCCCGAGCACGAGGAACAGCCCGTTCGCCACGATGAACCCGGCCGACGGGCCGAGCTGCGGGAACATCGCGTACAGCCCGCGCCGGCCGGGCGGCGCGTGCTCGGTGGCCAGCAGCGCCGCCCCGCCCCACTCGCCCCCGAGCCCGATGCCCTGCGTGAACCGCAGCAGCACCAGCAGCACGGGCGCGATCACGCCGATGGCCGCGTAGCCGGGCAGCAGCCCGATGGCGACCGTGGAGAGCCCCATCACCAGCAGCGACACCACGAGCATGGACTTGCGGCCGACCCGGTCGCCCCAGTGCCCGAACAGGGCCGAGCCGAGCGGGCGCGACAGGAACGCCACCGCGAAGGTCGAGAACGCCGCCAGGTTGCCCGCCACCGGGTCCATACCGGGGAAGAACGCGGTGTTGAGCACCAGGGCCGCCGCGGTCCCGTAAATGTAGAAATCATAGAATTCGATCGCCGTGCCGATGAGGCTGGCGGCCGCGATCCTTGACCGGCTGGGTGCGGCGACTTGGGGGGACGTTGTCATATTTGTCTCACTATGCGGAATAGCGTCTTGTGAAGCGATACGAAGAAGCTATCACCTGCGAAAAGACACCTCTGAAGGGAACGGTCTTGACTGTCGATCTTGTCATCTTCGACTGCGACGGAGTGCTCGTGGACAGCGAGCCGATCTCCGTACGCGTGGGCACGGCGGCGCTGCGCCGCCTGGGCTGGTCGATTGACGAGACCGAGTACATCGAGCGGTTCGTGGGCTGCACGAACGACTACTGGGACGAGCAGGTGGGCGAGACGCCGCAGGGCTGGCGCGAGCAGCTCATCGCCGAGTACACGGCGGCGGTCAAGGCCGAGCTGCGCGCCATCCGAGGCATCGAGGAGGCGCTCGACCGGCTCACCGTGCCGAGCTGCGTGGCCTCGAACGGCCGGCACAGCGTGATCCGCCGCAGCCTGGAGGTCACCGGGCTGGCCGGGCGGTTCGACGGGCGGGTGTTCAGCGCCGAGGACGTCGCCAGGGGCAAGCCCGAGCCGGACCTGTTCCTGCACGCGGCGGCCACGCTGGGGGCCGAGCCGGAGCGGTGCGTGGTGGTGGAGGACAGCCCGTTCGGGGTGACCGCCGCGATGCGCGCGGGCATGCGCTGCCTGGCCTTCGCCGGCGGCCTCATCCCCGCTGACCGCCTCGCCGGTCTGGGCGCCACCCTGTTCCACGACCCGGCCACGCTGCCGGAGCTGATCGCCTCTCTCGAACGCTGAGACGGAGCGCGGCCGTCACGCCTGACGGGTACGGCCGTCCTCGTCCAGGTAGTCGCGCCACGACCGCTTCGGGGTCCAGCCCAGCAGCCGGTGGGCCTTGTCGCACGAGATGCCCGAGGAGTCCGTACGGGAGAGCGGCCGCAGCTCGATCCGGTCGCCGTAGTGCTCCCGCAGCTTGGCGGCGAAGTCGTGCCCGCCCGCGTTGTCGGGCGCGGCGATGTAGAACACCTCGTGACCGGGCAGGCCGGACTCGACGGCCAGGACGATCGCGTCCGCGAGGTCGTACACGTCGGTGTAGCTCCACAGCCCCGCGCCGATCAGGGAGGCGTCGCGGACCTGCGGTCCGATGTTGCGCTCGTAGTTGCCCTCGTGCTGCACCCAGCTCGGCCGCAGCGAGATGCACTTGATGTCGGAGCGGCGCACCGCGGCGTCCATGAGCTGCTCGCCGAAGTGCTTGGACAGCGCGTAGGGGTCCTGCGGCCGGGCCGGATGCTCCTCGTCCACCGGCGCGTAGTCGGGCAGGAAGGGCCGGTCGGCGAAGAAGTAGCCGGGGACGGTCTCGCTGGAGATGTTCACGAAGCGGGGGACGCCGAGGCGGACCGCCGCCTCGATCATGTTGAACGTGGCCATCAGGTTGTTCTGGAAGACCACGTGCGGCGCGTTGGCGGTGGGGTCGGGGATGGCTGCGGCGTGCACGACCGCGTCGGCCCCGTGGACCACGGCGTACGCCTGCCCGGCGTCGGTCAGCTCGGCCTGCTTGTAGGCGGGTTCGCCGGGCTCGTGCCGCTCCCAGATCGGGCGCGTGAGATCCACGGCGGTCACCTCGTGACCGGCCTCGGCCAGCGCCTTGACGGCCGCTCGGCCGACCTTGCCATGGGCTCCGGTGACGACGACGCGCATGGGATGATCCACTCCTTCACGGGGTTCGGTGCGAGCAATCTACGCGAGGCCGCGCCGGTCGCGCCGCTCAGCCCACCCCCGACAGCGACACGGTCGAACCGGTGCGGGTCTTGGTGACCTTGAGCTGGGCCGTGATCCTCGAGCGCAGCTCGGCGACGTGGCTGACGATGCCCACGGCCCGGCCGCCGTCGCGCAGCCCGTCGAGGATGTCCAGCACGCCGTCGAGGGTGTCCTCGTCGAGCGTGCCGAAGCCCTCGTCCACGAAGAGCGTGCCCAGCTCGGTGCCCCCGGCCTCGGCCGTGACGACGTCCGCCAGCCCCAGCGCCAGCGCCAGTGACGTGATGAAGCTTTCGCCGCCGGACAGCGTGGCCGGGTCGCGGTCGACGCCGGTCCATCCGTCGGCCACCCGCAGCCCCAGCCCGCCCCCGGAGCGCCCGCGGGACCCGGCCGTCTTGCGCAGGTCGTGGCGCAGCAGGTAGCGGCCTGCCGACATGTGGTCGAGCCGTTCGTTCGCGGCGTCCACCACCTGCCGCAGCCGCTCCCCCAGCACGTACGACGACAGGCTCATGCTCCACTGGTTGTCGCCGGACGTGCCGCTGGCCAGCGACGCCATGCGCTCGGCCAGCCGGTGCCGCTCGGCCGCCGGTCGCCAGCGCTCGATGCGATCGGACAGCTCGCCGTGCAGCTGGGCCAGCCGCTCCGCCCTGGCCACCGCCCGGTCGCGCGCGCTCGACAGCCTGGTGTACGCCTCCTCCAGCCGGTCGCGCTCGCTGCCGATCGAGGCCAGGTCGGGCGCGGGCGCTGCGGCGGCCGCGACCAGCTCGGGGTCGGCCAGGACGCTCATGACGGCGGCGTGCTCGTCGTCCAGCTGCCGCAGCGCCTCCGCCCGCCGCTCCCGCTCCGCGGGACTCCGGAACGCCGCCTCGGCCTCCGGCACGTCCGCGAACCCGGCCTCGGTCGCCGCCTCCTCCGCGGCCTGCCTGGCCCTGGCCAGCTCGTCGACGGCCGCCACCGCCGCCTGCGTGGCCGCCAGGGCCTCCCGCAGCAGCTCGGCCTCGTCGTGCAGCCTCGACAGGCGCGCGGTCAGGGTGGGATCGTCGCCCCGCGCCACGTCCAGCCGGGCGCCGAGCCGCCCGGCGTCCCCGCTCAGCTCCTCATGGCGGGTGCGGTACGACGCCAGCCGCGCCTCGACCCGCCGCCGCTCCTCCTCCAGCTCCAGGCGCTCCCGGTTGAGCGCCGCCGCCTCCCGCGCCAGCACCGGCTCCCCGTCCGCCGATGCCCGCAGCCTGCGCAACTCCCGCTCGGCCCGCGCCAGCACGGCCGGCCCGTCCAGACGCGCGGACTCCGGGCCACCGGTGACAAGGGCCGGGTCGTCCGGGTAAACGGACTCCGGGTCTCCAGTGAGCGCCCCCGCACCATCCGGGCGGGCGGACGCCGGGCCTCCGGTGAGCGCACCCGTGCCGTCCGGGCGGCTGGACTCCGGGTCTGCGGTGAGCAGGGCCGTCTGGATGAGGCGGGTGCGTTCGGACTCCAGGTGGGTGTGGTGGGCGCGGTGGCCGGCCAGGGTCTCGGCGATCTCCCTGGCCTGGTCCCTGACCCGTTCGCGCTCGATCTCGACGCGTTCGAGCGCCGCCGCCAGGGCGGGCTCGCGGTCGGCCACCGCCTGGAGGCGGGCCAGCTCCTGCTCCGCCCCCAGCACCTGCGCCTCGGCCGTCTCGACGTCCAGCCCCTCGGTGGCCTCGACCGCGTCGGCGTGCCGGGACTCGAGGGAGGCCAGGGCGCGTTCGGCGGCCTCGCGCTGGGCCAGGGCGGCTTCGTGGGCGCTCTCGGCCTCCTGCTCGTCGTCGGCCGAGGGCGCGCTGGGGACCGGGGAGGCGGGATCGGGGTGGTGGTCGGAGCCGCAGACCGCGCAGGGCCGGCCGTCGGACAGGTCGCGGGCCAGCTCCGCCGCCATGCCGTCGATGCGGGCCTGGCGCAGGTCGAGCCAGCGTTCGCGGAGCGTCTGGGCGTGGTCCACGAGCGCCTGGTGGGCGGCGGCGGCCGCCTCCAGCTCCGCGGCGAGGGCTTCGCGGCGGTGGGTGGCCTCCAGCGCGGCCCTGGCGGCGTCGAGACCCGCGGACGCGGCGGGGATGGCCGCCGCCTGCGCCTGCACCTCGGCGAGGGCCGCGGCGGCGTCGGCGATCCGCCCGGGCAGCTCGGCCTCGGCGGCGGACACCTCGGCCTCGCGCTGCGCCAGCGCGTCGAGCTCGGCGGCCAGCCTGGCCAGCTCGTCGTCGATCTCGATCAGGTGGGCGGCGGCGTCGCGTACGGCCTGCGCGGCCGGGATCCGGGCGGCGTCCACGCGCGCCTCGGCCAGCCTGCCCTCGGCCTGCTCGATGAGGGCGGGCAGGGCGGCCAGCCGCGCGCCGACGGCCTCGTCGGCGCCGACCAGCCCGGCCAGCTCCTCCTCCACGCGCAGCAGGTCACGCCGGACCACCGACAGCCGGGCCTCCTCGGTGAGCAGCTCCGACAGCCGCGCGATCTCGGCCTGCCGCTCCCGCTCCAGCGCGGCCAACTCGCCCGCCGACGGCTCCCCCACCGAGCGCCCGTCCCGCACGGCGCCGGCAGTGCCTTCCGGCTGCCGGGCGAGGAGGGGGCGGGCTCGGGCGAGGGCGTCGGCGGCCAGGGAACGCGCCTTGGCGGCGGCCTCCGAACGCTGCCTGACCGCCGTGATCAGGGGCACCACCCGGTCGGCCCTGGCGGCGTCGTCGAGGATGGCCTGCAGGTCGGCCCGTTCGTCCGCCCGCTCGTCAAGGGTGCGGCGCATGGTGAGCGCCTCGGCGTGCCGGCGCTGCCGGTCGGCCAGCGCGGCGGCCTGCTCGAACCGCAGCCGCGCCGAACGCGCGGCCCGCCCGGCCGCCTCGTGCTCCTCGCCCGCCCGGCCCACAACGGCCCGCGCGGCGTCGAGCAGCGCCCCCGCCCACCGCAGGGGATCGTCATCGACCGAGGGGGCCCCGTCCAGGTCGCCGCCCGCCGCCTCCTCGACCCGCTGGACGGCGAAGTCGACCTCCTGCCTGAGCTCCTGCGCCTGCCGGAAGGCGAGCTTGCGGTGCTCGGCCAGCCACGACTCCGCCTGGGTGAAGACCTTGACCGAGAACAGCCGCTCCAGCAGCTTGCGCCGCTCCTCCCCCT
Organism: Nonomuraea sp. JJY05; assembly: GCF_043496855.1. Lineage (NCBI taxonomy): Bacteria > Bacillati > Actinomycetota > Actinomycetes > Streptosporangiales > Streptosporangiaceae > Nonomuraea > Nonomuraea sp. JJY05. Next base: position 37,695 of record NZ_JBIEIS010000034.1, read on the forward strand.
CGGCCCTCAGGAACTTGGCGAAATTGCCCTGGGGCAACATCGCCACCTGGCAGAACTGGTCGGCGTTCATGCCCAGCAGCCCGCCGATCAGGTCGCCCGCCTCGTCCAGCCGGGTGGTCAGGCCCTGCCACTCCGACCCGCGCCACTCCGAGACGACGACCTTGGGCTTCTCCTCGGTGAACCCCGTCCCGCGCAGCTTGGGCCGCTGCCAGGACGGCGAGCGCTGGATGCGGAGTAACCGCCCGCGGATGGACACCTCCAGCGTGACCGAGGGCCCGGCCGAGGGCGGGGCGTGGTCGCAGCGCAGGCTCCGGGCGTCGTTGCGCTGCCCGGGCACCTGGCCGTAGAGGCCGAAGCAGAGCGCGTCGAGGATCGTGGTCTTGCCCGCCCCCGTGGGCCCGTGGACCAGGAACAGGCCCGCCTCGGCCAGCGCGTCGAAGTCGACCGTCTCGGTGCCCGGGAACGACCCGAACGCCGTCAGCGAGAGCCGGTGCGGCCGCATCTACGCCATCGTCTCCTTCACCCTCGACGCCTCGACCGCCTGTCTTAGCAGGTCTTCCTCGTCACGTGCGGCAGGCTCGCCGCGTACTTCCCTGACGAAATCGAGGGCCACCTCCGCCTCCGGCCGCCCGCTCAGCCGCACGGGCTGGGCGGCGGGCGCGGCGCCGACCGGGTCGAAGGAGAGGGCGAGGGTGTGGGGGAAGCGGGCGCGCAGCCGGTCCATGGCGGATCTGGGGCGGATGGCGTCGGTCAGGGTGACGTGCAGCCAGTGCTCCTCGTACGGAGTGTGCCGCGCAGAGGTCAGCAGCTCCTCCAGGTCACCCCGCAGCCGCCCCACGGGCCGCGGCACCGGCGCCGGCACGAAGTCGACCCCCGAGCCGAGCGTGACCAGCCACGAGCCCTTGACGTGACCGACCTCCGAGAACGAGTACGCCAGCGGCGACCCCGAGTAACGCACCGTCTCCGACATGCGCTGCCGCCCGTGGAGGTGGCCCAGCGCGACATAGGACACCCCGTCGAAGGCCGACAGGGGAACGTGGGCCACCCCGCCCACGCTGATGTCGCGCTCGCTGTCGCTGGCCTGGCCCCCGACGACGAAGCAGTGCGACAGCACCACCGAGGCGCGGCGGCGGGCGGCGTCGGCCCGGACGCGGTCCATCGCGTACGTGACAGCGGCAGTGTGGCTCCGGTCGGGCAGCTCCCAGGCATGGCGCACCAGCTCGGGCTCCAGGTAGGGGATGCCGTAGAAGGCCACGTCGTCGATCAGCACCGGCTCCCAGGCCAGGTCGGGCGAGGCGCGCACGTGCACCCCGGCGGCCTCGAAGAGGGCCGAGCCGAAGCGCAGCCGCAGCGCCGAGTCGTGGTTGCCGCTGATCAGCACCACCCGCGCCCCCGCCCCGCGCAGCCGCCCGAGCGCCGAGTCGAGCAGCGCGACCGCGTCGACCGGCGGCAGCGCCCGGTCGTAGACGTCGCCCGCGACCGCCACCACGTCGATCCGCTCCGCCCGGACCGTCTCCACCAGGTGGTCGACGAACGCCTCCTGCGCCGAGAGCAGGCTCTCACGATGGAACGAGCGCCCCAGATGCCAGTCCGAGGTGTGCAGGATCCGCATGTCGCAGGAAGCTAACAGTTCTCACCGACAAATGCGGCCTCATCTGTCCCCCGGGCCGGGAGTAGGCTAGAAGATCGGCGGGCAAACCAACGCACATGGGGAGGCCGATGCGCACTGGCCGTGGCACCTTGAGCGTCGCCGCCGGTCTGGTGCTGGTGGCTCTCGCGACGGTCGGATACGTGCTTCCGCCCGCGTTCGATCCGCCGCCGCTCAAGGTGGATCCAGCCTTCCAGACGATTCCGGCCCAGCCCGCGAGCGAGCTGCGGCCGGTGGTGGCAGTCGATCCCATCCGCAGGGAAGAGATCTCCGTATCTGCGGAGGGCCAGCGCCTGGACGGCACGCTCCGGGTGCCGATGACGCCTGGACGCCACCCGGCGATGGTGTTCGTGTCGGGGTCGGGCAACGGGTCGCGGACGGAGTTCACGCCGCAGGCGGAGTTCCTGGCCAAGGCGGGCGTGGTGACGATCGCGTTCGACAAGCGCACGATCGGCTACAACTTCCGCCAGCGCGACTTCTCGCTGCTCGCCGACGACGCCCTGCGCATGGTGGAGCTCCTGCGTACGCGTCCCGAGGTCGACCCGGCGCGCATCGGCCTGTGGGGGGTCAGCGAGGGCGGCTGGGTGGTGCCGATCGCCGCGGCGAAGAGCACGGCGGTGGGGTTCGTGATCCTGGTGTCGTCCCCGAACGTCTCCCCGCTGCGCCAGGTCGCCTGGGCGCTGAACGAGCAGTTGCTCCGGCTGCGGGCCCCGATCGGCGCCCGCGACCTGCTGACCAGGGCCATGGGCGGGGTCGGCTTCAACTTCCTCAGATATGACGCGCTGCCGGCATTAAGTGGGATCAAACAGCCGGTCCTGGCCTTCTACGGCACCACCGACCCCTCGATCCCGTTCGTCGAGTCCACCCAGGCGCTCATCAAGGGCATGAACAAAGCGGGTAACGACGACTACACGATCCGCTTCATGGCCAAGGGCGACCACGCCATGCGGGTGAACGGCGGCCCCTTCACCAAGGGCTACCTCGAGACCCTGGCCAACTGGATCACCGGCCTGCCCGGCACCGCGCGGCCCGCCGTGCACATGGCGGGCGCCACGCCGGTGCAGCGGTTCGAGGCGAGCGACGTGCCGGCCGCCCCCTGGTACGCGGGCGGCACGATGCTGGGGCTGACGATCTGCCTGGCCGCCGTCGGCTACGTGGCGGGCCCCGTCGCGGCCATGGTCGTACGCCTGCGCGGCCGCACCCAGGTCCCCGTCGAGACGAACGCCAGGCTGTGGCCCCCGATCAGGCGCCGGCTCAGCCGGATGGCCTGGACGGGCCTGGGCCTGCTGGCCTCGGTGCTCGCGTTCATCACCCTGCTGGTGCTGTTCTCGGTCAACCAGGCAGGCGCCTGGCCTGCCGTGCTGGCCGGCTGGCTGATCGTGCGGCTGCTCGCGGCGCTCATGCTGATCCAGGAGGTGACGGCCGTGGCGGCGTTCGTGTCGGCCCTGCGCGAGGGCATGCGGCCCGGCCGCTGGCAGCACGTGGCGGTCGCCGGCGTGCTGGGCGGCACGGGGCTGCTGCTGGTGGCGGCGGCCTACTACGGGTTGTTCTCCTTCCCCTGGTAGACACCGGTGGACGCAGGCGCGGACCCGCTAGGTGTCCTGGTCCGCCGGACGCGGCCCAAGGTAGGCGTCCATCCAGCGGTCCAGCTCGGCGAAGAACTGCTTGCGCGCCGGCTCCGCCGACAGCACCAGGTCGTGCAGGCCGTCCGGGATGCGCACGCACGTGACGTGCGGGCCGACCGAGGTGGACCAGCGGGCGATGTGCCGGGGGTCGAGCACGATGTCCGCCGAGCGCGCCTCCGGGACGAGGTCGCGTACGCGCAGCCCGTTGGTGGAGGCCAGCACGAGGACCGGCACGTCCACGGCGAGGCCCGCGTGCAGCCGCCGCTGCGCCCGGCGGATGGCGGCCAGCCACATGGCGTGCACGGAGAAGCCGCCCAGCGGCTTGAGCTCCAGGTCGTAGTCCCACTCGCCGCCCTCGCTGCGGTGCAGCGTCTGCCCGTAGACGGTGCTGATCCCCAGCGGGAGCGGCCACCGCGTGTACGACAGGGGCGTCTTGAACAGGTCGGCGGCCATGCGCATCGGGGCGGGCACGTTCAGGTCGAAGAACGGGCTGTTGAGCACCATCCCCTGCACCAGCCCCCGCCCGCGCACCCGGTCGGCCCACAGGGAGGCGACCAGGCCGCCGGTCGAGTGGGCGTTGACCGTCAGCTCGTCGTGGTCCTGCCTGATGATGCGGACGGCCTCGTCGATCTCGGGGAAGTAGTCGGTGACGCTCCTGATCAGGCCCCTGGTCTGGTGCGGGAGCAGCGAACGCCCGTATTTGCGCAGGTCGAGAGCGTAGAAGTCGATGCCGCGCTGGACGTAGTGGTCGGCGAGGTGGTCCTGGAAGAAGTAGTCGGTGAACCCGTGCAGGTAGAGCACGGCCCTGCGGGATCCCGCCTTCCTGGAGACCAGCGTCGCGACGACCTCGCCCTCGAAGTCGTCCGGCAGCTGCAGCACGGTGATCTCGTACATGCTAGACACCATAAGGATTGTCCGGCCACGACGGGACACCGGGCGGCAGATCCTCGCTCACCCGCATCGGGAAGTCCGCCCGGCGCTTCTCCAGGAACGCCGTCACGCCCTCGACCGTGTCGGGCGCGCCGCCCAGCTCGGCCATGATGCGCGAGTCGGCCGCGTGCGCCTCCCACGGCGAGGACACCGACAGGCCCGACCACATCAGCCTGCGGATGGCGGCCACGGAGACGGCCGAGGTGTTGTCGGCGATCTCGCGGGCCAGCGCGTACGCCGCCGGCAGCAGCTCGTCCGGCGGATACACCCGCGAGACCAGCCGCCCTTCGAGCGCCTCGGAGGCGGGGAAGACCCGGCCGGTCGCGGCCCATTCCATGGCCTGGGCGATGCCGGCGATCCGGGGCAGGAACCAGCTCGACGCCGCCTCGGTGACGATGCCGCGCCGCGCGAACACCAACCCGAACCGCGCCTGCGCCGAGGCCAGCCGGACGTCCATGGGCAGCGTCATCGTCAGCCCGACGCCCACGGCGGGGCCGTTGATCGCGGCGATGACCGGCTTGAGGGAGCGGGCGATCCTGAGCGCGACCGTGCCGCCGCCGTCGCGCGGCACCCCGTCCACCAGCTCCCCGTCCGCCGAGTCGGGGTGCGCGCCGCGCGCGAAGGTGTCTCCGCCGCCGCTCAGGTCCGCCCCGGCGCAGAACGCGCGGCCCGCCCCGGTGACCACCACCGCGCGCACCCCGTCGTCGGCGTCGGCGCGGTCGAAGGCCGAGATCAACTCTCTCCGCATCGTAAAGGTGAAGGCGTTCAGCCGCTCCGGGCGGTTCAATGTGACGGTGGCGATCTGGTCGGCGACTTCGTACTCGATCTCGGTGAAGTCCGTTCGGCTACTGATGTTCATCCTCCGATAAAGACATATTTCGTATTTGGTGCGTAGGCTGCCGCCTCTGTAAGAGGCCTAGGGTTGTAATTCGGGGAAACGGGGAAGGCGTGCGGCAGGCAAAGGAACCCTCGAGCGCCGGAGCGGTCCTCGGATGGCTGGCGCTGGCGGCGCTGGCGCCCGGGGCCGCCCATCTGCGCGCCGGTTGGCGCAGGACCGGCCTCGCCCTGATCTCCTGCTACATCGTGGGCGTCCTGGCGCTGCTCGCGTTCGCGCTGACGACCGACAACCTGCTGGGCACGCTCGTCGCGCGGATGACGGCGATCATCGTGAGCACCGCCGTGCTGGGCGTGGCCTGGTTCGCCGTGATCGTGCACTCGTTCATCGTGCTGCGGCCGGGGCGGCTGCCACAAGGCGGGCAGATCGTCACCGGGACGCTCGCGGGGCTGCTCGCCGTCGCGGTGGTGCTCCCGTTCGGCGTGGTCACGCAGTACGTGTGGACCCTGCAGAGCACGGTCAACGACATCTTCCAGGAGACCCCGTCCGACGCCCCGCCGTCCGACGGGGCCGTGGCGCGGCCGGAGGACCCGTGGGCGGGGCGGCAGCGGGTCAACATCCTGCTGCTGGGCGGCGACGCCGACGACAACCGGATCGGCGTCCGCACCGACAGCATGAACCTGGCCAGCGTCGACGTGAAGACCGGCAACACCGTGCTGTTCAGCCTGCCGCGCAACCTGGAGAACGTGCGCTTCCGGCCCGGCACGCCGATGGCCCAGCACTTCCCCAACGGCTTCCGCCTGCCGCCCGACCCGGGCGGCGGGCGCAGCGACCTGCTCAACAGCGTCTGGGAGTACGCCGACGCGCACCCGGAGATCTTCGGCGGCAAGCAGCACCAGGGCCCCAGGGTGCTGATGGACACGATCGGCTACACGCTCGGCGTCAAGGTCGACTGGTACGCCCTGGTCAACATGTGGGGCTTCGCCCGGCTCATCGACGCCATCGGCGGCATCACGATCACCGTCGAGAAGGACGTGGTGTTCGGCAAGTACAACGAGGGCCTGGTCAAGGCCGGCACGCGCAAGCTCAAGGGCGCCGACGCCATGTGGTACGCCCGCTCGCGCACGTTCAGCGACGACTACACCCGGATGCGCCGCCAGCGCTGCGTGCTCGGCGCGCTGCTCACCCAGGCGGACCCGGCGACGGTGCTGATGCGGTTCAACCGGATCGCGCTGGCCACCAAGGAGCTGATCAGGACCGACATCCCGCGGGACATGCTCAAGAACCTGGTGCCGCTGGCGCTGAAGGTCAAGAACGCCAAGGTGACGAGCGTGCAGTTCGTGCCGCCGCTGATCAGCACCGGCTATCCCGACTGGGAGAGGATCCGCGCCATCGCGGCGAAGGCGATGCGGGACTCGGGCGACACGAAGCCGCCCGTCGCCGCCACCGCCTCCGCCGGTCCTTCTCCCAGGAAGACGGCGGCCGCCAAGAAGGCCGGCCAGAACCCGGCGAAGGGCATCACGGACGGCTGCGACGGCTCGCTCTGAGCTCCCGCGGCCTACCCGCGGGCGACGATCCGGCCCACGGGGACCCCGCCGCCCAGCACCTCCACCTGCTCGAACGCCGCCGCCGAGGTGACGTCGCAGCCCATGCGCCGCAGGACCGCCAGGGCGACGGCCGTGGTGGCGCGCGGGCTGCCGTCGATGACCTTGACCGCCACCGAGTGTCCCGACTCCAGGGCCACCACCAGCACGCCCTCGGCGCCGCCCTTGGCCACGGCGCCCGGCAGCGCCCGCATCAGCTCGGTGTTCTGGTGCCCGGTCCCGCCCACGTACTCGGGGTGCGCGCGCATGGCGTCGGCGACCTGGCGGGGCGCGCTGCCCGGCGCAGCCAGCACCAGGCCCTGCACGGCCCGCGCCAGCCCGGTCAGCGACAGGCCGAACAGCGGCGCGCCGCAGCCGTCCACCGCCACGTGCGCGGCCTTCTCCCCCGCCAGGTCCTCGGTGACCGAACGGACCTGGAGCTGCAGGGGATGGCCGGCCGACAGGTAGCCGGGCACGTCCCAGCCGTTGGCCACGGCGGCGGCGAGCATGGCGGCGTGCTTGCCTGAGCAGTTCATGCGCTCGCGGGACGGGTCGGCGCCCTGCCTGATGAGCCCGTACATGGTGGGGCTGTCCTCCGGCCACGACGGCGGGCACGCCAGCGCGCCGAAGTCCAGGCCGTAGTCGTCGAGGATCTCGCGGACCAGCTCCACGTGGAAGTCCTCGCCCGTGTGGCTGCCCGCCGCGATGGCCAGCCGCGGCCCCGCCAGGGCCGCGCCGGCGGTCAGGCAGGCCAGCGCCTGGAACGGCTTGGCGGACGAGCGCGGCAGCACCGGCGCGTCCACCTGCCCGAGGGCCACCTCCGCGCGCCCGGACGGGTCCAGGCCGACGGCGCTGCCGTAATGGACGCTCTCCACGAATCCGGAGCGGATCACGTCGGCGAGCACGGCGTAATCAGGCACGAGCGGCCCTCCTCCTGAGGGTGACGAGCTGGCGCGCCTCCAACGTGCGGGCCAGCTTGGACAGGGACACGTTGACCGCCAGGTAGATCAGCGCGACGACCAGGTACGTCTGGATGAGCAGGCCGTTGTAGGCGGCCAGGACCTTGCCGCTGTAGAGCAGCTCGCCGTAGCTGACGACGAAGCCCAGCGAGGTGTCCTTGAGCAGGCCGACGGACTGGCTGACGATCGACGGCAGCACGCGGCGGGCCGCCTGGGGCAGCACGACCAGGCGCATCGTCTGGAGCGGCGTGAGGCCGACGGCCAGGCCCGCCTCGGTTTGGCCGCGTTCGACGGAGTTGATGCCGGCGCGGAAGATCTCGGCGAAGGCGGCCGCGTTCGACGCCGTCAGGGGCACGGCCAGCTTCCAGAACAGCGGCAGGTCCAGGCCGTAGCGCGGCAGCGCGAACAGCACCACGTACACCAGCAGCAGCGCCGGCACGACCCTGACGACCTCGACGTAGGCGGCGGCCGGGAGGCGGATCCACCTGCGGTGCGAGAGCCGGTTCAGGGCCAGGACCAGGCCGAACGCCATGGACAGCGCCGCCGACACGACGGCCGCCAGGAACGTGGACCACAGTCCCGTCAGCAGGTAGCGCCACATCGGCCAGGTCGCGTACGGCTGCCAGCGGGCGGCGTCGAGCTGCCCGTTCGCCGCGAACTGCCGCACGGCCAGGGCGGCGAGCGCGACGGCGGCCAGGACGCCGAGCACGGTCGCCACGCGGATGCGCCTGCGCGCCTTGGGGCCTGGCTCGTCGAAGAGGACGCTCACCGCAGGATCACCAGCTTGCGTTCGAGCCGCCCGGTGACGAACCCCGCCGCCGCGGCGATCAGCGCGTACGCCAGGCCCGCGCCGACGAAGATCGGGATGGGCTGCGCCTCGACGAGGTTCACCCGGTTGGCGGCGGCCGTCAGGTCCACGACGCCGACGGCGGCGGCCAGGGCGGTGTTCATCGTGGTGGCGATGAAGATGTTGCCGAGCGGCTGGACGACCGTGCGCAGCGCCTGCGGCAGGACCACGTGCCTGAGTGACTGGCTGAACGTCAGCCCGATCGCCCGGGCCGCCTCGCCCTGCCCCTTGCTCACCGAGTTCACGCCGGAGCGCAGGGCCTCGCCGACGTACGCGGCCTCGTACACGGCGATGACCACGATGGCGGTGACCAGCGGCTCGGCCTTGACGCCGATCTCCGGCAGGCCGAAGAAGGCCAGGACGAGCAGGACGAGGAGCGGCAGGTTCTGGAAGGACTCCACGTACGCGGTGCCGATGGCACGCAGCACCCGCACGGGGCTGACCCGCAGGGCGCACACGAGCGCGCCCAGCACCGCCGCGCCCGCGAAGGACGCGGCGGTGAGCTGGAACGTCACGATCAGCCCCTGCCACAGCTCGGGCAGGTGATCGAGGAGAACGGACATCAGGACCCCGGCACGGAGCCGATCTGCGGCGGCTGGGGAGCGTCGCCGGTCACCACGGTGCCGATGGACTTCTTCCAGATCTCCTGCCAGACCCCGGTGTCCTGGGTCTTCTTCAGCCAGTCGTTGACGAACTTCTTGAACTGGTCGTCGCCGTGCTTGAGCCCGATCCCGTACGGGTCCACGGTGAACGGCTTGGTCACGATCTCGATCGACGGGTCCTTCTTGGCGTCCGCGATGAGGATCGTCTCATCCTGCACGTAGGCCACGCCCCGGTCCTGCTTGAGCGCCTGGACGCACTCCGGGTCGCTGCCGAAGGTGATGATCTCCGCCTGCGGCGCCAGCTTCTTGATCGCGGGGATGGCCGGTGTGTTCGCGCCCGCCAGGACCTTCTTGCCGTTCAGGTCCTCCGGCTTGGCGATGCCCGCCGTGCCCTTCTTCACCGCGATCGTCAGCCCCGAGGTGTAGTACGGGCCCGCGAACGCCACCTGCTTCGCCCGCTCCTCGGTGATCGTGTACGTCTGGAAGACGACGTCCACGGTCCCGTTGGCGAGCAGCGCCTCCCGGGTCTCCGACGCCGAGTTGACGATCTTCACCTTGGGCTCGCCCAGGATGTACTTGGCCAGCGCCTTGCCCATGTCCGCGTCGAACCCCTCGACCTCGCCGGTGGCGGGGTTCTGCTGGGAGAGCAGGGGCGCGTCCAGCGAGCCGCCCACGAGGAGCTCGCCGCGCTGTTTGATCTTCTCCATGGTGGAGCCGGGCAGGATGTCGGCCGCCGCCGCGACGGGCGCCTTGGCCAGGACGTCGCTGCCCTTCTCGGACGGCGCCCCGGGCACGGCGGGACTACTCGACTCACCACAGGCCGCCAGCCCTAAGAGCGAGACGGCGACGACGGCGACAAACCTCTTCATGAACGGTCACTTCCTTCGATTTCGAAGATAGGCCGGACCGTAGTGGGAGATTTCGTAGCAAGTCAATACGTTGTCGGTGGAAGTCTGGACATGGTAGGTATCTCACATGAAGCAGCGGCTGCCCGTGCAGGGGGCACAGGGCGACCTGCTGAGACTCGTCGCCACCGGCAAGGCCGAGTCCCGCGCCGACCTCGCGCGCTTATCGGGCCTGGCGGCGTCCAGCGTGTCGCTGCGCGTCGAGGAGCTCATCGACGCGGGCCTGCTGGCCGAGGAGGGCTCGGGCACCTCGCGCGGCGGCCGCCGTCCCCGCCGGCTGCGGCTCTCCCCCGGCGCCGGCGTGCTGGCCGTCGCCGATCTGGGCGCCCACCACGTACGCCTCGGCCTCCTGGACCTCAGCGGCACGCCGCTCGTGATCGAGGAGCGCGGCTGCGAGATCACGGACGGCCCGCAGGTCACCCTGGACCGCATCGCGGACGCGTTCGACGAGCTGCTGGCCGCCCACGTGCCCCCCTCGATCCCCCTGCGGGGGGTGGGCACCGGCATCCCGGGGCCGGTGGACCCGTCGAGCCTGCGCGTGGTGACGCCCTCGCGCATGCCCGGCTGGAACGAGTTCCCGGTGGCCGGCCACCTGGCCGCCCGCTACGACCTGCCGATCCTCGTCGAGAACGACGCCAACCTGATGGCCGCGGGCGAGGCGCGCTGGTGGCCCGGCAGCCAGAACCTCATGGTCGTCAAGGCCGGCACGGGCATCGGCTGCGGCGTCATCGTCAACGGCCGCCTGCACCGGGGCAGGGGCGCGGCGGGCGACATCAGCCACGTGCGGGTGCGCTCGGACTCCTCGGTCGTGTGCGCCTGCGGGCATCCGGACTGCCTGGAGGCGTACGCGAGCGGCGCCGCCCTGATGGCGTCCCTGCGCGAGGCCGGCATCGAGGTGACCCGCACGGCGGACATCGTCACCCTGGTCAACGACGCCGTCCCGGAGGCCACGAGCCTGGCCCGCACCGCGGGGCGCCGCATCGGCGAGGTCCTGACGGTGCTGGTGAACTTCTTCAACCCGGACGTGGTGGCGGTGGGCGGCAGCCTGTCGGCGGCGGAACCGCTGCTCACCTCGATCAGGGCGGCGGTGTGGGAACGCTGCCTGCCGCTGGCGACGCGCGACCTGGAGATCGCCCCGGCCCGGGGCGGCCGGGACGCGGCCCTGCTGGGCGCCGGCACCCTCCTGCTGGAGGCCGCCCTGGCCGGTTGAAACCGGTCGACTCCTACGACGAATGAACCGGCCCCGCCGCTGCGCGCCGTCTCCGCGGCGGAGGCGGGCGAGGTCGCGGCCCTGATCGAGGTTATCGCGACTTCGCCGTCCCGCCCGGCAGCCGGTACGGCTCGCCGCAGAAGTAGCGGTTGAGCGCGTCCACGGCGGACAGCAACAGCTGCGCGACCGCCCGGTCGTTGCGCTGCACGTTGACCGACAGCGTCATCCGGCGTCCGCCCGTGGCGTCGGCGAAACTGAAGGTCTGGTAGCCGGGGATCGAGCCCGTCGCGCCCCACGTCTCGCCGCAGGTGAGTCCCACCGACTCCAGCCCGAGCCCGTACCGGGGGAAGATCGGGGCTTGTGGCGTGGTGACGCCGGTGCGCATCTGCGTCAGCAGCTGCCGGCCGACGAGCCGGCCGCCGAAGAGCGCCTGGTAGAAGCGGTTCAGGTCGCGGGCGTCGGAGACCTCTCCGTACGCGGCCCAGGCGAAGGACGGGTTCAGCCGGGTGATGGGCCGCAGCGAGCCCGGCAGGCCGGGGTCGGCGCCCGTGGGCAGGTGGTAGCCGGTGGCGTGCGGGCCGCGGATGCCGTCCCAGGTGGTGGGCAGGTAGGAGCGCGTCATCCCGGCCGGACGGAAGATCCTGCGGTCGAGCTCGGCGCTCAGCTCATGGCCCGTCACCTTCTCCACGAGGAGCCCGAGCAGGATGTAGCCGGTGTTGGAGTAGGCGAAGCGCCCCTGCTCGGGCCTGGGCAGCCGCTCGGCCTCGTCGACGAGCTGCCGGGGGGTGTAGGTACGCCTGCCGTACTGCTCGGGGTCGGCGAACTCGGGGGCGCGGTCGTAGGTGGCCAGGCCGCCGGTGTGGTTCAGCAGCTCGCGCACGGTGATCCGGTCGCCGCCGTCGATCCAGCCGGGCAGCCGCTTGCCGATCGGCTCGTCCAGGCTCAGCCTGCCCTCCTGGACCAGTTGCAGGACGACCGTGGCGACCATGCTCTTGGTCACGCTGGCGACGCGGAACCGCGCCTCGCGCGGCATCGGCTCGCGGGTGTCGAGGTCGGCGGTCCCGCTGGTGCCGATCCAGGTGCCGCGGTCGTCGTCGATCCGGGCCAGCACGCCGGGGGCGCCGGCGGCCACGGTGGCATCGAGCGCCTGCCGCATTCCGGCAGGCTCTTCGTGCCGCGCCCGCCGTGGCTCGGCGGACTCCTGGGCCGGCCGTGCTGCGGTGGGCTCTTGGCGCTGCGCCTGCGCGACGGCCGGAAGGGGTGACGACAGGCCGGCGACGGCGAGCGCGGCGACCGCCATGCGGGCGCCTTTCACTGGCGGCATGCTTCTTTCCTTCGGTGGAGGTCGTGGAAACGATCTCCATCCTGGCTACGCCGGCAGCCGTCCTCGTCCCCACTCGTGACGATCTCCACGTGCGACCGCAGTCGCATCCCCCGTACTCTCCAGGCTGACCTCAGGCGGGGCGGGGCGGGGTGATCGCCTTGGTTTCGTAGGTCCGCAGCACCAGCGACGTCGTGACGGGCCCGAAGCGGGCGATGCTGTCGACGACGGTCTCCAGGCGCCCGGCGCTGGAGGCGTGCACGTCGACCAGGAAGCAATCCTCGCCGGTGAGCCGACGGACGTCGGTGACCTCGGGCAACCGCGCGAAATGGTCGAGGCAGGCGGAGATGCGGGCATGGGTGGTGCGCAGCCGGACCACCGCGTGGATGCTCAGGCCGAGGCGCGCGGGGTCGACCACGGCGCGGTAGCCGGTGATGACGCCCGACTGTTCCAGGCGCTTGATGCGCGCCGACACGGCCGGCTGCGAGAGGTTGACCCGTCGGCCGATCTCCGTGACACCGAGCCGCCCCTCGGCCTGCAGGATGCCCAAGATCGCATGGTCGACCGAATCCAATGAAACCGTCGTCTCGCCCGTCATCGACCTTCCATCCATCAGCGGTAGGCGACTCTACTCGATCGTTCGCACATACTGACGCCCTGGACGCGGACAGAAGCCGCGAACGACGAAGGAACAACAAGCGATGCGCTATGTCATCATCCCTGGGATCAACGGCTCCGACGAGGACCATTGGCAGACCGTCTGGCAGGCGGAGTGGGGAGCCTCCGCCTCACGGATCTCCCCCTCCTCCTGGGACGAACCGGAGCTGGACGACTGGTGCCGGGCGATCGATCGGGCCGTTGACGAGCACCTGTCGGCCGATGTGGTGCTCGTCGCGCACAGCCTGGGCTGTCTTGCCGCCGCCTGCTGGGTCGCCCGGCATCAGCCGGACATCCGCGGGGTGCTCCTGGTGGCCCCGCCGGACAACGCCGGACCGAACTTCCCCGCCGAGGCGCCCACCTTCACCACCGTGGACGCGACCCCTCTTCACGTGCCCGGCCTGGTCGTTTCCAGTGACGACGACCCCTACTGCTCCGCGGAGGTCGCGCTGCGGCTGGCCGCTGACTGGGGACTCCACCATGTCAGCGTCGGCCTGGCGGGCCACATCAACTCCGCCAGCCGGCTGGGCCGATGGGATTCCGGGCACGCGCTGCTGACAGCCTTCACGGCCGGCACGCGTCGCCACCTGGCCACCCAGCTCGAGGATCGCGCATGACCCACGTCGAAGAGCTCCCGAGATACCGCGTTCTCACCGGCCCCGACGACGCCGCCTTCTGCCGGAGGGTGAGCGAGATGCTCGATCTCGGCTACGAGCTGCACGGCTCGCCGTCGCTGACGTTCGACGGTGAACGCGTCATCGTGGGCCAGGCGCTCCTGCGGAGGGACTCGCCTGCCACGCGGCCTTGATCACGGTGATGGCGATCGCCCGGCGGCCGGCATAGGAAGGATGTCCGGGAAGGGCTGTCCTGCCGACAGCCGTTCGACGAGGGTTCGTAGGCCCTCTTTCCCGCCGTTCGTCCCTGCCCAGCGGCTCACCTGGCAGGCGGCCTTGGCGTACAGCCGGGGATCCGCCGACGCCGCCCGCAGCCACTCCCCCAGCGTGACCGGCAGTGGCTGACGGGAGTCGAGCAGGCACCGGTCGCCGGCCGGCGCGAGGTAGCGGGGGTCGTCGCTGACCAGGACGGCGAGGCCCTCGTCGAACCACTGCGGGACTTCGGCACCGTTGAGACGCGCGTGAAGTTCGACGTGGGTCAGCTCGTGCGAGGCGATCACGGGATCGACGCCGCGCGGGGACAGCATCACCGACCGGTTGAGCACGGCGATGCCGCGTTCGCCGCCGCCGCCGATCCTGCGGTAGCAGTCGTCGGACAGGCACACGAGGAGATCCGGAGAGCTCTTCCGTCCTCCGAAGAAGTCACTCACCCGCTTGTTCGCCTGCTCGACGACCTCGCTGACCCGCCGGCGCCGATCCTGCGGGAGGCCGGGTTCGGCGTACACGCCGGGGCGCAGCCGCTCCAGGCCGTAACAGCCGGGACAGACGGTGGCCGCGACGGACGGGAAGGCGATCGCCGTCACCACCACGGCGGCAGTGAGGACCCCGATGACGGCGCCCGCGATCCACCAGCGCTTCCCTTTTCGTCGCCTCACGGGCACGTGGTCCCCCGGGGCGGCAGCCGGCGCTCGGTGACGTACCTGCTGACGTGGTCGATGACGCAGGGGTTGGCCATCGCGCCGAAGAGGTTGTGGCCGGGACCGTCGTGTTCGATCATGCGGCTGCCGGGGATCTGCTCGACCACTCGGCGGGTGGACGCGTAGTCCTGCCAGGTGCCCGCGCCGAGGAGCGGCGGCAGCGTACGGGGCATCGGCGCGGGCGGGTTGGTCGCACGGGTCGGCCAGCCGGCGCAGGTGAGCGGCAGGTGCCAGGCGAGGGGGAAGGCGGCGCCGAGGTTGGGCGCGATGGCGCGCAGCCGCTTGACCGTCCGTGCGACGTCCCGCTGGGTGGCCGGGCGGGGGAAGTCCAGGCATTCCTTGACGCCGCCGCCGGGCAGGCCCGGGTAGGGCTGGCGGCTCGACAGCGCGAAGGCCGACGCGTCGCCGGCCTCGGCCGCCGTGATGGCCGCCACCAGGTCGCCCCATCGGGTGGGGCCGGGCCGGAGCTTGAGGAACGCGAGCGACCGCAACTGCGTGCCGTCGTAGCGGGCTTCGGCCTTGGGGGCGGGGATCGGCTCGCGGTCCGCCTTGGCGATCAGCGCCCGCCAGCGCTTCTCCGTCCCGGCGGGCGCCCAGGCGAGGAACCGGCCCATGAGCCGCTCGTTGTCGCGGGCGATGGAGCCGAGCTCCCGGCCCCAGTCGCGCGGGCTGTGGTTGCCGGTGCCGTCGACGTACATCGTGCGCACGCGCTGCGGGAACAGCCGGGCGTAGGACTGCGCGATCGTTCCGCCGTACGACAGGCCGAGGAAGTTCATCTTGTCCTCGCCGAGCGCTTCGCGGACGGCGTCGGCGTCGCGGGCGTCGGAGGCCGCGTCCATGTGGTCGAAGAGCTCGGGGTCGGTGGTACGGCACTTGTCGCCCCTGGCCTTGTTCGCCGCGGCGAGCCGGTCGAACCCGGCCTGGTCGGCAGGGAACGCCGGGGTGCGCACGAAGCCCCAGTCGCACTGGAGCGCCGCGCCGCTGAGCCCGGGATAGCCGCGCGGGTCCCAGGTCACGACGTCCATCGACGTGCGGATCCTGTCGAAGATCTTGGTGCGTGAGCCCAGCGAGGCGATCTGGTACCCCTGCGGGCCGCCGAAGTTGACCAGCACGGACCCCTTCTTGGCGCCGGTGGCGGGCAGGCGGGCCACCTTCAGGGTGATCTTGCGGTCGCTCTTGGGCGACAGGGCGACGGGCAGGTCCGCACACTGGAGCTCCGGTGCGTCCGCGACAGGGCAGGAGCTCCACTGCAGGGCCGGCTGCGGCGTCGCGGCGCTGACCGGCGTCGTGAGAACGGCGAGCGCCATGAGGGTCTTGAGCATGCGCAGAACGTTAGGAGCCGCGGGCGGCCGGGGTCTGCCCGCGAAAGTCATCGATGGCTGTTCACCAAAGTTGACTCTAAGTCCCTGCGCGGCGTACGTGGAGTCGGTGAGGTGACCTTGGCGTCCGGTGCGCGTGCTGTCTTCAAGGCCGCCGCCGCGCGCGAGGTCGAGGTGGAGCTGTGGGCCCTGCGGTCCATGTCGGAGAGGGGCGTTAGGGTCCCCGAGGTCATCGCCGGGGCGCCGGACGCGCAGATCCCCTACCTGGTGACGCGACTCGTCCCCGGTGAGCCGGGGGTCGCGACGCCCAAGGCGGCGTCCGCGGTGGGACGACTGCCGCGTGCCGTGCACTCTCTCCCCGTGGAGGGGGCGGCCTTCTTCAAGGAGGCGTCCGCGCGCCACCATGCGCGGGTGAGAAGACCTGGGCCGGACAGGTCGCCGGGCTGGCGGATCGGCTCGGCCCTGTCGCCGACGCCGGGATCCTGACCGACGCGCCGTCGCACCTGGCGGACCACCGGCCGCTCTACCTGCTGCTGGCGCTCGTGTGGGAGTACGAGTGCGGCGGGGACTGGCTGCACGAGCGCGTCCCCGGCATCGAATCGGCGCTGACCGCGACCTAGCCGCGCCGGCGCGCCCCGGTGGTGGCTTCCCAGACCGCTGCGGGGGTCAGGGGCATGTCGATGTGGTCGATGTCGAGGGCGTCGCAGACGGCGTTGACGATGGCCGGGGGGATGCCGATGCAGCCGGCCTCCCCCGCGCCCTTGGCGCCCAAGGGGGTGTTGGGGTTGGGAGTCGCGGTCCCCAGGAGGGTGACCGGGGGCATGTCGGCGGCGGTGGGCAGGAGGTAGTCCAGGAGGGTCGAGGCGTGGGGCAGGCCGTTCCCGCCGATGACCGCCTGCTCGTAGAGGGCCTGGCCGAGGCCCTGGGCGATGGAGCCGTGGCCCTGGCCGGCGACGATCATGGGGTTGACGACCACCCCATAGTCGTCCACGGCCACCAACTGGCGTACGTGGACGGTGCCCAGGTCCGGGTCCACCTCCACCACGGCGACGTGGGCGCCGTACGGGAAGGCCTGGGGCGGGGCGACGATCTCGTCGGCGCGCAGGGGACCGGTGCGGGCGACCAGTTCGCCGACGGGCAGCCCCGGGAGAGGGCCGACCTCGACGTCGAGCGGCCCCGTCTCGGCGTCGCCCTGGAGGCCGGGGTGGGAGGCGCCGCCCACCACCAGACGGCCCGCGGTGTACGAGACGTCCTCCTCCCCCACCCCCAGGAGTTCGGCGCAGCGGCGGCGGGCGGCGGCGACGAGGGCTTCGGCGGCGCGCCACAGGGCCGCGCCGCCCACCTGCATGGAGCGGCTGCCGAAGGTGGCGAAGCCGTAGGGCACCTCGCCGGTGTCGCCCTCGACGACGCGGACCCGGTCGACCTCCACGTCCAGGACCGAGGCCACCACCTGGGCGAACGCGGTGAAGTGGCCCTGACCGGTGGATGTCGATCCGACACGGGCGATGAACGTCCCGTCCGGGCACGCCTCCACGCTCCCGAACTCGTCGCTGTCCGGCGGGCCTCCCGAGCGCTCGACGTACGTGGCGATCCCCACCCCGAGCGGCGCTCCGCCGTCCTCGCGGCGGCGGGCCTGCTCGGCGCGGATCTCGTCGTAGCCGACCGCGGCCAGGGCCCGGTCGAGGGCGGCGGCGTAGTCGCCTGAGTCGTAGGTGCGGCCGGTCGGCGTCAGGTAGGGGTACTGGTCGGGACGGATGAAGTTGCGGCGGCGCAGCTCGGCCGGGTCCAGGCCGAGCCGGCGGGCGAGCCGGTCCACGGTGCGTTCGAGGGCGTAGGCGGCCTCGGGGCGGCCGGCGCCGCGGTAGGAGGTCGTCGGGGCGGTGTTGGTGAGCACGCACCTGACGCGCGTGTGCACCCGGGGCGTGCGATAGGCGCCGGTGCTCATCGCGCCGGTCATCATGGGGACGAAGGCGCCGAGGTGCGGGTAGGCGCCGATGTCGGCGTCGACCAGCAGTTCGTACGCGAGGATGGTGCCGTCCTCGTCGGCCGCCAGCCGTACCCGCTGATGCTGGCCGCGGCCGCGCGGGCCCGCCAGCATGGCCTCGGCGCGGTCCTCGCACCAGCGCACCGGGCGGCCGAGGTGGACGGCGAGCAGGGCGGCGACCAGATACTCCGGGTAGGTCTGGCTCTTGGCGCCGAACGCCCCGCCGGTGGCCGGGACGATCACCCGGATCCGCTCCCTGTCGAGGCCGAGCGCCGTGGCGAGAGCGTCGCGCAGCCGGTGCTGGGCCTGGTGGGAGACCCACACGGTGAGGCGGTGGTCGCGTCCCGGGTCCACCAGGATCGCCCGTGGCTCCAGGGACGTGGGGAGCAGCAGTTGCTCGCGGTAGGCGGCCTCGACGACGACCGGGGCGGTGGCGAACACGTCGTCGGCCGGGCGGCCGAAGGTACGTGCGGCGGCCAGGTTGTCGCGGTCGTCGAACAGGCGGGGCGCTTGCGCCGCCAAAGGGTCGCCGAACAGGCGAGGCGTCCCCGCCGTCCAGGAGTCCCCGGCCGTAGGAGGCGTCCCCGCCGTCCAGGAGTCCCCGGGCGTGGGAGGCGTCCCCGGTGTCGAAGGGGCACCGGACGTGCGCGGCTGGTCGATGCGGGTGAAGGGCAGCGGTTCGAGGTTCAGGCGGACGGCCTCGGCGCCGTCCTCGGCGTGGGCGCGCGTGCCGCCCGCGACCACGGCGAGCGCCTCGCCCGGGTAGCGGACGCGGCCGGTGGCGAGCAGCGGCCACGGCGGCGTGCCCTCCTCGCCGGGCACCGTACGGGCGGCGAGGTACGGCAGGTCGGCGGCCGACCACGCGCCCGCCACCCCCTCCTCCTTGAGCGCGGCGGCGACGTCGACCCCGCGCACCACCGCGTGCGGCACCGGGCTGCGGGCGAACGCGAGCTCCAGCGTGCCCGGGATCTCCAGATCGGCGACCCGGCGCGCCCGCCCGGTGAGCAGGTCGCGATCCTCACGCCGCGCGAGCGGCATCCCGATGTACCGCAATGTTTGGACACCCCCGCTTTCGGTACCAACGTCGATATCGGATTCCCGGGATGGGGGACATGAAACCGGCACAATTCGACTACGTCGCGCCTGCCTCCGTACCCGAGGCGGTGGCCGTGCTGGCCGAGCGCGGGCCGGAGAGCCGCGTGCTGGCCGGCGGCCAGAGCCTGCTCATCGAGCTGCGCTACCGGACCACCCGCCCGGCGCTGGTGGTGGACGTCAACCGCATCCCCGGACTCTCGAAGGTCACGGTCGAGGACGGCTCCGTCCACGTCGGCGCGCTGGTCAGGCATGCCCAGCTGGAGCGGGCCGGGTTCGACGACCCGCTGGCCGAGGTGTTCCGCCAGGTGGCGCCGTACGTCGGCCACCCGCCCATCCGCGCCCGCGGCACCTTCGCGGGCAGCCTCGCCTGGGCGCATCCAGCGTCGGAGTGGTGCGCGCTGGCCATGGCCCTGGACGCCGGGATCGAGGTGGACGGCCCCGCGGGCCCGCGTACGGTGCCCGCCGGCTCATGGTTCCGCGGCGCGTTCGAGACCGCCTGCCTGCCGGAGGAGCTGGTCACCGGCGTCCGGCTGCCGCGCCCCCCGGCCCGGACCGTCTCGGCCTTCGCCGAGCACCGCCGCACACACAGCGGCTTCGCCCTGGCCGCCGCCCTGGTGATGCTGCGGCTGGCCGCCGGCCGCGTCGAGTGGGTGCGCATCGGGCTCGCGAACGCGGCGGACGTACCCCTCCGCGCCGTCGGGGCCGAGCGCCTGCTGACGGGCGAGCGGCCACAGCCGGAGCTGTTCGCGGCGGCCGGCGCGCGGGCCGCCGCCGAGGCGGACCCGCCCGGCGAGCCGCACGCGCCGGCCGACTACCTCAGGCACGCGCTGTCCACGCTGGTACGGCGCTGCCTCGCCCGTGCCGCCCACCACGCGGGGACCTCATGAACGTGCGGCTCACCGTCAACGGCCGGACCCACCAGATCGACGTGGAGCCGCGCACCAGCCTGGCCGACGCGCTGCGCGACCGGCTGGGCCTCACCGGGACCACCTTGGGGTGCGAGCACGGGGTGTGCGGCTCGTGCACCGTACTGGTGGACGGCACGGCCATCCGCTCCTGCCTGGCCCTGGCCGTCCAGGCGGAGGGCGCCGACATCCGCACCGTCGAAGGGCTGGCCGACGGCGACGAGCTGCACCCGCTGCAGGAGGCGTTCGCGGCCGAGCACGCGCTGCAGTGCGGCTTCTGCACCCCCGGCTTCCTCATGCTGCTCGCCGGCGCGCTGGCCGAGGAGCCGGAGCTGGACCGGGACGAGCGCCGGCTCGACGCGGTGCTGGCCTCCAACCTGTGCCGTTGCACGGGGTACGCGGGCATCCGCCGGGCCGCCGCCCGCGCGGCCGAACGCATGCGCACGAACGGCGGCTGAGGTGGTTCAGAGGACCCTGAGGTCGTCCATCGCGTCCCGGTCCCAGTCGATGCCCAGGCCGGGCACGTCGGGGGCGATCGCGTGGCCGTCCTCGATCGGCAGCTCGGACCGCGTGATTGCGCGCAGCTGCGGGATGTGCTCCACGTACGCCCCCGCCGGCACCGCGGCCACCAGGCTGACGTGCAGCTCCATCAGGAAGTGCGGGCACACCGGCACGTTGAACGCCTCCGCCAGGTGCGCCACCTTCAGCCACGGCGTGATCCCGCCCACCCTGGCCACGTCCGCCTGCACCACCGAGGCCGCCCCGCGCGCCAGGTAGTCGCGGAACTGCCCCACCGAGTACATCGACTCGCCCACCGCCACCGGGATCGAGGTCGAGCGGGCCAGCTCCCGGTGCCCCTGCACGTCGTCCGCCGGCAGCGGCTCCTCGAAGAAGTACACCTGGTACGGCTCCAGCGCGTGCGCCCGCCGCCTGGCCTCGGCGTAGGTCATGGACTGGTTGGCGTCCACCATGATGTCCAGCCCGGGGCCGGCGGCGGCCCGGACGGCGGCGACGCGCTCCGCGTCCTCCTCGATCCGGGGCTTGCCTATCTTGAGTTTGACGCCGCCGAGCCCGGCCTCCTGGGCCGCCAGCGCCCCGCGTACGAGGTCGTCGACGGGCAGGTGCAGCCAGCCGCCCTCGGTGTCGTACACCGGCACGGCCCGCCTGAACCCGCCCGCCAGCCGCCACAGCGGTTCGCCCGCGCGCAGGCAGCGCAGGTCCCACAGCGCCGTGTCGACGGCCGCCAGGGCCAGCGAGGTGATCGCGCCGACCGTGGTGGCGCGCGTGGTGGCGAACAGCTCGCGCCACAGCGCCTCCACGTCGCGGGCGTCACGGCCCTCCAGCAGGGGCAGCAGGTGGTCGCGGAGCATGGACAGCACGGCGCGGCCGCCCGTGCCGATCGTGTAGGAGTAGCCGGTCCCGGCCAGCCCGTCGTCCGCGAGCAGCTCGACGAAGATCGTCTCCTGCTTGACGAACGCCTGCACGGCATCCGTCCTGACGGTCTCCACGGGGAGGTCTACCAGGTACGCGTCGGCACGCACGATCTTCGTCATGTCAGGGTCCCATCTGGAGGAAACGGTCGCGGGCGGCGGCGAGGTGGGCCCGCATGGCCTCGGAGGCGGTCTCTGGACTGCCCGCCACGACGGCCTCGGCGATGCGGGCGTGCTCGGCCAGCGTGGGGTCGCCGTCGCGCCGGCCCGCGTACTCGATGCGGAACAGGTGCAGGTGGCAGTGGGTACGCCGGAGCGAGTCCCGCAACGCCTCGCTGCCCGAGAGCTCGGCGATCAGGTCGTGGAAGCGGGCGTCGTGGTCGGCCAGGCCGTGGTAGTCCTCGTACCGGGTGCCCTGGGGCGCCTTCGGGACGCTGGCCAGCTCGGCCCGCACGCGCTCCCCCGCCTCGGCCGTCACCAGCTCGGCCGCGCGCCCGGCCGCCCACGGCTCCAGGAGCAGCCTGAGCTGGTAGAGGTCGGCGATCTGGCCGGGCGTGAGCAGGGACGCCACGGAGTAGCCGCGCAGCGCCTCCTTGGTCAGCAGGCCCTCGGACTCCAGCGCGGACAGCACCTCGCGCACCGGCGTCTGGGAGACCTCGAGCAACCTGGCGATGGCGTAGATGTTGACGCGGGCGCCGGGCTCCAGGTCGCCGTTCATGATCAGGCCCTTGACGCGCTCGTGGACGTCCTCGGTGAGAACGCTCCGCCGGGCGGCCGGCACGCGGCCCATCAGGCGCTTTTCGATCTCACTGGCCAACCTTCACGCTCCGGCGGGTCTTGACGGGCATCGGGGGGCGTATGCACCATTGCGAAATATCCAATAGGAAATATTACTGAGGACCGCGATGGCCACAACCCTCCGAACCACCGTCCGCGGCCGGTTGCGCGCGCTGCCCGCCGACGTCGCCCCGGCCGACCGGTACGTGGCCTCGATCGGCGGCATCCAGAACTTCGCCTCGAACTTCGCGGGCATCATCAGCCCCATCATGGTCGGCTACCTGGTGGACAAGACGTCGTCCTTCGCCGTGCCCCTCATGGTGATCTCGTGCGGGGCTCCTGCTGGGCGCCTTCACCTACGCGGTGATCCTCAAGCGGGTCGAGCCCATCGGCCTCCCGCGCCGGGCAGAACCGTAAAGATCCGTTCTTGCTCATGTGGCGGCGCGGCCCTGCCCCGACCTGCCGTGATCTCCTGAGCGGTGTTCGTACCATCATTCAGGAGGTCCGCATGCGCCGACGCGCTCACCTGCTCGCCACCGCCGCCCTGCTCACCGCTCTCGCCCCGGCCGTCGTCCTGAGCCCCGCGGGCCTGACCTCGGAGTTCCCCACCATCAGCCAGCGCCTCATCAACTCCCTCGTCCTGACGAACGGCTACGTCTCGCAGGTGAGCGACATGCTGGGCGACTCCCTGGGCAGTCTCAATCTGCACGTCTGATCACGCGGGCCGGTGGAAGGTCGCCCGCCAGCGATGGTGCTCGCCGTCGCGCAGGTCCTCGACCTTCCCGCTCTCCAGCCCGCCGGTCGCGAAGGCCCCGATTTCCGACGGAGTCAGCGGCCACGGCGGCGCGAACGCCGGCCCGCCCTCCTCCCGGCCCGACGCGATCACCAGCAGCGTGCCGCCGGGCCGGACGAACTCCGCGATCGCGGCGACGGCCCGGCCGTGCAGGGGCTCCGGCAGCGCCTGCACGGTCATGATCTCGACCACCAGGTCGAACGCGTGCCGCCACTCCGGGGGCGGCGCCAGCAGGTCGGCGACCTGGTAGCGCACCTCGCTTCCGGGAAAGCGCTCCCGGGCCAGCCGGACGGCCGACTCGCTCACGTCGAACGCCACCGTCTCGTAGCCGAGGCCCGCCAGGTGCTCGGCGTCGTCGCCCAGCCCCGCGCCCACGACCAGCGCCCGCCCGACGCCGGGACGGGCCCACTCCGTCAGCAGGAAGTGCGGGACCGCGAGTCCCACGGCACGATCGCGTCGCCACTGGCCGACTCGGCATAGAGCCGCTCGAACCAGCCGGTCGGGTCGCCGTGAGCGAGCGACTCGGCGGCCAGCCTGGTCGCGTCGGCGTCCGGATCTCGTCCCGTCATCAGCCCTCCCAGCAGGATCCCGTACGGCTCGCCCCGCTCCGCCTTGGCGGCCAGCTCCACCAGGTCGGCCCGGTCCCCGAGGGGGCCGACCAGCCCACGCTGGGCGAAGACGTGCTCGTGCACGTATCCCCTGCGCCGCAGCGCCACGTCGAACAGCGGGAGCAGCGCGCAGACGCCGGGCGTGGGATGCGGGCAGGGCTGCTCCTTGTGCCACCATTCAAGCTCATTCGCACGCCCGGCGACCACGAGCTCGACGACGTCCAGGTCAGTGGCCTGCCGGCCGAGCAACTTGGCCGCCGCCTCAAGCACGACCTCACGCTGGTGCTTACCGACCCGCACCCAGGCCTCCACGGGGAGGTCCGCCATCCGGTACGGCCTCACGCCCAGCGCGAACCCGCCCCAGCCGCTCAGCTTGTGCGAGACGACTTTCCCGAGCCTGATGGCCAGCTTGGGGGGCACCGTCACCATCACGCCCGAAGGCACCGGCATGAGCGCCACCCCGTCGCCGATCGGCTGAGCAGCGTCCCAGTCGATCGCCTCGGCCATGCCGGGAAGAGCGGGCGCGGGCCGGGCGCGGGCCAGCAGCCCGTCCCTCTGGACCTTCCACAGGAAGCTCTCGTAGACGTCCGCGGCGCCGCCGCTGCCGGAGAACGGCGCGACGTAACGGGCCGCGTGCCAGCCGAAGGCACCTCCCAGCAGCCGCTCGGCCCGCATACCGGCGACGAAGCGCTCGCTCCCGACGATGGAGCGGGTCTCGGCCCAGAGCGCCTCCCGCAGCGACGCGGTCGCCTCGCCCAGCCAGGACCAGTCCGGATGGTGTGCCACGAACAGGTGGACGGCCCAGCGCTCGTGCCAGCGCCACCGCCTGGCGGCGAGCAGCTCCCCGACCATGAGCGTGTGCAGCTCCGCCTCGTCCGCCGCCAGCAACAACGGCAGGCCCACCAGCAGGATCGGCTTGCCTCGCTTGGTCCGACCCGCCCGCACCTCGGCCCAGGCGGACACGCGTACCTTGGGCACGGCGTCGAAGCCCGCGAGCCGCGCCGCGTCCGCGACCAGCTCGCGCAGCCGCGGCTGGTCATCCAGCGGCAGCGCGGGACAGCGCCACCGGAACCGCCGAGGCCATCGGTCCGCGGCGAAGGCGACCGCGCAGGCCCCGAGACCGAGGCTCACGACGAGCACTCCCTCGATGCCTCCCAAAGCCGCGCTGAGGAGGGTGCCCGCGACGCCGACGCCGAGGATCGCCGCCAGGCCGATGAGGAGTTTCGCCCATTCAGGAAGGAAGCATGACAAGAAATTCTTTGTCAGCAGGATCCATAACACCCGCCACCGCGTCAGTCGCACGGCCTAATGATCGGGCAGGAAGCCTTACGCGTGGAAGGAGTCCTTGGCCAGCCTTCGCACCCGCGTCTCGTCGATGTCGTGGCCCAGCCCCGACTGCGTGAGGGGGACGGCGATGACGCCGGCGTTGGCGCCCACGATCGGCGTGACGATCTGGTTCTGGCGCGGCGGCTGCGTCACGTCGCACGGCAGCGTGCAGCCCGGCAGGCTCGCGACCGCCACCGTCGCCGCCCTGGCCAGCCCCGCGCCCTGGCCGCCCGCGCACTGGATGTCCAGGCCCGCCGCCGCGGCCCGGTCGTGCGCCCGGCGCGCCTCCGTCAGCGAGGGGAACGCGTTCGGCCGCAGCAGCAGGACCCTGGCGGCCCGCAAGGTCAGGTAGTCGTCCAACCGGGCGGTGGAGGCGACCTCGACCGCGACCGAGGCGGACACCTGGTCCTGGAGCGAGGCGTGCGCGTGGACGTCGCCGACGGCGAAGGGCCGCTCGATGACCTCCAGCCCGTAGGAGTCGAGGGCGACGAGCTGGCCGAGGTCGGTGTAGGCGGTGCCGCAGTCGACGGCCAGGGTCAGCGCGGGGTACGCCTGGCGCACCGCCCGCACGGGCTCGACGTCCCAGCCGGGCCTGATGTCCAGCGTGACGTGGCCGTACCCGGCGCAGACCTGCTGGTTGACCCGGGACACGAGGCTCTCCACGGACGGATCGGGGGCCAGCCGGACGGTGGCCATGAGCGAGGTGCGGGTGCCGCCGATCGCCTCGGCGAGCGGCACCCCGCGCATCCTGGTCCACAGGTCCCAGCAGGCCATGTCGACCGCCGGGTCGCCGCTCGGCACCGTGTCGGGGTGCTCCCAGTCGACGCCGATCAGCAGGGCGCCCAGCGACTCCTCCAGCCTCGACCACGTCTTCGGCTGGGGGGCGATGGACTCGCCCCAGCCGGTCATGCCGCCGTGGTCGGTGAGTTTCACGAGCAGGGTCTCCGACTTCTTGCCGAACGGCAGGACAAGCCGGAAGACCTCAAGCTCCCGCACTCGCGGCATGTATCCCCCTTTTATGACGCGTTTATGACGCGGCTCCCTCCATAGTGCCTGCTGTGCGGGACTGGACAAAACGCGGGGCCAGCAGAAAGGCCACGGCCGCGAGCGCGGCGGTGAAGGACAGGCCGATCGCGTAGTTCTCGGCGGTGGCGGTGAACAGGGCGCCGCTGATCGCGACGGCCACCACGGTGAAGACCGACTCGCCCACGCCGACGGCCGCGGTGTTCTGGCCCTCCTCGCCCTCCTTGGACATCTCCAGCACCAGTACGGACACCGTCGGGTGCAGCGCGCCGATGCCGAGCCCGGCGATCGCCATGGCCACGAAGGCGAGCGCGAGCGGCAGGGAGTCGATGAGCACGAGCGTCACCAGCACGATGCCGATGGTGATCATGGCGGCGCCGCCGCGAATGGCGGCCAGGTGGCTGATCGTGCCCCGGCCCTTGATCCAGGAGCCGGTGGACCAGCCGAGGGCGCCGACGGTGAGCACGAGGCCCGCGCCGGTGGCGGTCAGGCCGCGCTCGTTGATCAGCATGAGCGGGATCAGCACCTGGGAGGCTGTCAGCGAGCCGAAGGCCAGGCCGCGCAGCACGGGCGCGGTCGGCAGGCCGGGGGCGGCCCTGAGCGAGCCGCGCAGCAGCAGCCTGGGCAGGGCCACGGCCAGCAGGACGATCCCCGCGAGGAGCAGGGGCAGGCCCGCGAGCTCGAGCGCGCTGCCGTACTGGATCAGGGCGGCGGCCACGGCGGTCAGCGTGGCCCAGACGAGCTTGCGGCCGAGGCCGGGGGCGGGCTCGGCGATGCCGTCGCCCACCTCACGCCCCGCGGTGCCGCGCCAGAGCAGCAGCGCCGACGGGACGACGATCAAGGAAACGCCGATGAAGATCCACCGCCAGTCGATGTTCTGGGCCACGAACCCGGCGATGGCCGGGCCGACCATGGACGGCACCACCCAGGCCGCCGAGAACAGGGCGAACACCTTGGGATGCATGCTTCCCGGGTAGACCCGGGCGACCAGCACGTACAGTGACACCTGGATCAATCCCGCCCCGAGGCCCTGCACGAACCGGCCCGCGACGAACACCTCCATGTTCGGCGCGAACCCGGCCAGCAGCAGCCCGGCCACGAAGCCCGCCACGCCGACCGCGATCGGCTGCAGCGGGCCGCGCATGTCGCTCCACCGCCCGCCCACGACCGTCGCGATCACGCTGGCCGCCAGCGTGGCGCTGAAGGCCAGGTTGTACAGGTGCATCCCGCCCAGCTCGCGGGCCACCACGGGCATCGCCGTGGCCACCGCCATCGCCTCGAAGGCCACCAGCATGACCAGCGCGACCAGCCCGATGCTGAGCGCCCGGTACTGCGGCGACACCACGCCCGCCGCGGATCTCTCAACTGTCATCGTCATACGGGGCAAGCTATGGCGAACCCCCACGTCAGCACCTCCGGCGGGGGTCCTAGGCGGCCCTCGGCAATTGGGCCTAGGGCGTGCGGGGCATGCGGGCCTCGATGCCGTCGAGGAGCAGCTCGAGGCCGTAGTGGAAGCGCTGCTCGCCGTCGTCGGCGATCAGGTCGTCCACGAACTTGGTGATGTGCGGGAACCGCGCCGCCGGCAGCGCCCGGTAGTAGCCGGCGATCTGCCCGACGAAGGACTCGAAGTAGTCCCGCGCGTCGGTCAGGCCGGCCGCGCGCATCCTGGCGAAGTGCACGGAGCCCTCGTACGCGTCGCCGACGACGTACAGGGAGATCCGGTCCATCGACAGGGACGCATCCCGCGGCGACATGCCGGCCTCGATCAGCAGGCCGAAGACGAACTCGCCCATGCGGACCGAGTTCTCCCCCGAGGGGATGTTGGCCAGCGCCACCCGGGCCAGGTCGATGTGCTTGCCCAGCACCCGGTGCACCTCGACCACGTATGCCCGCAGCTGGTCCTTCCAGCGGCTCGGATCGCGCTCGGGCAGCCGGATCTCGCCGAGCACCCGGTCGTAGATCAGCTCCAGCAGCTCGTCCTTGTTGGCCACGTGCGCGTAGAGGGAGGCGGGCCCCGTGTCGAACTCCTGGGCCACGCGTCTCATGCTCAGCGCGTCGAGCCCTTCGGCGTCGAGGATCCGCAGGCCGGCCTCGACGATCAGGTCCTGGCTGAGCTGCCGCCTCAGCTGGGCCGGCTTGCGCGACTTACGCCACGGGGGGAGCGGAACGTCCTCGGTTGCCATACGAACACTGTACTTGACACGAACGGTGTTCGCCACTAAAACGGTGTTCGTAGCGAACACCGTTCGTTCATAGAACACCGTTTCTTAAGGAGCCCCCCATGACAGTCACCGCCTCAGCGGCGACGACCGAGACCCAGCCCTACCGCTGGCGCTGGATCGCACTGTTCGTGATCCTGGCCGCCGAGGTCATGGATCTGCTCGACGCGCTCGTCACCACGATCGCCGCCCCCACGATCCAGAAGGAGCTGGGCGGCAGCGACAGCATCGTGCAGTGGCTCGGCGCCGGATACACCCTGGCCATGGCCGTCGGCCTGATCACCGGAGGGCGCCTCGGCGACCTGTTCGGCAGGAAGCGCATGTTCGTGATCGGCGCGCTGGGCTTCACCGCCGCCTCACTGCTGTGCGGCGTGGCGATGAGCCCGGAGATGCTGATCGCGAGCCGGGTGCTGCAGGGCCTGTTCGGGGCCGTCATGCTCCCGCAGGGCCTGGGGCTGATCAAGGAGATGTTCCCGCCTCAGGACCTGGGCAAGGCCTTCGGCATGTTCGGCCCGGTCATGACGATCTCGTCCGTGGGCGGTCCCGTGCTGGCCGGGTGGCTGGTCGACGCCGACTTCTTCGGCACGGGCTGGCGCATGATCTTCCTGATCAACCTGCCGCTCGGCCTGGCCGCCGCGCTGGCCGGCCTGCGTTTCCTGCCTGAGTACCGCCTCTCGAACGCCACCAGGCTCGACCTCGTCGGCGTCACCCTCGTCTCCCTGGCCTCGTTCCTGCTGATCTACCCGCTCATCCAGGGCCGCGAGCTGGGCTGGCCCGTGTGGACGTTCGTGTCGATGGCGGCCTCGATCGTGGTGTTCGCGATCTTCGGCCAGTACGAGTCGCGCCGCGCCAGGTCCGGCAGGGACCCGCTGGTCACGCCCGGGCTCTTCCGCAAGCGCGCCTTCACCGGCGGCCTGGTCGCCGGCCTTGCCTTCTTCTCCGGCATGATGGGCCTCGGCCTCGTCTTCAACCTCTACACCCAGCTCGGCCTCGGCTTCACCCCGCTCGAGGCCGGTCTCACCGGGCTGCCGCAGGCCCTCGGCGGCGTCGTCGGCTTCGGGCTGGCGATGTCCGGCCTGCAGGAGAAGCTGGGCCGCGGCCTGCTGCAGATCGGCACCGTCGTCATGGCCGTGGGCGCGGCCGCGCTCGCCCTGACCATCCACCTGGCCGGGGTCGACGTCAGCGGCTGGCAGCTCGCTCCCAGCCTCGCCTTCGTCGGCATCGGGATGGGCCTGACCATGGCGCCGTTCTTCGACATCGTCCTCGCCGGCGTCGAGCCGCACGAGTCGGGCTCGGCCTCCGGCACCCTGACCGCGATCCAGCAGCTCGGCGGCGCGCTCGGCACCGCCGTGCTGGGGACGCTCTTCTTCAACCTGCTGGCTCGCCAGTGGAGCTTCGGCTCGACGATGCAGGTCACCGTGTGGGTCGAGGTCGGGCTGCTGGTCCTGACGTTCGCCCTGTCCTACCTGCTGCCGCGCAAGGCCAGGCCGGGCGAGGCCGGCCACTGACGCCCCGGGGCGGGGCGCACGGTGAACCGGCCGCATGACTCACACCGCGAGGTGCCGCTCGGCCCACTGCGCGATGTCGCGTCGCTCGATCGCGGCCGCCATCAGGTCGGGGAAGGCGTCGGGCGTGCACGCGAAGGCGGGCACGCCCATCGCGGCCAGCGCGGCGGCGTTCTCGTGGTCGTAGAACGGCGCGCCCTCGTCGGAGAGCGCCAGCAGCACGATCACCTGGACGCCGGCCTGCGTCATCGCGGCCACCCGGCGCAGCATCTCCTCCCTGACGCCGCCCTCGTAGAGATCGCTGATCAGGATGAAGATCGAATCGGTGGGCCGCGTGATCAGGCCCTGGGAGTAGGCGATGGCCCGGTTGATGTCGGTGCCGCCCCCGAGCTGGGTGCCGAACAGCAGCTCCACCGGGTCGTGCAGCTGGTCGGTGAGGTCCACCACCGCCGTGTCGAACACCACCAGCGACGTCTTGAGCGACCGCATCGACGCCAGCACCGCGCCGAACACGCTCGAATAGACCACCGAGGACGCCATCGATCCGCTCTGGTCGATGCAGAGCACCACCTCGCGCTGCACCGACCGCTGTCGGCGGGCGTAGCCGACGAGCCGCGAGGGGACGACGGTGTTCTTCTCCGGCAGGTAGTTCTTGAGATTGGCCCTGATCGTCCGGTCCCAGTCGATGTCGGCCACCCGCTTGGGGCGGTTCGTCCTGGCCGAACGGTCGAGCGCGCCGGTCACGGCGGCCCTGGTCTTCTGGGCCAGCCTGCGTTCGAGCTCGTCCACGACCCTGCGCACCACGGCCCTGGCCGACTCGCGGGCCTGGTCGGGCATGACGCGGTTGAGCGCGAGCAGCGTGCCGACCAGGTGCACGTCCGGCTCGACCGCCTCCAGCATCTCGGGCTCCAGGAGGAGCCTGGTGAGGTTGAGCTTCTCGATGGCGTCCTTCTGCATGACCTGGACGACCGTGGAGGGGAAGTAGGTGCGGATGTCGCCGAGCCAGCGCGCCACGCGGGGCGCGGACGCGCCGAGGCCGCCCTCCCTGCCGCCCTGGTCGTAGACGGCCGACAGCGCGGCGTCCATCCGCGCGTCCATGCCCTCCAGCCCGAGCCCGGTGCCGTCGGCGTCGCCGCCGCCCAGCACCAGCCGCCACCTGCGCAGGCGGTCGTCGTCGGTCATCCGTCCTCCTTTCCGAGGATCGCGAGCACGGTCGCGACGGCCGCCGCCGCGCGGCCCTCGTCCACGTCCTGTGTCCCTTCCCGCGCGCCGCTCCCCGCCGAGCGGACGCGCTCCCCGATCGCCCTGCGCTCGGGCGCGGCGAACCCGCCGAACGTACGGCGCAGCAGCGGCAGCACGTCGGTGAACTGCTCGCCGGACAGCCCCGTGAGCCAGCCGTCCACCAGGCTCAGCAGCCGCGGATCGTGCACCAGCAGCAGCCCGCCGCCCGCCAGGAACCCCTCGACCCACGCCGCCGCCCTGGCCGGGACCTGCCCCCTGGACATGGCCCTGGCCATGCGGTCGCCCGCGTCGTCGAGCTCCCCCGCGTCCAGCAGGATCCTGGTGAGCCGCCCCTCGATGAGCCCGTGCAGGTCCTGCCGGTCGCTGACGCCCCGCAGGGTGACCAGCCACCGGCTGCGCGGCGCCACCTCCCCGCCCGTGCCGTCCGTCTCGAGGAGCGCGACGGCCGCGTGCACGGCGTCCACGTGTTTGAGCAGGCCGGCCGCCGCGTCGTCGTCCAGCCCCGTCACCGCGACCGGCAGCCCCACGCAGATCCGCTCCAGCATCGAACGGACGATCGCCGCCAGCCCTTCGACCGAGGTGCCGCGCACGTCGCCGTAACGGTGGGCGCGCACCATCGCGGGCAGCGCCGCCATCAGGTGCGTCACGTCGGTGTCCAGCGCCGCCCTGGCCGACAGCGCCGCCAGCACCTCGGGCAGCGCCTGCGGCAGGTCGGCCAGCAGGCACTGCTCGACCAGCGACGTCAGGTCCGCCAGGGCCGTCCGGTCCGTCGCGGCCAGGTCTCCGGCCCGCCGCGCCGCCGCCCCGGCCACGGTGGTGCCCAGGGCGGCCTGCTCGATGAGCGCCAGGTCGTGCTCGGGCCGCCACCGCAGCGTCCACGTCTCCCTGAACGTGCCCTTCCCGCGCGACTCACCCGGTGTGCCCCAGTCGACGCCGAGCAGGCCGAGCCGGTGGAGCAGGTGGCTGCGGTCGAGGTCGAGCGGCTTGCGCAGGTCGAGGTCGATCTCGCGGTCGAGCGCCTCCGGCCGCAGCCGCAGCCGCCGCTGCTGGTCGCGCAGGTCGCGCTGGAGCGGCACCATCGGGGTGCCGTCGGTGACCTGGCCGAGCCGGTCGCCGACGACCATGCGCCGCTGGATCAGCTCGACGGCCAGGTCGTCGCCCTCGCACAGCACGGCCCTGGCCGCCTCGGTGACCTCGCCGAGCCCGGCCAGGGGCCTGCCGCGCAGGGCGGCCAGGCTGTGCGCGAGGCGTACGGACTCGATGACGTGCGCGGACGACACGGCCAGCCCCTCGTCGCGCAGCACCGCGGCGGCCTCGGCCAGCCACCGCTCCACGGGCCGGTCGGGCGCGCCGAACAGGTGGTGGTACCAGCCGGGCGAGGTGATCCCCGCGCCGTAGCCGCTCCACGAGGCCAGCCGCCCGTACGTCCACGGCACCCACGTCAGCTCGGCCTTCACCTTGGGCAGCCCGCGCAGTACGGCGTTGTCCTTGGCGGCGGGCGGGAGCGGGCCGGTCAGCGCGGGGACGTGCCAGGCCCCGCAGATCACCGCGATCCGCCCGTAGCCCTCCTTGAGGGCCGCGCGGAGGGTCCTGCGCATGTACGCCTCGCGCCTGGCCTCCCGCTCGTCCGGCTCGTAGCCCTCGCGTACGGCGGCCATGGCCTCGGCGATCACCTCGAAAGGCGTGTCGCCGCGGTGCTCGACGACGTCCTCCCACCAGCGTTCGGGGTCGTCGTATCCGGCCGCCGCGGCGAGCGTGCCGATGGGGTCGGCCCGCAGGCCGGGGGTCTCACCCCGGTCTTCGCCCTCGATCTGGCTCCCGTCTTCGCCCTCGGTCCCGCCCCGGCTTTCGTCGTCGGTCTCGTCCCGGTTTTCGTCGTCGGCCAGCGAATGGGCCGCCGGGAGGTCGCAGAAGCGCACCGGGACGCCGGCCGCGGTGCCGTACAGGATGGCCTGCCATTCGGGCGAGAACGCGGCGAACGGCCAGAACGCGGCCCGCGCGGGCGCCCCCGGCACGTGGGCCAGCAGCGCGACGGGCGGCTCCAGGTCGGGTGCGAGCGCGACGAGCGGGTCGGCCTCGGGCGGGCCCTCGATGAGGATGGCGTCGGGGCGCAGGCGCTCGAGCTCCTGCCGCACGGCCCGCGCGGAGCCCGGCCCGTGGTGGCGCACGCCGAGCACCGAGACGATCGGCCCGCCCCCGGCGCCGGCGACCGGCAGGGTGCTCATGCGTCCTCCTTAGCCGGCCGCATGAGCACTTCGTGGCTGCGTCCGATGGGTCGCTGGCTGCGCTCGCTCATGACACCTCTCGGCAGGCGCGGTAGAAGTCGCGCCAGTCGGAGCGCTCGCGCACCACCGTCTCGAGGTATTCGCGCCACGCCACCCGGTCGGAGACCGGCTCCTGGACCACGGCGCCCACGATCCCGGCCGCCACGTCGGAGGGCCGCAGCACGCCGTCGCCGAAGTGGGCCGCGAGGGCGATGCCGCTGGTGAGCACCGAGATGGCCTCGGCCGTGGACAGGGTGCCGCTGGGAGACTTGACCTTGGTGCGCCCGTCCTCGGTGACGCCCGTGCGCAACTCGCGGAACACCGTCACCACCCGCCGGATCTCGGCCAGCCCGGTCGTCGTCTCCGGCAGCTCCAGGGCGCGGCCGAGCTGGATGACGCGGCGCGCGACGATGTCCACCTCCTCCTCGGCGGTGGCCGGGACCGGCAGCACGACCGTGTTGAACCGGCGGCGCAGGGCGCTGGACAGCTCGTTGACGCCCCGGTCGCGGTCGTTGGCCGTGGCGATCACGTTGAAGCCGCGTTCGGCCTGGACCTCGCGGTTGAGCTCGGGGATCGGCAGCGTCTTCTCCGACAGCACGGTGATCAGGGCGTCCTGCACGTCGGACGGCATGCGGGTGAGCTCCTCGACGCGGGCGACCCGGCCCTCGGCCATCGCGCGCATCACGGGCGAGGGGGTCAGCGCCTCGATCGAGGGGCCCTCGGCCAGCAGCCTGGCGTAGTTCCAGCCGTAGCGGATGGCCTCCTCGGCGGTGCCCGCGGTGCCCTGCACGAGCAGCGTGGAGTCGCCGCTGATCGCGGCGGCCAGGTGTTCGGACAGCCAGGTCTTCGCGGTGCCGGGCACGCCGAGCAGCAGCAGCGCGCGGTCGGTGGCCAGCGTCGCGACGGCGACCTCGACGATGCGGCGCGCGCCCACGTATTTGGGGGTGACGCGGTCTCCGTCGCCCAGGATGTACGTGGTCACGGCCCACGGGGAGAGCTTCCAGCCGGGCGGCCTCGTCCGGTCGTCGTCCTTGGCCAGGAGGGCCAGCTCCTCGGCGTACTGGTCTTCCGCGTGCGGACGCAGAACAGTCATGGGTGAAGCTCCTTGTACATGTCGGCACGGAAACGCAGCAGGGCGGCCACCTGCTGGACGGACTCCACGGGCGAGTAGCTCAGCGCCAGCGGGAACAGGGCCGGGTCGATGCGCTCGCCGGCCAGCTTGACCAGCTCGCCGAGATTCCACGGCTGCCTGGTGGCCACCTTCACGATCTTGCGGAGGACGGCCGTGGCCAGGCCCTCGCGCCAGTGGGACGACACCCCGCCCAACACCATGATCAACTGACTGTCCAAATCATGCTTTTTCACGAAATCTGCGGCGAGTTCCTGCTGCTCGTCGGGCGGCAGGGACTCCAGGAGGTCGGCGATCGGGTCCCAGCCGAACATCGCCCGCGCCCACTCCGGGTCCTTCTGCAGCACGGCGGCGCGCACCCAGGCGGCCTTCACCTCGGCGTCCCAGTCGGGGATCTTCATCTTGAGCAGCGTCGCGGGCGGGTGGCCCCAGATCGACAGCGGGGCGCGGGCGAGGATCTGCTGCAGCCACCAGGCCCGCTCGCCGATGCCCCTGGGCGGCTTGGGACGGATGCCGTCGCGCTCCATGGTCTTGTCGCACTCTCGGGGAGCCTCGACCGCGATGACCTTCCGGGAGATGGTCACGCAGGCCCGCGCCCTTTCGGCCATGCGCTGGGACATGCGCGAGCCGGGCAGGCGGGTGAGGAGGTTGGCGGCCGCCTGGCGCACCTCCCGGCGCCGGTCGTCGAGCGCGCTCTCCAGGAACGGCTCGTCGTCCATGCTCAGCCCGTCGGCCAGCACCTCCACGAACTCGGCCCGGTCGTCGGGCGTCTCGCGCTCCCACGTGCTCTCCAGCAGCCGCCTGGCCTGCCCGGGATCGGCCGTCCTGAGCGCGCGCAGGTGCGCCCGCCGGTCGGCGGCGCCGCCCAGCTCCCACGTCTCCCCGGTCGGCTCCTCCAGGAGGTAGTCCCAGGCGTCATTGAGCCCGGCCAGCCACCGGCCCCGCTGCCCGGCCAGGACCCCCAGATGCACCCGGATCGAGCGGTCGCGCCGTCCTTTCTCCAGGAGCTCGGGCAGCACGTACGGCGGCACCCTCCGGCCGGTGGCGGCGGCCGCGGCCAGCCATTCGGGCAGCAGCCGCTCGTGCTCGCCGCCCATGATCCGCACCAGCCGCTCCGCCGCCCGCCTGCCCACGGCCACCCGCTCCTCGGCAGGAGCGGCCTGGGCTTCAGGGGAGGCTCCCGGGAACGCTTCGGTGGACGCGTCCTGCGGTCCGGCCGCACCGGGCACCTGCTCCCCCTGCCCGGCCTCGCCGGGCGTCCGCTTCCGCTGCCCGGCCGCGCCGGTCTTGCGTCCGGCCCTTCTTCGCGCCACCTCCACGGCGGCGGCATCGAGCAGATCACCCTGGTACGGCCTGCGATCGGTCCCCACGAGCGCCGTCGAGGCCAGCTCCTCCCAGCCGGTCACAGGACCACCGCCGTTCCTTCGTCGTCCCACGTGGTCAGGGGCCGCAGCCCGCGCGGCGTCCATTCGACGGCCACGGTGACCGGGCGCCCTCCGGAGACGGCGATCAGCCGCCACGGGTCGCGGGCCGCGCGATGCAGCGGCAGGCCGCCGATCGAGTCGCGCCCCGGGACCACCCCGGCCAGCACGACCGGCCACGACTCGGTCCAGGGATCCTCGCCCAGCACCCCGGCCACCTCGTCGAGCGCCTGCTCCGGCGACACCCCGGGCGGCGTCCCCCCGCCGACCCCGCCCGCGACCCCGCCCGCGACCCCGCCCGCGACCCCGCCCGCGACGGAACCGTACCGGGCGGCGGTGTCCGCGCCCGGGTCATGCCGGGCGGCGACCAGCGCCCGCAAGGGGGCGGCGCCCGGGTAGTACGTGAGATCGGCCTCGATCGTCGTCCCCGTGACCAGGGAGGCGTCCAGCGGCTGCCCCTGCGGCGCGAACGACAGCACCAGAGCCGCCCGCCCGCTTCGGCGCCCCCGCAGCCAGACCCGCCGGGAGGTCAGCCGGTCCTGCTCCTCGTCCCGCCTGCCCAGCACGTCCCACTGGTCGCGCACCGCGGGCCCGGCCAGCACCTCCTCCTTGGCGACGGGAAAGCCGACCCGGCTCAGCACGGTCTCGGCCAGCGCCCCGGGCAGCTCCGCCCGACGCCGGTAGGCGACGGCGAGCAGGTGGATCAGCGCGTATTCCTCCAGCAGCCGCCCCGGCCAGTCGTCATCGGCCCGGACGCGGACCAGCCTGGAGACGACCCCCGCCACGCCGGGCGCCTGGGCGTCGATGAGCCGCTTGGCCAGCCCTTCCCATTCGTGCTCGGCGGCCCCCGCCAACCCCTGCCGCACCTGGTCGTCGAGCCACCGCTCCAGCTCGCTCAGCCCGGCGGCGACCCGCCCGTGGCGGACGGACTCCGCGCCCGGCCGCGACGATCCGCCGGACCGCCCGGCGCCGGGAGCCCCGCCGTCGCTCTCGCCCGAGGACGCCTCGGCGGCCTTCTTCGCCCGCGCCGCCTCGATCTTGGCCGCTTCCTTGGCGGCCCGCTCGGCCCGCGACTCCACCCACTCGGTCACCCACTGCGGCGCGCCCTGCTCGGCGGGCACCCCGTCGGCCGCCCACATGAGCAGCAGCCCCAGCGCGTGCTTGCACGGGAACTTCCGGCTCGGGCAGCTGCACCGGTAGGCGGGCTCGGTCAGATCGACGCAGGCGAGATAGGGCCTGGCGCCGCTGCCCTCGCACTCGCCGTACACGACCGTGCCCGTCACGCCGCACGCCGACCATTTCCCGGGCGCCGCCACCTTCTGCGCGGCAGAGCGCGACGCCGCGTCCGGGGCCAGGGCGAGCACCTGATCACGGCTCCACCGTTCGATCACCTGCCGCAGACTAGCCACCTCCACCGACATTTCGCGCCCCGTCCGCGAGATGCCCATCGGCTGGAAATGAACCACCCACCTTGTCCCGATTTATCGGCATAAACTCTCCCAGGTGGAGTTGCGCACCTACCCCGACGGCCCGTCCATCCAGGTGCCCGACGAGGCGGCGGCCCTGGCCAGCCCGCTCGACGGGCAGCTCGTCCTGGACGGAAATCTCTTCCTGCGCAGGGACGTGACGGGCGCCCCGGTGGCCTTCGTCGAGCGCCCGCCCGTCGCGGCGGCCCTGGACCTGCTCCCCCACCCCGAAGGCGGCTGGTTCAGGGAGACGTGGAGATCGTCCGTGGCCTTCCACCCGGACGGTTACCCCGGGCCTCGGTCCAGCGCCACGGGCATCTACTTCCTGCTGCACCCGGGCGAGGAGTCGGTGCCGCACATGGTCAGGTCGGACGAGGTCTGGCTGTGGCACCGCGGCGGCCCGCTGAGCCTGACGATCGGCGACTCCGTGGTGACGCTGGGGCCCGACGTGGAGGAGGGCCAGGTGCCCCAGGCGATCGTGCCCGGCGGCGTGTGGCAGTCGGCCCGCCCGGCCTCCGACGAGGCGGTACTGGTGAGCTGCATCGTGTCCCCAGGCTTCGATTTCGCCGACTTCACGGCCTAGCAAAGCCTGTATATAGGGAGGCGTGCCAGGCATTGAGGCGGCGCTGACGGCCGCGGGCACGTCGATCGCCGAACGTGCCATGCGGGAGCGGCCGGCCACCCGGGCCGCGCGCAAGGAGCGTGGTTCGGAGCTGAAGGACCTCATCCAGGGCGGCTTCCGTGACCGGCTGGCGCCCAGGAAGTTCGACAACCAGCTCCAGGGCATCGCGCTGGCGGTGGAGGGGCGGCTGGCCCGCCTGCTGGAGCAGGAGTTCCGCGGCCTGGACGAGCAGGCGCGAGCCGCCGTCCTGCTGGAGGTGGTCCACGCCCTGCGGCAGGCGGACCTGTCCGACGCCGCCCTCTTCGAGGCCGACGCCGACCCCGCCAAGCTCGCCGGGCGCGTCATCTCGCGGCTGCCGGAGCCCCGGCTCGGGGAGGCCGAGGACCAGCTGTACGAGGTGCTGCTCGCCGAATGCGTCGAGTGCCTGACGGGCATGATGCGCCAGCTCCCGCAATACGTGCCGCGGGCGGCCATGGAGAGCCTGGCCCGGCTGAGCGGCCTGGCCGAGGGCATGGAACGCCTGCTCGCCCATGCCGCTGCGCACCCTGGAGGCGCCCGAGGGCCGCCAGGACGACGACGGCCGCGCCCCCGAGCGCCTCTCGGTCGCCTCGCTCACCGGCCGCCCCACCGGGGAGCTCGCCACCGAGCGCATCGAGTCGGCGCTGGGCCGAGCGCCTCATGTTGCTGCGCGGGGACGCGGGCTCGGGGAAGAGCACGCTGCTGCGCTGGCGGTCGACCACCACCCCCACCGGCGCCCGCCGCGGGATCCGCCCTCGCAGTTGCACGTCGTTCGGCCGCACCGCCAGCCTGCCCGCGCCGCTCGAATCTCGCATCCGTACATACTGGCCGACACCTCAAAAATCGGCTGAGGTAACGTCGGCTCTCTCCCCGCACGATCAAGCCGCTCGAGCAAGGAGAGACGCATGGTCCACAAAGCCGTCATCCCCGTGGCCGGCCTCGGCTCGCGACTGCTGCCGCTGACCAGGGCGCTGCCCAAGGAGATGCTGCCGATCGGCGACAAGCCCGTCATCGAGCACACCATCCGGGAGCTCGTGGACTCCGGCATCGACGAAATCACCATCGTCACCTCGTCCCGCAAGGACCTCATTCAGCGGCACTTCGCCCCCGACGCCGACCTCGAGCTCCAGCTCCGCGCCGCCGGCAAGGACGACCTGGCCGACGCGGTGGCGGAGCTGTCGTCGCTGGCCCACATCACGTACCTGTACCAGAACGGCCCCTACGGCAACGGCACGCCCGTGCTCAACGCCGCCCGCGTCATCGGCGACGAGCCGTTCATGGTGCTGTGGGCCGACGACGTGTTCGTGGCCGAGGTGCCCCGGGCCAAGCAGCTCAAGGCCGCCTACGACGCCACCCGCGCGCCCGTGCTGGCCCTGATGCCGATGGCCGTCGAGGACGCCTCGCGCTACGGCGTGCCGATCGTCAAGGAGGACCTCGGCGGCGGCCGCCTGCTGATCTCCGGGCTGGTGGAGAAGCCGTCCCCCGAGCAGGCCCCCTCCCGGTACGCCGCCATCGGCGGATATGTCGTCACCCCGGGCGTCATCGAGGAGCTCCACGAGCAGACGCGCAGGTGGCACGAGAACCCGCAGGGCGAGATCTACCTCACCGACGCCCTGCACCGGCACGCCGCGGACCACCCCGTGTACGGGCAGGTGATCGACGGCACCTGGTGGGACACGGGCTCGCCGCTCAACTATCTCAAAGCCCAGTTCGCCGCCGCGCTCGCGCATCCGAGGTTCGGGCCGGAGCTGCGCAAACTGGCCCAGGAGAGCGGCTGACGCCTTGGGTTTTTTCCGGCGAGATGATTGTCTGACCGAAGGAACTATGAGGAGGACACCGGTGAGCCGTCAGATCGTTTCCATCGTGGGTGGCAAGGAGACGGGAAGCGCCACCACCTACCCGTCGACCAACCCCGCGCGCACCGGCGAGGTCGTGGCCCACGTCGGACTGGCCGACGCTAGCACGTTCGCCGCCGCCTGCCGCACCGCCAAGGAGGCCCAGCGCGAGTGGGCCAAGGTGCCCGCGCCCGTGCGCGGCCGGGTGATCGCCTCCATCGGCCGGCTGGTCGAGGCCAACGCCGAGCGGCTGGCCCGCCTGGTGACGGAGGAGATCGGCAAGCCGTACGCCGAGTCCCTCGGCGAGGTGCGGGAGATCGTCGACACCTGCGACTTCTTCCTGGGCGAGGGCCGCAGGCTGTACGGGCAGACCGTCCCGTCGGAGATGCCGGCCAAGAACCTGTTCACGTTCCGCAATCCGATCGGCGTGGCGGCGGTCGTCACCGCGGGCAACTTCCCGGTCGCCGTCCCCTCGTGGTACCTGGTCCCGGCGCTGCTCTGCGGCAACGCCGTGGTCTGGAAGCCCGCCGAGTACGCGGCCGCCTCGGCGCACGCCATGTTCCAGCTCTTCGCGGCCGCCGGGCTGCCCGACGGCGTGCTGAACATCGTGTTCGCCGACGGCGCCGAGACGTACCAGGGCCTGGAGCAGGCTCTCGGCGAGGGCAGCGTGCAGAAGGTCGGGTTCACCGGCTCCAGCGAGGTGGGCAGGAAGATCGGCGAGCTGACCGGGCGGCACCTGCAGTCGGCCTGCCTGGAGCTGGGCGGCAAGAACCCGATGGTGATCATGCCGGACGCCGACCTCGATCTGGCCGTGGAGGGCGCGCTGTTCTCCGGTTTCGGTACGGCCGGTCAGCGCTGCACGAGCCTGGGCACGGTGATCGTGCACGAGAGCGTGCACGACGAGTTCGTGGAGCGGTTCGCGCGGGCCGTGGGCGAGGCCAGGATCGGCGACCCCACGGAGGACGTGCTGGCGGGCCCGCTGCTCGACCAGAAGTTCGCAGATCGGTACGAGGAGTACCTGACCTGGATCCAGCCCCACCACAAGGTCGTGTCCGGAAATATCGGGAAAATTACGGGGGACAACCCGCGCCGCGACTTCGACGGCGACAGCGTCAACGGTGGGGGCCTCTACTACCACCCGGTGGTCGTCGACGGCGTCCGGCCCACCGACCGCCTGTTCCTGGAGGAGACGTTCGGCCCGATCGTCGGCGTGACCACCTTCAGCACCCTCGACGAGGCCATCGAGCTGGCCAACCTGCCCGGCTACGGCCTGTCGAGCTCCATCTACACCACCGACCCGCAGCACGCCTTCCGCTTCCGCGAGGGCATCTCGGCGGGCATGGTCAGCGTCAACAACTCGACCTCGGGCGCCGAGGCCCACCTCCCGTTCGGCGGCAACGGCAAGTCGGGCAACGGCAGCCGCCAGTCCGGCATGTGGGTGCTCGACCAGTTCACCCGCTGGCAGGCGATGAACTGGGACCACTCGGGCCGCCTGCAGAAGGCCCAGATGGACGTCACCGAGATCGAGCCCGACCTGGCCTTCCGCCTGCCGTGATCAATACGAGGAACGGGCCCCTCGGCGACGAGGGGCCCGTTCCTTCTGCTTGTGGGGGTGGGTCAGACCTGGCCGGCCTTCTCCAGGGCCGCGCAGCAGGTGTTCACCAGCAGGCGGGTGACCACGTACGGGTCGACGTTGGCGTTCGGGCGACGGTCCTCGATGTAGCCCTTCTTCTCCACCTCGACCTGCCACGGGATGCGCACGGACGCGCCGCGGTTGGACACGCCGTAGCTGTACTTGTTCCACGGGGCGGTCTCGTGGTGGCCGGTGAGGCGGGACTCGATGTCGGCGCCGTACTGGGTGACGTGCTCCATCGGCTTGTCGCCCTCACCGAGCGCCTCGCAGGCGGTGATGATGGCGTCGTAGCCCTCGCGCATGGCCTTGGTCGAGAAGTTGGTGTGCGCGCCGGCGCCGTTCCAGTCGCCGCGGGCGGGCTTGGCGTCCAGGGTGGCCTCGACGCCGAACTCCTCGGCGGTCCGGTAGAGCAGGTAGCGGGCGACCCACAGGTGGTCGGAGACCTCGAGCGGGCCGGCCGGGCCGACCTGGAACTCCCACTGGCCGGGCATGACCTCGGCGTTGATGCCGGAGATCTTCAGGCCGGCGGCGAGGCAGCGGTCGAGGTGGAGCTCGACGATCTCGCGGCCGAACACGGCCTCGGCGCCCACGCCGCAGTAGTAGTGGCCCTGCGGGGCGGGGAAGCCGCCCTCGGGGAAGCCGAGCGGGCGGCTGCCCTTGAAGAAGGTGTACTCCTGCTCGATGCCGAACCAGGAGTCCTGAGCGGCGTACTTCTCGGCGATCGGGCGGAGCAGGGCGCGGGTGTTGCTGACGTGCGCGTCGCCGTTGATCTCCTCGACCTCGGAGAGGACCAGGACGTGGTCACCGCCGCGAATCGGGTCGGGGCAGACGAACACCGGGCGGAGCACGCGGTCCGACGAGTGGCCCTCGGCCTGGTTGGTGCTGGAGCCGTCGAAGCCCCAGACCGGCGGCTCGGCCCCGTCGGCGAGGATCCTCGTCTTCGAGCGCAGCAGAGCCGTGGGCTCGGTGCCGTCGATCCAGATGTACTCAGCCTTGTAGCTCACGGCGGTCCTTTTCTTCACGGTGTTTCACAGCCACGCCGAGTCTTACGGACAGCCGTTTCCCGGTTTTTGCCCGAATGTGAACGCCGTGTTAATCGGGCCGCGAAAAGGTAAAGGATGCGACGACGGCGCATGGCGCGGCGCCGGGGGCACCACGCCATGCTGTCAGAGCCGTCGCCTCAGGTACGGCCCTCCGTCCCGTTCCCGTCGTAGCCGAGCAGCCGCATGGCCGTGTCGGGATCCATCGCCGCCGCCAGGAGCTGGGCGCGGGCGTGGGCCTGGTCGCGTTCGCGTTCGGCCTTGGCCTGCGCGGCGCGTACCCCCTTGATCGCGACGAACGCGAGCCCGGCGCCCACGATCACCGCGACCACCACGACGAACAGCAGGAGCAGCAGCCCCGGCGAGGCCACGGTGGAGGTGGCCGCGTTCGTGCCGACGCCCGCCACCGTGCCCGTCACCGCGAGCGCCGCGATGATGGACAGCGCCACGAGCCCGAGCAGGCTGGCGACGACCAGCCAGACCCGGCCCGCGCGCCGCCGCGCCGGGGGCGGGACCGGAGCCGCGGTCGGTGTCCCCACCACGACGGGCATGGGCGTGGGAGGCGGCGAGGCGGCCGCCCACGGCACGAACTCGGGGCGTTCGGCCGCCTCTCCGTTCACGTCGATCGTGATGGGGGCCGGAGCCTGGATGACCGAGGGCTGCGCCGTCGGCGGCGCCAGCTGGACCGCCGTGACGCCGGGGCCGCCGGAGGCGACCGGCTGCAGCTCCACCGGCTCCTCCACCGGCCCGGGCAGGTCCCGCTCGATGTGGCTGTGCTCCTTGTGGGCCCTGGCCGCGTCGCGGTGGTAGTCCTCCAGCTCCCGGCAGAGCTCGTCGGAGGCGTAGATCGTGCCGTCGATGAGCGGCCCGGGCTCCCTGCGGATGATGGCCACCACGTCGTCGCCGTTGAGCGTCTTGTGCGTCTCCAGCGCGTGCGCCACGCAGAGCACCTCCCTGCGGTGCTCCTGCAGCAGTTCCTCGGTCTTCTCCAGCAGCCGCACCAGGTTGAACTCGATCCGCTCCCCCAGGACGTCGGGGGTCAGGTCGGGCTGGTTCCTGGCGGGCTCCCGCTCGGTGATGCCGATC
Source organism: Nonomuraea sp. JJY05 (assembly GCF_043496855.1). Taxonomy (NCBI): domain Bacteria; kingdom Bacillati; phylum Actinomycetota; class Actinomycetes; order Streptosporangiales; family Streptosporangiaceae; genus Nonomuraea; species Nonomuraea sp. JJY05. Next base: position 81,148 of record NZ_JBIEIS010000034.1, read on the forward strand.
GAGCCGCCGGCGCCCGGACGGGCCTTGCGCATGGCCTTGCCGCCCATGATCTCCAGCTCCTGGAGGGCCGGCAGCGAGGTGACGCCGGAGCCCATGCCCCAGTACGACTCCATCATGGCGGTCAGGTAGGTGGCCGAGTACAGGTCGCCGGAGACGCCGGAGGAGTTGTCCTCGCCGAAGAACATCCGCTCGCCGGCCAGCGAGGCCAGGGAGACCATGATGTCGGCCTCGTGCTCGGACTTCCACCGGGTGAACTGGTCCTCGGGCTTGATCGAGGCGACCATGCCCAGGTAGTCGGCGCCCTTCTCGATGGTGGCGATGTCGATCTCGAGGTGGAAGCGGGTCACGTACGCCACGACGGCGTGGCAGGCCTCGTGCACGGCCACGGCGTGCCGCTCGCGCTCGATGTACTCGACGTCCTCGGGCGGGCCGAGCTGCTTGAGCCGCTTGGCCCGCAGCACGTCCGACCAGGTGATGATCTCGCGCCCGTCCCTGATGGCGGTGATCAGCGACTCGTTGACCAGGTCCTTGATCGTGGCGCCGGTGGCGTACGGGGTGATCGTGGCCAGCTTGTCGATCTGCTCGGGCGTGAGCTCGTGCCACACCTTGTCGAAATAGCCCTGGTACGTACGGACCCGACCGGCCTTGGACGGGTAGCCGACCTTGTAGATGCGGTCGATGCGGCCCGGCCGCAGCAGCGCCTCGTCGAGCGCGTCCGGCCGGTTCGTGGCCATCATGACGAGAATGCGGTATTTGGGCGGCGGCTTGGGCCGCATGCCGAGCAGCCGGCGGACGAGCCGGTTGAAGAACCCGCGCGGCTTCTTGAGCCCGGACAGCTCGGTGAGCAGCGCCTGGAGCGTGCCGGGGTCGCCCGAGCCGTTCATGCCGCCGCCCATGAAGAAGCGGTTGCGCCGCTCCGGCTCGTCGGGCGATTCGCGCCTGGCCCGGAAGGCCAGCACCTGGCGGGTCTCCTCGGACAGGTAGTTGAGCCCGTGGCAGCCGTTGACGCCGGACAGGCCGGAGAAGCCGCCCTGTCCGGGCGGGCCCTGCTGGGCGAGCCGGCCGCGCTTGCCGAGCGAGTCGGCCTCGTCGAAGAAGACGATCACGCCGCCGTACCGGAGCGCCAGCTTGCGGAGCTTCCTGAACAGGGCCTTGACCTTCAGGATGCCGACGCCCATGAACATGTTCGTGAACGCGCCCGGATCCACGAACACGTACGGCTTGCCGGTCTCGCCCGCGACAGCCTCGGCCATGAGGGTCTTGCCGGTGCCCGGCGGCCCCCACAGCAGCAGGCCGCTGGGGACGTACCCGCCGCGCCGCTCGATCTCGTCGGGGCGTTCGAGGAAGACGATGTTCTCCCGGACGCGCTCGACCACGTGGTCCTGCCCCCACACGTCGTTGAAGCGGGTCTTGATGTCGTCGGGGAAGTACGTCTCCACCCCGCCCCTGGACAGGAACCAGAACAGGCCCACGAACTGGATGATGACCACGAAGAACAGGAAGACGATCTGGATGAGGAACGGCATCGCGTTCCAGAGCAGCGCCGGCGCCTGCATCACCGCCACGAACGGGCTGACGTCCAGCACCGCCCCCAGCACCAGGGCCGTCAGCACCACGAAGAAGGCGATCTTGAGCGCCCGCGAGAGGCGGTACCTCGTCCAGTCGTCGAAGCGCCGGTGCGTCCAGCGCTCGAAGCCGCCGAACACCCGCTGGCTCCAGAAGCGGTGGTAGGCCGACCAGTGCTCACTGACCAGGAAGTGGAGCTGCCGCGCGACCTCCACGCCGAGCAGCCAGAAGATCCATTGGTATTCGTACGCGATCTTCTGGGTCGCCTCGATGAACGTGACGACGCCCTGCCAGTCGGCCATCGTCTTCCACGTGAGGATGAGGTAGGCCACCACCAGGGCGATGAGGAATTTGCTCCGGTCCCAGAACTGCATCTTCTTTCTGGTCACGGATTCGGGGTCGGAGGGCCCGCTGCCGGGGGCACGCAGCCCTTCGTGGTGATTGGTCGTGGTCAATGGTGCTCCCTCATCCAGGCAGCCGGAGCAGCTTGAACGTACTCTCGATCTTGTCGAACTCGGCGGCGCGCTTCCGGAAACAGACGGATTGGCAGCCGATGAGCATGACGGAGACCGTGGCGCCCTTCTCGTCGAGGATGGCGGTCTGGTCGAACGTCTGGACGTCGTCGCCGATCTGGTACTCGAAGCGGACCCGGACGCCCCTGGCGCCGTTGTCCATCGTCATGACCTCGTCGTTGATGAGGACGAAGTTCTTGAACATCGACGGCTGGCCCGTCGCCATGGCCTGCTGCGCGTAGAGCTCGCGCACCTGCGAGGTCACCGGCAGCACGAAGTCGCGCAGCCGGTTCAGCGAGATCGCGTCCCGCTGCTCCTCCGTGAGCTGGTGCACGGTGGCGTAGACGAACGGCTCCGCCGAGCCGAGCAGGTGGTTGACCGACGGCTCCGCGGCCTGGTCGAAGGCGGTCGACCACACCCGCTGGGCCCGCAGGAGGGCCGCCTCCGAGTTCGGATGGTCGCCGGACAGGTACAGCTCAATGGGATAGGCGTTGAGCTGCGTGAACGAGGACGGCACCTTGAAGTAGGTCGTGCCCGCCTTGTCGCGTACGTAATGGAATTCGGGCTGTCCGGCGCACGCGGACAGCATCAGGATCGCGACCGTGACCGCGATCAAACCCCGTGCCTTTTTCACCAGGGCTTACCTCCGCTTTACGGACCAACGGAGTTGTTGTGCCCGCTTTCCGACGCAATGAGCGCGAAGGGGAAGGAAAAATCTTGACCAAATCTTGGCCATGCCTTGGCTTTACTTGTTACAGATCAATTAAGGCTTCGTGCACGCTCCGTAGCACTCCGTGGCGGGGTCACCTCGGGGGCCGGTTCATGTGGCTACAACGTTCATGCAACCCCCATTGGTTCAACTGGGGAAGTAGCGAAAGATATGAGGATCCCTTCCGACCGCCCCGGGAGCGCACAATGTCAGAACCCGCAATGGAGACCGTCGACTCCTTCGGCATGACGGCGGAACGCCAGTTCGCCGAAGTCTGGTCGAGGACGGTCCTGTCGGTGCGGGAGCGCCGCCTGCTCCTTCTCGGGCTGCTCGTCGGCCAGGGCCTCCACGAGCAGACGGACGTCCAGCTCGACACCGCGCTGCGCGCGTGCGAGCTCACCGAGACCGAGTTGCGCGAGGTGGTCGTCTTCCTGACGCTCTACGCGGGCTGGGCCCGGGGGAGCAAGCTGAACGACCAGGTCGAGGGGCTGATCGAGCGGGTCAGGCAGGCTCGATCCGGTAGAGCGGACCACGCAGGCTGAGCGCGTACAGCTCGCCGTCGTGCCCCTCGCCGAACGACGAGAGCTGCTCGACCTTCCCGACCTCGGCCCCCTCCCGCGGCGCGTCGGCGGGTGCGGCCTTGATCCAGCCGGCGCAGAAGTCGCCGTACAGGAACCGGCCCCGCAGCCAGGGGATCTTCTCGCCGCGGTAGACGTACCCGGCGATGACGGAGCAGTTTCCGCCCTCGTCCAGGGAGTACGTGATCACCGGGTCGACCATGTCGCGGCCCTTCGCGCCCCGGAAGCGGCTCTTGCCCTCGCGGGCGTTCCAGCCGTAGTTCTCGCCGCCCCGCGAGCCGGCCGGCTGGCGGTCGACCTCCTCCCAGGCGTTCTGCCCGACGTCGCCGATCCACAGGTCTCCCGTGTCGCGGTCGAAGCCGAACCGCCAGGGGTTACGGAGCCCGTAAGCCCATATTTCGGGTTTTGCGCCTTTCTGGTCGGCGAACGGGTTGTCCTCCGGGATCTTGTACGGCCGGCCGCCGCGCGGATCGATGCGCAGGATCTTGCCCAGCAGGGTCGTCAGGTCCTGGCCGTTGCCCTGGGGGTCGCCGGCGCTGCCGCCGTCGCCGAGCGCGATGTAGAGGTGGCCGTCGGGGCCGAAGGCGAGCTGACCGCCGTTGTGGTTGGGGTAGGGCTGGTCCTGGGTGAGCACGTCGCGCCTGGCCGTGGCCTTGGAGCCGTCGAAGGCCCATTCGGTGACATGGGTGCGGCCCCGCGCGTCGGTCCAGTCGAGGTAGACCCAGCGGCCGGAGGGGTGGAACGCGACGCCGAGCAGGCCCTGCTCGTTGCCCCCGCTCACCTCGCGCGACAGGTCGATCACGACGTCGCCGTCGGAGGTGCGCAGCCTGCCGGTCTGCTCGGCGACGTAGAGGCGGTCGTCGCCCTTGCGCACGGCGAACGCCACCGGCTGCTCCAGCTTGGCGATCTGCTTGAAGCGCAACTTCCCGCGCTCCGGGGGATCCGTCTCGGCGGGCTCCGGCGTCGGAGCGGCGCTCTCCACGGGGTCGAGCGGGACCGGCGCCGGCTCCTGCGCGCACGCGGTGAGGGTCACGAGGACGAAGGCCGCTAAGGCCGCCACGGGTCGCACGGAGCCCATCCTCGCACGGCGTTAGGGTTCAGGTATGCCTACCGCATTGATCACCGGCGCGACCTCCGGCCTCGGCGCCGCCTTCGCCCGGCGCCTGGCCGCCGACGGCTTCTCGCTCGTCCTGGTGTCCCGCGACGAGCAACGGCTCTCCGAGAGCGCCGACCAGCTCAAGCTCCGGTACGGCGTCGCCGCCGAGGTGCTGCCCGCCGACCTCGCCACCGAGGAGGGCCTGGCCAGGGTGGAGTCCAGGATCGCCGGCGGCGTCGACCTGCTGGTCAACAACGCCGGCTTCGGCCACCCGGGCCGCTTCCCCGAGGTCCCGGTCGAGGACGAGGTGCGCATGCTCAAGCTGCACTGCGAGGCCGTGCTGAGGCTGACGCTGGCGGCGCTGCCCGGCATGCGGGAGCGCGACCGGGGCGCGATCGTCAACGTGGCCTCGGTGGCGGCGTTCTTCACGCGGGGCACCTACAGCGCGTCCAAGGCGTGGGTGGTGAACTTCAGCGAGTCCGCCGCCAACGAGGTGGGCAACCCGCGCATCAAGATCATGGCGCTCTGCCCCGGTTTCGTGCGGACCGAGTTCCACCAGCGGGCCTCGATGGACGTCTCGGGGATCCCCGGGTTCCTGTGGCTGAAGGCCGACGACGTGGTGCGGGAGGGCATGCGGGACCTGGCGCTGGGCAAGCGGGTCTCCGTACCCGACCTGCGTTACAAGGCCATCGTCGCGATCGGCAAGCTCGTGCCGCGCGGCCTGCAGTCCCGCGTCTCGGCGAGCCTCGGCCGCTGACCCCCGTACCAGGACCCGACGGAACGGCCCCCGCCGCATGGAACGGGCCCCCGCCGCGGGAGGGGGTCGCGGTGGGGGCCCGAGCGGCCGTGAGCGGGGCTCACGGCCGGGAATGCAGGAGTCGGCTAGCGGTTGGCCTCGTGGCCGATCGACAGGCCGCTCTCGGGGTCGAAGAAGTGCAGGTTGTGCGTGTCGAGGACCAGGTCGATGTTCTGGCCGGGACGGGCGTGGCTGCGGGCGTTGACGCGGGCGGTCCACAGGGACTTGTCGCCCGACAGCGGCAGCGCGGCCTCTTCGTCGTCACCCGCGTCGGCGGCGGCGACGGTGTCCTTGTGCTCGACCGGCGGGGCGTCGATCAGGAACAGCACGTTGATCTCGGAGCCCAGCTCCTCGGTGACCTCCGCCTTGACCGGCAGCGTGGCCCAGCCGTTGGCGTGGTTGCCGGCCGAGGCCGCGTCCTCGAAGTCGGAGGGGCGGATGCCGAGGATGATCTTCTTGCCGATGTACTGGTCGAGGCCCGGCTTGTCGGAGAAGGTCGACTCGGGGATCGGCAGCTTGATGCCGGCGAAGGAGACGGCGGCGGCGCCGCCGTCGCGGATGAGCTCGGCGGTGGCGAAGTTCATCGAGGGCGAGCCCATGAAGCCGGCGACGAAGAGGTTGACCGGCTTGTCGAACAGGTTCTGCGGGGTGTCGACCTGCTGGAGCAGACCGTCGCGCAGCACGCAGACGCGGTCGCCGAGGGTCATGGCCTCGACCTGGTCGTGGGTGACGTACACGGTGGTGACGCCGAGGCGCTCGTGCATCTGGTTGAGCGAGGCGCGCATGGAGACGCGGAGCTTGGCGTCCAGGTTGGACAGCGGCTCGTCCATGAGGAAGGCCTGCGGCTCACGCACGATGGCGCGGCCCATGGCGACACGCTGGCGCTGACCACCGGAGAGGGCGGCCGGCTTGCGCTTGAGGTAGGTCTCGAGGCCGAGCATCTTGGCGGCCTCGTTGACCCGCTTCTGGATCTCCGGCTTGGGCATCTTGCGGAGCTTGAGGCCGAAGGCGAGGTTCTCCTCGACCGTCATGTGGGGGTAGAGCGCGTAGTTCTGGAAGACCATCGCGATGTCGCGGTCCTTGGGCGGGAGGTGGTTGACCACCTTCTCGCCGATGGCGATCTCGCCACCGCTGATGTCCTCGAGGCCCGCGATCATCCGGAGGGCGGTCGACTTACCGCAACCGGATGGGCCTACCAGGACCATGAACTCGCCGTCCTTGATCTCAAGGTTGAGCCCGTTCACGGCCTTCACGCCACCGGCGTAGACCTTGTCGACGTTCGTCAGAACGATGGATGCCATGACATTCCTTCGCGCTCCAGGGCGGTGGCCCGGACGTTGTTACCGTGACCCACTCACGTGGATACGTTTTCAAGCATCTCACCCGAAACGGACATCGGTGTCAAGGGTTACCGCGTGACCAGCCGTTGTGGATGCGCGAGTCTTCCCGATTTCCGGAAACCATGATGGAATCGTTTCCATGGAGAAGCGGGCGACGATCAAGGATGTGGCCGAGGCGGCCGGCGTGGGCGTCGCGACCGTGTCCAGGGTACTGTCGGGCGGCTCGGCCAGTGCGGCGACCAGAGAGCGCGTCCTGGCCGTCGCCGCCCAGCTCGACTACCGCCCCAGCGCCCTGGGCCGCAACCTGCGCCAACGCCGCACGGGCGGCATCGGCTTGCTCGTCCCCGACCTGACCGACACCTTCTACGGGCAGCTCTCCGAGGGCGTGCTCGCCTGCGCCCGCTCGGCCGGCGAGCCCGTCGTGATCGGCTCCACGGGCGGCGACCCCGAGCAGGAGGCCGACCTGATCGGCATGCTCCTGGAGCAGAGCGTGGACCGCCTGATCGCCGTGCCGTCGGGAGACGCGGACACCTGGACCCCGGCGCTCCGCGCGGGCATGACGGTGGTCTTCGCCGACCGCCTCCCGCTCCAGTCGTCCTCCGAGGACGTGCGGGCGGCGGCCGTGGCCGACCTCATGGCCCTGGACGGCCTGTCCGCCGCCGCCCCGGCCCGCCCGCTGGACGTCCCCGCCGTGGTGGCCGACGACCGGGCCGGCATCCGCACGGCCGTACGCTACCTGCGCGGCCTGGGCCACAAGCGCATCGCCTTCCTCGGCGGCCCCGGGCAGGAACGCCGGGTGCACGCCTTCAGGGAGGCCGTGGGGGCGCCGGTGGACGAGGAGCTCGTCGTGTTCGGCACCGGCAGCCGCGACTCCGCCTACGCCGCCGCCTCGGGCCTCTTCCAGAGCCGCCCCGACCTGTCGGCCGTGGTCGCCGGGGGCAACGTGCTGGGCGAGGCGGCGGTGCTGGCGGCCAGGGAGCTGGACCTGCGGGTGCCGAGGGACGTTTCGCTGGTCATGTACGACGACGTGCCCTGGGCCGAGCTGTGCTCCCCGCCCCTGACGGTGATCGCCCAGCCGGGCCGGGACATGGGCTACCGGGCGGCGGAGCTCGTGCTCAGGGCGGGCGCCAGGAAGCCGCGCAGCGTGGTCCTGCCGACGGAGCTCATCATCCGGGGCAGCTGCGGCCCCCGCCGCTAGCCGGGCCCGCCACCTGTGTAGCGCCGGGGCAGGATCATGATCGGGTTGTCGTCGAGGATCACGTCCGGCGGCCCGAACCGCGCCGCAACCTCCCTGATCTCCGGCTCGTCGAGCATCAGCAGGCGCCCGTTCTCGATGAAGAGCTCCCCGTCCACCAGCACGGTGGGCCGGTCGACCTGGCAGTCGCAGTGCGCGAACCCCGGGCCCGTCGTGATCGGCTGCCCGTCGGTCAGGCCGTCGATCCCGCAGTAGAAGGCGCCGGCGTGCTTCTCGCGCTCGAACTGGTTGCCCCCGGCCACCCGCACCTTCGGGTTGAGCCCTATGAGGCCGTGGCGCATGTAGAAGCCGCCGGGCGCGTAACGCCGCAACTGCTCGGCCGCGGCCCCGCCCTCGATCTTGCGTACGAGGTTGCCCTCCAGGGTGATGCGCAGGGACTCCTCCGGCACGCCGGTGACCGTGCTTTCCTCGACCATGAGGACGCCCTCGGTGTCGGCCGGCCAGAAGTTGGCGCCCCCGTACGGGAAGGGCCGCCAGTCGCCGGGCCGCATCGCGCCGGGGTCCGGGTCGAACGTCAGCCCCGAGAACGTCACGTCCGTCCCCCGCGCGGACGTGACCCGGATCGACCGGGCGCCCGACATCTGCCGCAGCGTCCTGCGCAGCAGCGCGTAGAAGACCTCGGCGGGCAGCCGCCCGCCGGTGAGCAGCGCCCCCGCGGTGGCCGTCATGTGCAGGGACAGGAAGCGGGAGGAGCGTGACTTGATCTGGTCGAAGAAGAGCGGCGCCGTGTGCACCTCGCCCCACCAGGTGCCACTGATCACCAGGTCGGCCTCGCGGAAGGCGGCCGTCTCGATGTGCAGCGACGCCTCCCTGTCCCACCCGCCGGGGCTGAACGGCGGCACGGACAGGATGCGCACGTCGGCGTCCCGGTAGGCCGCGGCCGCCGCGATGGCCTGGACGACGACCGGGTCGACGGTGTGCTCCATGAGCAGCAGCACGCGCTCGCCCGCCTCGAGCCCGGTGTACTCCAGCAGGTTCCGGACGCCGGGCATCAGCTCCACGATCGAGTACGGCCCCACGGCCGGCTCGGTGGCGTAGCTGAACGGCGAACCTGCGTACGGGTTGATCGTCATCGCGTACTCCCTGCGGGACCTTCAGGCCAATGCCTGAACCCCTACCCGTAACGCAGCGCAATCACACGATTACGGAACCCAGCGGCGGAACCCTCCCTCGGAGTTGATCACCTGCCCGGTGATCCAGGCGGCCTCGTCCGAGGCGAGCCAGCGCACCAGCCGGGCCACCTCCTCCGGCCGCCCCCAGCGCCCCGCCGGAAGGGCGCGGCCGACGTGCCGGGTGACCTCGGGATCGGCCCACCCCGTGTCGACCGGTCCCGGGTTGACGGTGTTGACGGTGATGCCCCGGTCGGCGAGCGCGTCGGCCAGGCTGGCCGTCATCTGGTGGATCGCGCCCTTGCTGATCGCGTACGGCAGCTCGCCCGGCATCGGGGCCAGATGCTGGCCCGAGGTGAACAGGATCACCCTGCCGCCGGAGCGCCGGTCGTCGTGCTGGGCCGCGAACGCCTGCGTCAGCAGCGCGCTGGCCCGGGCGTTCACCGCCCACGACAGGTCCAGCTCGGCGGCCGTCAGCTCCTCCAGCGACTGCCGGTTGCTGCGGGCGTGGTTGGCCACGAGCACGTCCACGTGCCCGAACGTGGCGACCGCCTGCTCCATCACCCACGCCGGCGCCGCCGGGTCCGCGAAGTCCGCCTCCACGTGGTGCAGCCGGTCGCCGACGCCGCCCAGCGACTCCAGCACGCCGTCCATGCCCGCCGGGTCGCTGCCCCACGGCATCTCGGCGTCGTGCGGCGTCCACGACTGCACCAGCACCTTCGCGCCCGTCGCCAGCAGTTCGCGCGCGACGGCGTAGCCGATCCCGATCCGCCTGCTCACCCCGGTCACCACGGCGACCTTCATGTCGGACGTCATCCGATCATCTTCGCCGACCGCTCGCGAGGCGTCGAAAGGTTTTCCCGCCCCTCAGAGAAGCTTCTCGATGGCCGACGTGACCGCCGGGTCGTCCGGGGCGGTGCGGGGACGGAAGCGGGCCACGACGCCGCCCTCCCGGTCCACCAGGAACTTCTCGAAGTTCCACTGCACGTCGCCCGCCTCGCCCTGCTCGTCGGAGGTCCGCGTCAGCTCCTCGTAGAGCGGGTGCCGGCCGGGGCCGTTGACGTCGGCCTTCTCCAGGAGCGGGAAGTCCACCCCGTACGTCGCCGAGCAGAACGCCTGGATCTCCTCGGCCGTGCCCGGCTCCTGGCCGGCGAACTGGTTGCAGGGCATGCCGACCACCGTGAAGCCGCGCGGGCCGTACTGCTCCTGGAGCTTGACCAGGGCGCCGTACTGCGGGGTGAGGCCGCATCGCGAGGCCACGTTGACGACGAGAACGGCCTTGCCGGCCGCCAGCTCCCCGAAGGTGGTGGAGGTGTCGTCGAGGGTGCGGAGCTGGATGTCAGTGAGGCTCATGCACCGCACCCTACGCCTCCGGAACGCGATTCGGTCTTGCGCCTCCCCCGTCGCGGGGCTGCTAGGATCGCGGCGGCGCGAGAGGCGCCTGATCGCTCCGGGACGAGGGAGGTTGATGAATATGGCTGCCAGCAGCCGTCATCAGCATGCCCTTCTCCGGCCCGCGCGAGCCTAGAGCGCGGCCCGGTCGTTTCACTGACCTGGAGTCACAAGTGTCTTCTTTCTTCTCGGTGTCCGGCACCGACCTGACCACCGACCGCCTCGTCCTGCGGCCCTGGACCCCGGGCGAAGTCAGCGCCGTCCTGGACGGCACCCGGTCCACGCACTGGGCCGAGGACTTCCCCGCCGAGGGTGACCACGTCATCGCCGGCCTGTTCGCCGAGCACCCCGCGTGGTTCGGCGAGTACGGCCATCGCCAGATCATCGAGCGCGACAGCGGCCTCGTGGTCGGCTCGCTCGGCCTGTTCTGGCCGCCCGCCGACGGCACCCTGGAGATCGGGTACGGCATCGTCGCCTCCCGCCAGGGCCGCGGCTACGCGTCCGAGGCGGCGCGCGCGCTGACGGAGTTCGCGCTCACGGCGCCGGGCGTGCACACGGTGTGCGCGGGCGTGGAACTGTCGAACCCGGCCTCGATCAGGGTCCTGGAGAAGGCCGGCTTCCAGCGGTCGCACACGGACGCCGAGGCGGACACGGCCCGGTACGTGACCACGTCGCCGGCACAGCGGTAGCAACCCCACGGGATCGGCGGCGCCACGCCGCCGATCCCCCGGTCCGGCGTTTCCGCGAAACGGCCGAGGACCCGCCGATCCCGCCGCAGGCGACGACACCGTGGAAGGCCGTGCTTACCCGCAGCTCACGCACGCCCAAACCCCATAGTTGCTCGCGGTTTGCGGCAAGACCCGTTCAGCCGGACGGCGGGGCGGGCAAGGCCGGCCCTGCGAGAGGGACTTATATCCGCAACGCTCGCGCAAACACCTCTCCACCGCGTGTCGAGATGTACGACCCGCGCTGTCCGAACGTAATAGGAATCGTGCTAGAGGACACGTCGCGGCGCCCTTCGGGCCGCCCAGCGGGATCGGGCGGTGCCGGATTCCCGGAGGGCCGCGCGGACCCTCCGCGTCCGAGCCACGGACGCGGACCGGCAGGGGCGCCCGATGCAGTGCGCCTGTCCGCACGCGACCCGACAGCAAGGATCGACTTGGACAGCAAACGCGCACTCATCAGCGTCACCGCATTCACCGCCTTCACCGCGATCGGGGCGCCCGCGGCCTGGGCCGAGCGCCCACCCGTGGTGCGGCTCGGGACCTGGACGACGAAGGCGCAGCCCAAGGTCGCGGTGGCGACGCCGAACAAGAACAAGAGGATCGCGCTGGACCAGGTGGTCCAGCGGTCCTGGAACCTGCAGGAGTTCCGCTGCCTGGACAATCTCTGGACCAGGGAGAGCAACTGGAACCATCACGCACGCAACCGCTCGTCCGGCGCGTACGGCATCCCGCAGGCACTGCCCGCGGGCAAGATGCGCGGCGCCGGCCGCGACTGGAAGTCCAACCCGGAGACGCAGATCCGGTGGGGACTTTCCTACATCAAGGGGAGGTACGGCAGGCCGTGCGGCGCCTGGGGACATTGGAGATCGCACAACTGGTACTGACCGAAGGCGGGCGAGGGCACCCGGTGTTCACCGGGTGCCCTCCCTGCGCGCCACGTGCACCTCGATCGCCTGGATGAGCAGCTCCAGCCCGAACTCGAACTCCGCCTCGTGATCGCATTCGTCCAGCAGCGGCGCCAGTGAGTGGACCTCGGGGAACAGCGCGGGATCGACGCCCTCGGCCTTGACCAGCCGGTTGTGGACGGGCGCGAACGTGGGCGTCACCCCCACCTCCCGCAGCAGCGAGCCCACGATGTAGGCGATGAACATCCGCAGCATCCTGACCGCGTCCGCCCCGTCGAACCCGGCACTGCGCAGCGTGGCCAGCGCCCGCTCGACCGGCAGCAGCCCGGCCGTGGAGTGGAGCTGGCGGCTGACGACCACCATGGTCGAGCGCGGGTGGTCGTGGGCGATCTGGCGGAACGCCCGCGCCTGCATGCGCACCCGCTCGGTCCAGTGCGCGCCGGGGTCGTCGGTGAACTCGATCTCGCTCAGCACCGCCTCGGCCACCCCGTTGAGCAGGGCGTCCTTGTTGGGCACGTGATTGTAGAGGGACATCACGCCGACGCCGAGCTCGGCCGCGATGCGCCGCATGGAGACCGCGTCGGCGCCCTCGCGCTCGATGAGGTCGATGGCCGCGGCGACGATGCGGCCTCGCGAGAGGGGCTCCGTAGGCATACCTCATTCTATTGACGTACGTACGGTGTACGTGGAACTCTCGGAAGGCGGACATACGTACGGTGTACGTAACCCCCCCGGGAGGTTCCATGTCGACCCACGATCTCTACACCATCCCCGCCGAGCTCTCCACGTGGAACGTCGAGATGGCCGGCGCGAGCCGATTCACCTGGGAATATGACGACGGCCGGGACCGCATGCTGGCGCTGTACCAGAAGGGCAAGGACAAGCAGTGGGACTCGACCAAGCGCATCGACTGGGACCTCGAGGTCGATCCGTACGACGTCCTGGGCGTCCCCGACCAGACGATCGCGATCCACGGCACCCCGCTCTGGGAGCGGATGGACGAGCGGACCCGTAACGAGGTGCGGCGGCACGGCGCGGCATGGCAGTTCTCCCAGTTCCTGCACGGCGAGCAGGGCGCGATGATCTGCTCGGCCAAGATCGTGGAGTCGGTCCCCGACCTCGACTCGAAGTTCTACGCCGCCACCCAGACGATGGACGAGGCGCGCCACGCCGAGACGTACGCGCGCTTCCTGCAGGAGAAGGTGGGCCTGGCGTACCCGATCAACGAGCACCTCAAGGCCCTGCTCGACAGCACGCTGAGCGACACCCGCTGGGACATGCCCTACCTCGGCATGCAGGTGCTCATCGAGGGGTTGGCGCTGGCCGCGTTCGGGGTGATGCGCGACATCACGACCAAGCCGCTGCCCAAGCAGATCCTCGCGTACGTGATGCAGGACGAGGCCAGGCACGTCGCCTTCGGCCGGATGGCGCTGCGCGACTACTACCGGAACCTGTCGGAGACCGAGCTGCGCGAGCGCGAGGACTTCGTCATCGAGGGCTGCTACCTCATGCGCGACCGGCTGCGCGGGCGGGAGACCTGGGAGAACCTGGGCCTGTCCAAGGCCGAGGTCGAAGAGGCCATGGAGGCCACCGACCACTCCGAGTACCTGCGGCTGTTCAGGTCGCTGCTGTTCAGCCGGATCGTGCCGTGCGTCAAGGACATCGGGCTGTGGAGCCCGCGGCTGCGCCAGGCGTACGCGGAGATGGGGGTGCTGGAGATGGCGGGCCAGTCCCTGGACGCCCTGATGCGCCAGGACGAGGACATCGCCGACAAGCTCGACGCGGAGCGGTTCGCCCAAGAGGAGTCCGAGCGGCACGCCGAGGTGGCCGAGACCGTCGAGCTCGGCAGGTCCTAGAGCCGCGTCGCGTCGGGCGCGGGCAGGCTCTGCGGCAGGCGCAGGATCATCCGGGCCCCCGGGCCGTCCCCGATCTCCAGCGTCCCGCCGTGGGCCTTGGCGATGTCGCGGGCGATCGGCAGCCCCAGCCCTGTGCCCCCGGTGTCCCGCGAGCGCGTGTGATCGAGGCGGGTGAACCGCTCGAACACCCGGTCCCGCATCTCCGCCGGGATCCCCGGCCCGTCGTCCAGCACCTCCACGACGGCCTGGTCCGCCCACCCCCGCACGGAGATCCACACCCGGGAGTCCCCGTACCGGTCGGCGTTGGACAGCAGGTTCGTCAGCAGCCGGGCCAGCCGGAGCCGGTTGCCGCGGACGAAGAGCCCCGGCTCCACGTCCATCGTCAGCGGCAGCCGGCGGGTTTGCCGCGCGACCTCCTCCTCGACCAGCTTCCCCAGCTCGATCCGTTCCTGCTGGGGCTGCACCCCCGCGTCCAGCCGGGCCATCAGGAGCAGGTCGTGGACGATGTCCGACAGCCGCTCGGCGTCCTTGATCGCCGCCCGCCACTCGCCTTCGTGCAGGTCCGCGAGCCCCGACTCCAGCCGAACCAGGAGCCCGGTGATCGGCGTCCGCAACTCGTGGGAGGCGTCGGAGACGAAGCGCCGCTGCCGGTCCACGGCGTCCTCCAGCCGCTCCAGGGTCTCGTTGACCGTGGCGGCCAGCTCGGCGACCTCGTCCTGCGTGTCGGGCACGTCGATGCGCCGGCTCAGGTCGTGGGCGCTGATGCGGGCCAGCCCCGCCCTGATCCGCTCCACGGGGTCCAGCACCCGGCCGACCCCGTACCAGGAGCCCCATCCCGTCAGCGCCACCAGCACCGCCCCGAAGACGGTCAGCACCAGAGGCAGGAACGGCGAGCTCAGCAGGAACGGCTCCCGCAGGGCCGCGAAGGCGACGACGGACCCGTACGCGCTGGCGGGGTTGCTCGTCCCCACGACGACCATGCACCTGCCGGGACACACCCGGGTCTGGACCCGCAGGTCGCCTTCCCTGGGCCAGGTCCGGGTGAGCGGCGGCTGGCCGGCGAGCCCGTTGCTGGCGACCAGCACCTGGCCGGAGGAGTTCACGACCTGGAAGAGGTAGACGCCCTTCCGCGGCGGGATGGGGCCGCTGAAGCGGTGCTCGGTGATGGACATGGCCAGGTGCCTGCTGGCGTCGTCAGCCTGCTGGACGAGTTCCGCCCGCGCCCGCACGGGGTAGCTCAGCGAGATCGCCAGAATCCCCAGAACGACGACGGCCCCGAAGACCACCACCGTCGCGATGGTCATCCGGGCCCTGATCGAGCGGCCGAACACCATGGCCGTACTCTGTCACGGAGAGTACAAATCACAGGTAAAACGGCATATTTGCTCAGCCGTGGAAACGGCGGTGCAGCTCGTGGACCTCCTCGGCCAGCTCCGGCACCGGACCCTCGACGACCACTCCGGGCGCGACGTCGTTGATCGGCAGCGTGCGCACGGGGGGCTGCGGGACGCCGAGCTCCGACAGCCACGCGGCGAGCTGCTCCGACGAGGCCACGTACACGATGCGGCCCAGCCCGACCCACGCGTGGGCGGCGGCGCACATGGGGCAGTGCTCGCCGGAGGTGTAGACGGTGGCGGCCGCCCGCTCCTCGGGCGTCAGGTGCGCCGCCGACCAGCGGGCCAGCGCGAACTCCGGGTGCTGCGTGTTGTCGCCGGCGGCCACCCGGTTGTGGTCCTCGGCCAGCACGGTCCCGTCGCCGGAGACCAGCACCGAGCCGAACGGCTCGTCGCCCACCTCCAGCGCCCTCGTGGCCAGCTCGACACAGCGGCGCAGGTGCGGCATCTCCGATTCAGCGATCATGAGTCCCCCATCCTAGACGGCCGCCGAGCAGGGCAAAGAACATACCCCAACAGATCACAACAAAAGTATCGGTCCGCCGAATGTGCAAGATCTTTCACTGTTTCTGCACGTCACGTACAAGAACCGCACTCTTCGGGCTACTGAAAATCGGTTGAACCCTCGTATTAGCCTAGAAGGGATGCCTCCCGATACGCACATACCTCAACGTCCCCTGCTCTCCTCCAACTCCCTGTGGCGGATGAAGTCCTACCTCCGCCCCTACGTCGTCAGATTGGTGTTCATCTGGCTGGCGGCGATCGTCGGCATCGCGGCCGGCATCGCGCTCCCGCTCATCAGCGAGAAGGTCATCGACGGTCCCGTGGCACACGGCGACTCCGGTGCGCTGCTCCCCCTCGGGCTGCTCGCGATCGGCGTCGGCGTCGTCGAGGCCCTGCTGATCCTCCTGCGGCGGTGGGCCCAGGTGAAGCCGGTGCTCGGCCTGGAGACCGCGATCCGCGACGACCTCTACGAGCACCTGCAGCGGCTGCCCATGGGCTTCCACGGCGACTGGCAGTCCGGCCAGCTGTTATCCCGGGCCACGACCGACCTGTCGACCATCCGGCGCTTCCTCGGCTTCGGCATGCTCTTCCTGGTCATGAACATCCTGCAGCTGATCACCGTGACCGTGCTGCTGCTGAACAAGTACTGGCCGCTCGGGCTGCTGGTGCTGGCCTCGGCCGTGCCGATCGTGTGGCTGTCGCTGCGGTTCGAGAAGCGCTACATCAAGACCTCCCGCCAGGTGCAGGACGAGCAGGGCGACCTCGCCACGCTCGTCGAGGAGTCCGCCCTCGGCATCCGTACGATCAAGGCCTTCGGCCGCCGCCACTACGTCTTCGACCGCTACGACGAGGGCGCGCTCAAGGTCTACGGCACCTCCATGGACAAGGCCCGACTGCTGGCCAAGTTCTTCGCCTTCCTCGAGATCATCCCCAACATCACGCTGGCCCTGGTGCTGCTGCTGGGCGCGCTGGCCGTCGGCACGGGCGCGCTGACGCTGGGCGCGCTGGTCGCGTTCACCACGCTGATGCTGCAGCTCGTCTGGCCGATCGCGAGCCTGGGCTACATCCTGGCCATGGCCCAGGAGGCGATGACCTCCGCCGACCGCCTCATGGAGGTCATGGACACCGTGCCCGCCATCGAGGGCGGCACGCACACCATCGACGGGCCCCGCGGCCACCTGCGCTTCGAGGGCGTCGGGTTCCGCTTCCACGACTCCGAGGAGCCGGTGCTGCACGACGTCTGGCTGGACGTGCGCCCCGGTGAGACGGTGGCCGTCGTCGGCGCGACCGGCTCCGGCAAGACCACGCTGACGGCCCTGGTGCCGCGGCTGATCGACCCCACCGAGGGCCGCGTCACGATCGACGGGCACGACGTGCGCGACCTGGACCTGACCAGCCTCCGCTCGGTGGTGGCCACGGCGTTCGAGGAGCCGACGCTGTTCTCGATGAGCGTGCGGGAGAACCTCACGCTCGGCCGGCTCGACGCCACCGACGAGGAACTGGCCGAGGCCATCCAGACCGCGCAGGCCATGTTCGTGTACGACCTGCCGTGGGGTCTCGACACCCGCATCGGCGAGCAGGGCCTGTCCCTGTCCGGCGGCCAGCGGCAGCGCCTGGCCCTGGCGCGGGCCGTGCTGAGCAAGCCGCGGATCCTCGTGCTCGACGACACCCTCTCCGCGCTCGACGTGGAGACCGAGGCGCTCGTGGAGGAGGCGCTGCGGCACGTGCTGCGGGACGCGACCGGCATCGTGGTCGCCCACCGCGCCTCGACCGTGCTGCTGGCCGACAAGGTGGCGCTGCTGCGGGGCGGCACGATCACGCACGTCGGGCAGCACCAGGAACTGCTGGCGCAGGTGCCCGAATACCGCGAGCTGCTCGCCCAGGACGCCGACTTCGACGACGCCGCTGAAGGAGCGCTGCGATGAGCACGACCACCACGGCGTCCTGGCGGGGCGTGTCCTCCGAGGACCAGGACGAGCTGCCGGAGAAGGTGTCCGTCCTGCTCCGGGAGCGCTCCCGGCGGCTGCTCGGCGCCCTGCTCAGGCCGTACCGGAAGAAGATCGGGCTGCTCGTCGCGATCATCGTCGTCTCCAACGCGGCCGGGCTCTCGATCCCCTTCCTGGTCTCCATCGGGATCGACGAGGGCATCCCGCCGATCACGAGCGGGGCCGGCCCCTCCGTCCTGCTGACCGTGGTCGGGGTGATCCTGGCCGCGGCGATCACGCAGGCGCTCACGCGGCGGGCGTTCCTGACGCTGTCGGGCCGGATCGGCCAGGGCACCCTGCTGGAGCTGCGCAGGAGGGTGTTCGACCACTTCCAGCGCCTGTCGCTGAGCTTCCACGAGCAGTACACCTCAGGGCGCGTCATCTCGCGGCTGACCTCCGACATCGAGGCCATCGCCGAGCTGCTCCAGTCGGGGTTCGACGCGCTGGTCAAGGCCGTGCTGACCATGGCGGGCACGGCCGTGCTGCTGCTGGTGCTGGACGTGCACCTGGGCCTGCTGGCGCTCGTCCCGCTGCCCTTCCTGCTGCTGTTCACCCGGTGGTTCCGGCAGCAGTCGGCGATCGTCTACCGGCGTACGCGGGAGACGGTGGCGCTGGTGATCGTGCACTTCGTGGAGTCGATGACCGGCATCCGCGCGGTGCAGGCCTTCCGCAGGGAGCCGCGCAACCAGGAGATCTTCGAGCAGCTCAACGACGACTACCGGGGCGCGAACGCGCGCAGCATGCAGCTCGGCGCGACGTTCATGACCGGGATCAAGCTGATCGGCAACCTGACGATCGGCGGCGTGCTGCTTTACGGCGGCTGGCTGGCGCTGCAGGGGGAGGTCAAGGTCGGCGTGCTGACCGCCTTCCTGCTCTACCTGCGCCAGTTCTACGAGCCGATGCAGGAGGTCAGCCAGTTCTACAACACCCTGCAGTCGGCCGGCGCGGCGCTGGAGAAGCTGTCGGGCGTGCTGGAGGAGGAGCCCTCCGTGCCCGAGCCGCGCGAGCCGGCCAGGCTGCCGGACGGCAGGGCGCGCGGCAAGGTGCGCTTCGAGGGCGTCAGGTTCGCCTACGTCGAGGAGATGCCGATCCTGCCCCGGCTCGACCTGACGATCCCCGCCGGGCAGAGCGTGGCGCTGGTCGGGGCGACGGGCGCGGGCAAGACGACGCTGGCCAAGCTGATCTCCCGCTTCTACGACCCCACCGACGGGCGCGTGCTGCTCGACGGCGTCGACCTGCGCACGCTGGACGAGCCGACGCTGCGCCAGGCCGTCGTCATGGTGACGCAGGAGAACTTCCTGTTCAGCGGCACGGTCGCCGACAACATCAGGTTCGGCCGGCCCGACGCCACCGACCGGGAGGTGCGCGAGGCGGCCAAGGCCATCGGGGCGCACGAGTTCATCTCGAGCCTGCCCGACGGCTACGACACCGAGGTCGGCAAGCGCGGCGGCCGGATGTCGGCCGGGCAGCGCCAGCTCGTCGCGTTCGCCAGGGCGTTCCTGGCCGATCCCGCCGTGCTGATCCTCGACGAGGCCACCTCCAGCCTCGACGTGCCGAGCGAGCGACTGGTGCAGCGCGCGCTGCGCACGATCCTGGCCGACCGGACGGCGCTGATCATCGCGCACCGGCTCTCGACGGTGGAGATCGCCGACCGGGTGCTGGTGATGGACCGGGGCGAGATCGTCGAGGACGGTCCGCCGGACCGGCTCATCGCGGCCTCGGGCAGGTACGCCGGGCTGCACCAGGCGTGGCTGGAGAGCCTCAGCTAGCTCCCTAGTGATGGTGCGCCAGGGCCACGGCGTTCGCGTACAACTCGTACCCGACGAACAGCGCCAGCGGCACCCCGAGCGCGATCAGCAGCCTGCCGGGCAGGTGGGTCCGCGGTGCGGACACCCTGCCCGGCTCCGGCGTCGCCGCGGCCAAGGCCGGCGCGGGCTCCGGATCCGGGGCGGATACGAGTTCGGGATGTCGCGCCAGGTATCCCGTGGGGAAGGAGGTCACGTGGTACGCGCCGCAGTGCGGGCAGCAGGTGCCCGACCAGGGCGGCGGCACGGTCACTCCCGCGCTGAGCCAGAGCTCCACCTCGTTGCCGTGCACGTCTGAGAGATGTCTGACGACGAAATTCTCTTCCCAGACGTATAAGCAGCGAAGGCATTCGAAAGGCCACGTCTCGCGGGTGTCGAACCCTTCGGTCACTGGGACCACCCCCCGGCTTCTGATCGCCGTCGATCCTGAGTGTCCGCTTGACTTCGCGCGCCCGCAAGACGGGCTTTCTGACACTTGCCGCTACGAAATGCTCACCAAGTGTCAGGTTAGACGTTCATGGTGTGGTCGGGGTTGCCCCCTGCCTGAGACGACGCGCTCGGCGGCATCGAGGTAATACGGCCTGGGGACCGGGCTGAGCAGCGGAGTCGCGTCTGGCCCGGGGGACTCCGCGGGCGGGATCAGCTCCGGATGTCGGGACAGGTAACCGTCCGGGAAGGTCGTGGCCTGCTGACTCCCGCACCTCGGGCACATGACGCCCCCCGGTGACGGCGGCAGGACGGGGAGGCCGGCGCGCAGCCAGATCTCCCGCTCGTTTCCGTGACGGTCGTCGATGCGCCTGACGAGGTACTCCTCTTCCCACACGTGCCAGCAACCGCGGCACTCGAAAGGCACGATCCGGTGTTCTTCTTCCAACGAGGTCACCCCCTCACCTTCGAGTGTGTGCCTCCTTGCCCAGATCTGGCAACCGCGCTTACCGAATCGCGAAGACGAAGGTGAGGGCACCGGCCACCACGCACAAGGTGCCGAGCCACGCGAACAGCACGTCGAGCCCCGGGTCCAGCGGCTTGCCGCCGTGCAGGGCCTCCTGCACGCGGCGGAACCGCGCCCCGGTCCTGATCAACAGCACGGCGCCGCAGAGCGCGGCCAGCGCGAACGCCACCACCGAGGGCACGGGCAGGCCGTGCCTGAGGGACAGCCCGGCCGCGCCGAGCCCACCGGTGGCCAGCGCCACGGCCGTGCGCACCCAGGCCAGCCGGGTGCGCTCGCTCTGCAGCCCCTCGTCCCAGATCTCCTTCTCCGGGGCCATCTCGTCCGGCCTCGGGCTCAGGCGGCCAGGATGATCAGCACGAGGGCGATCACCGCCACGGCCGCCACGCCGTACCCGAAGACCGCCGCGAGCGCGGGCGGCGGCAGCGGCGCCTGCTGGCGCAGGGCGCGCTGGATGTTGCGCCAGCGCGGATACGCCATGCCCGCCGCGAGCGCGGAGAGCGTCACCAGCACCACGGCCAGCGCGGTACGGATCCACGGCACGAACACGTGCTCCGGCACCGCCGCCATCGCCACCCCACCCGCGCTGAGCGCCAGCGCCGTGCTCAGCCAGGTGAGGAAGGTTCGTTCATTGGCCAAGGTGAAACGCGGGTCGGGCTCCATGGGAAAAACGGTAATTCGTCCCCATTTCCCCTAGAGAAGTCGGGATTCAGCCAGTACAGGCCTTGGCCACCTTCTCGGCGTAGGCCGCGCTCTCAGTGAGGACCTTCTGGGTCGCGTCCACGGCGTCGTTGACGTCCTTGACGTTGATCCCGCTCAGCGTCTTGGCCAGGTCGTCGGAGGCTTCTTTGATCGTGGTGTTGGCGGCCTTGTCGGCCACGTCGTTGAGCTTGGTGGCGGCGTCGTCGAGGGCCTTGTCCATGGCCTTGGGATCGTCAGCGAGTGTCTTGAGCTGGGCGCCAAGGTCGGCGACGATCTTCGGGGCTTCGAG
Organism: Nonomuraea sp. JJY05; assembly: GCF_043496855.1. Taxonomy (NCBI): domain Bacteria; kingdom Bacillati; phylum Actinomycetota; class Actinomycetes; order Streptosporangiales; family Streptosporangiaceae; genus Nonomuraea; species Nonomuraea sp. JJY05. The sequence continues at coordinate 102,615 of NZ_JBIEIS010000034.1, forward strand.
GCACGCTTGGGCCTTGTCGATGGTGCTGTTGACCTCACCGCATCCGGCGGCGAAGACGCAGAGGGCGAAGGCGGCCAGGGGCACGAATCGGCTCTTGAGGAGTCGCATGCTTCGACCCTACCCAACGCATTCCAAAGGTTCCCTTGACATCTTCGGCGACAGGTGCCCAAGATTCCAAGCATGTCCTTGGAATCCTCGCGGCGACGGCTCAGCGACCCGGCCGCGATGCGGGCGTTCGCGCATCCGGTCCGGCTGGCGCTGCACGAGCTGCTGATGAGGGCGGGCGCGATGACCGCCGCCGACGCCGCGCGGGAGGTGGGCATCAGCCAGGCGCTGGCCTCGTACCACCTGCGGCAGCTGGCCAAGTACGGCTTCGTGGAGCAGGCGGAGGCGCGCGACGAGCGCGAGCGGCCGTGGAAGGCGACCGAGACCGTCCAGGAGTGGGACGACGACGCGGCCGGGCCGGAGCAGGCGGCCGCCCGCAGCCTGCTGGAGCAGGTGATCGCCGAGCGCGCGCTGTCACGCCTGGCCGAGTGGCAGCAGCACCGGGGGGACGAGCCCGAGGAGTGGCGGGGGGTGGGCGGCGTGGGGAACCTGTACCTCTACGCCACGCCGGAGGAGGTGAAGGTGCTGGGCGCGGCGGTGGCCGAGCTGCTCGGGCCGCTGATGGCCCGCGTCGACGACCCCTCCACCCGCCCCGACGGCGCCCGGCCCGTGCTGGTGACGCAACTGGTCGTCCCCCTGCCACCCACGGACTCCGGTGACTGACCGGGCCGAGGGCACGCCGTCGGACGAGGGACGCCGCGCGCCTTCGGGCGGGGGCCGCCGCACGCCTTCGGGCGGGGGCCGAGACGGGATCGGAGGGCACCGCGCGCCAAGCGGCAGCCGAGACGAGGGCGGCGGGGTTCGCGCGTTGTTAGGCGGCAACCGGGACTACCGTCGCCTGCTCCTCGCCGGGCTGATCTCGCAGACCGGCGACTGGGTGATCAGCACCGGGCTGGCGTTCCACGTCTATCGCCTCACCGGCTCCACGCTGTCCACCGCGATCATGCTGCTGGTCTCGCGGCTGCCCGACGTCGTGCTCGGGTCGGTGGCCGGGGTGCTGGCCGACCGGTGGGATCGCCGCCGGGTGCTGGTCGTCACCGACGTGCTGCTCGCGCTGGGCCTGCTGCCGCTGCTGGCCGTACGCGGGCCGGGCCAGGTGTGGATCGTGTACGCCGTCGCGCTCTGGACCGGCGTCCTGAGCACCGTGCTCGCCCCCGCGCAGAAGGCCCTCGTGCCGCAGGTCGTGGCGGAGTCGCAGCTCGTACGGGCCAACGCCCTGCACGGCCAGACCGGCCAGGTCGCCCGCCTGCTGGGGGCGATGCTGGGCGGGCTCGCCGTCAGCGCCGGAGGGCTCGCCGCGGTCGTGCTGATCGACGTGGCGAGTTTTCTGGTCTCCGCGGCCCTGCAGGCCACCCTCCGGCCGCCCGGACGCCCGGCGAGGGCGGCGACGATGGGCGGGCAGTGGGTCGCCGGGCTCCGCCTGGCCATGGGGGACGCGGGCGTCCGCCTGCTGGTGGCGTACATGATGATCACGGGGCTCGGCGAGGGGATCTTCGCCACGCTCGCCGCGCCCTTCGTGAGCGACGTGCTCGGCGGCGAGGGCGACGCCTACGGGCTGTTCCTGTCGGTGCAGGCGGTCGGCGGCATCCTGGGCGGGCTCGTCGTGGCGCTCCGGCCGGGGCGCGCCGCCCCTCGGGTGCTGCTGGGCGGGGCGACGGTCGTCTTCGGGCTCGTGGACCTGGCGCTGTTCACCTACCCGCTGGCGGTGACCGCGCTGTGGCCGGCGCTGGTGCTGATCGGGCTGGCCGGGGTGCCCGCTGCGGCCGCGATGGCGGGGTTCAGCACGCTGGCCCAGAGCGTCGTCGGCGACGACCGGCGGGGGGCCGTGTTCGGCGTCCTGGGCAGCGCCCACGCGACCACCGCGCTGGCCGGCATGGGACTGGCGGGGGTGCTCGGCGGGGCGGCCGGGGTCGTGCCCGCGTTGTGCGTGCACGCCGCCGGGCTGATCGTCGCCGGGATCATGGTTCTGACGTGCGCTCATGCGTGAACCGATATCGAATCCTTCGCGATATCGCTATTAGACACCTGGTGATCGCATCTGCTTTGCTCCTAGCCCATTGACGGACGACCGCAAGGACAAAGCATGCGAAACCGCCGCCTCACGGCAGTTGCCACGTTGACGATCTCCTTCCTGGCGGGCGGCGCCCTCCCGGCGGGCGCGGCCTCGGCCACGAGCTCCGTGCAGGCGCTCTCGGGCGAGGCCCAGGCGCGCAAGGAGCTGCGCGCGCTGGAGGCGTCGTTCAAGGGGCGCATCGGCGCGTACGCCATCGACACCGCCACCGGCAGGACGATCGGCTACCGGTCGAACGAGCGGTTCCCGCTGCTGTCCACGTTCAAGGCGATGGCCTGCGCGGCCGTGCTGCACAAGGCAAGCACCTCCGACCCCGGGCTGATGGAGAAGGTCGTGCGCTGGACGGCCGACGACCTCAAGCCGAACTCCCCCACCACCGAGGAGCACGTGAAGGACGGCCTGACCGTCAGCCGGCTGTGCGAGGCGACCATCACCCTGAGCGACAACACCGCGGGCAACATGGTGCTCAAGCAGATCGGCGGCCCGGCCGGCCTGACGCGCTACTTCCGCACGCTCAAGGACCCGATCTCCCGCCTGGACCGCTGGGAGACCGAGCTGAACGACTGGACGCCCAAGGAGAAGCGCGACACCACCACGCCCTCGTCCATCGCACGCGACCTGCGCGCGGTCACGACCGGCAACGCGCTCACCGCCAAGGACCGGGAGCAGCTCAACGCCTGGATGATCGCGACCAAGACCGGGGACGCCCGCATCCGCGCCGGCCTGCCGAAGACCTGGACGATCGGCGACAAGACCGGCACGAACGGCGCTTTCGGCGGAGCGAACGACATCGCGGTCATCTGGCCCAAGAAGGGCGCGTCTCCCATCATCATGGCCATCTACACCAACCGCAGCGCGGGCGAGTCCGGCGACGACACGGCCATCGCCCGCACGGCCACCATCCTGGCCCGCGGCCTCGGCAAGCTCTGAGAGCGCCGGTTTCGATACCCCATTCGCACCCGCGCTGAACCTGAAAATAATTCTTTCAAATTTGGGCGGATAATTCCGGACTTAAGGTGCCGCTTGCCCGCTGACCAGGGGAATCTTCATTCGATTCCGCTTGTGATCGCCAATTGAAGGGGTATCTTCTTGGCAAAGAAGCGGGACCGGAGATCGCTACCATCCCCGGTCCCTTACCCCCCACCGTAAGGGAGATCAACATGAGCTTCAAGGAACTCTGCTGCAACCTCGGCACCGAGTTGGACAACGAGTTCATCCGGCTCCGGGCGGACCAGGCGGAGCTCGGGCAGCAGCTCACCGAGCGGATCAACGGCGTGGCCAACCACGTCAAGACCCTCGACGCCAAGGTCACCGTCCTCGACGAGCGGGTCACCGCCCTCGACACCAAGATGGACACGAAGTTCGAGGAGATCGACGCCAAGTTCACGACCAAGTTCAACGAGCTGCAGGGCAACCAGAGCGAGATGATGAACATCCTCATCGACATCCAGCGCAAGGTCAGCGCCAACTAGCGCCTGACCAACCGTGAAAGGGCGGACTCGTGAAGCACGCGAGTCCGCCCTTCGCGTTCCCTAGAGCTTGTTGAAGCAAGGACCGTCGAACGTGTACGCCTGCGCCGTCGGACCCGCGAAGAAGTCCTTGACGATCGTCACGCCCGTCGGCGCCTGCTCGTCGACCTTGTTGATCAGCGTCTGCCTGAACACCGCGGCGCTCGACGCGTCCGCGTAGTTGCCCGCCTCCGGCGGGAGCATGCCCTCGTAGTCCACCGTCCTCAGCGTCTTGACGGCCGCCAGCAGCCCCTTGCGGCTCACGTCCCCGCCGGCCACCATCGCGTCCAGGGCCGCCTTCATCGGGTATGCCCAGGCCCAGCCCGAGGTGTACCCGTCGTTGGGCGTCACGCCGGGCAGCGCGTCGCGCATCGCCTTGTGGCCCGGGGTGTCGGCGTCCCACGGCCTGCCCGGGGCCGACTGCTCGTACAGGGCCTTGAGGGCGGGGGCGGCGGGAGACTTCAACAGGGCCGGGTTCCAGGTGGGGCCGGTGCCGATGAAGCGGCCCTTGTAGCCGGCCGCGGCCGCCTGGCCGATGATCGTGGCGGCGTCGGCCGGGCCGGTGGTGAGGATGACCAGGTCGGGCTTGTTCTTGGTGATCTCGGTGATGGCCCGGCCCTGCTCGGTGGCGCCGGAGGGGGTCTCGACGCTGGTGAACTTCAGTCCGTTGCGCTCGGCGGCGATCTTGGCGCCGGCGGCGGCGTCCGCGCCGTAGTCACCGGCCAGGTGGACGGCCATGACCGACTTCGGCTTGTACGTGTCCATCGCGTAGTCCACGGAGTTCATGGCCTCGACGCAGTAGTTGGAGCCGCTCTCGATCATGACGTCCTCGAACTCCCAGGCCGAGGTCCACGAGGCGGGGGCGGCAACGATGCTGTTGGCCTTGAGGTCGCCGATGATGGCGGCGGTCGTGGGCGAGCCGAGCGTCTGGGCCAGCGCGAGCACGTGGTCCTTGATCTCGTTGTAGACCTGGCGGTGCACCTCCGGGTTGTACTTGTTGTCCCGTACGTACTTGGTGACGTCGACCTCGTACTTGCCGCCTATGCCGCCGGCCTTGTTGACGCGGGCCCAGAACGCCTTCTGGGCCTCGGTGATCGGCACGGCCAGCGCGGCGAAGGGGCCGGAGGTCAGGTCGGAGATCGTGCCGAGGTAGATGCAGCCCTTCTTGGTGTCGACCGCGGTGGGGCAGGGTGCGGTGGTGACACCTGGAGCCTGGGCGCCGCCCTTGCTGCCCTCGTCGTCCCCCCGGAAGACGCCGCATGCGGACAGAAGGGCCACTATGGCGATAAATCCCGCTGCATAGCGACTCTTCATGAAAAATCACCTTCTAGTAGGAGAAAGGCCAGGACTTCCAGTAATTGCGAGCTCGAATCCACAGGCCGAACAGGCCCCGCGGTTCGAAGATCAGGAACACCACGATGAGCAGCCCGTACAGCACGGTCTCGACCTGGAACACGTTCGGCGTCCGCGTGGTGTCCGCGCTCACGAACGGCACCAGCGCCGGCAGCGACCTGGTCAGCGGCTGCAGCAGCGAGATGAACAGCGCCCCCGCGATCGACCCCGACACGGTGGCCACGCCGCCGATCAGCACCATCGCGATGAACTGCACGGACAGCAGCAGGCTGAACGACCCCGGCTCGACGTAGCCGGAGATCGTGTAGAGCAGGCCCCCGGCGCAGCCCGCGTAGAACGACGAGATGCCGAAGGCCAGGACCTTGTAGCGGGTGAGCGGCACCCCGATGACCTCGGCCGCGATGTCCCGGTCGCGGATGGCGGCGAAGGCGCGGCCGACGCGCGAGCGGGCGAGGTTGCGGGCCGCCAGGGCGAAGACGACGAGCAGCGCCAGCATGAGCACGTACAGCGACTGCTCCTTGGTGCCGAGCGGCCCGTCCTGGTCGAGACGCACGCCGAAGAGCTGCGGCACCGCCGCCTCGCGCCCGACCCCGGGCCCGCCGGTGAGCTCCTGCCACTCCTTGAAGACGTGCTCGCCGAGGAACACCAGCCCGAGCGTGACGACGGCCAGGTAGAGGCCGCGCAGGCGGGTGGCCAGGGGCGCGACCAGCACCCCGGCCACCGCGGCGACGAGTCCGGCCGCGGGCAGCCAGATCCAGATCTCCGCGAGGCCCAACCCGATGCGCTCGCCGTCCACAGGGCCGGACAGGGCGGCGGCGGTGTAGGCGCCGATGGCGACGAAGAACGCGTGGCCGAGCGAGACCTGCCCCGCGTAGCCGGTGACGATGTTGAGGCCGATGGCGCCGATGGCCAGCGCGTACGCGCCCGCCAGCACCTCCAGTGACCGGTCCTGCAACAGCACCGCCAGCCCGAACGCCAGCAGCACCAGCAGCCCCGTCCAAACCCGCTTCGCCCGCGTGTCGAGCAGCGCCATGTCCTGGGCGTAGGAGGTGTAGAGCAGCGGCCGCCCGCGCACCCGGCGAGACCGTCCGGTCGGTATGTCAGGAACGGCGGAGGGCGCCGCGGATCGCGTCTCGGTCATACCCGCTCGACCTCCCGGGTCCCGAACAGGCCGTACGGCCTGACCAGCAGGACGATCAACATCACGATGTACGGCGAGACGATCGCCACGTTCTGCCCCAGCCAGGGCGCGAACTCCCCCTGGTACGACTGGAACAGCGACTCCACGACCCCGATCACCAGCCCGCCGACGACCGCGCCGCCGAGCGAGTCGAGCCCGCCCACGATGATCGCCGGCAGCGCCTTCAACGCGACCACCCAGGTGAGCTGCTCGATCCCCTGCCCGGTCCCGACGAACATCCCGGCCACGGCCGCCAGGAACCCCGCCAGCGCCCACGACAGCGCGAACACGGCCCCCACCGAGATACCCTGCGCCAGCGCGGTCTCCTGGTCGAAGGCCGCCGCCCGCATCGCCAGCCCGTACCTCGTGTAGCGGAAGAACGCGAACAGCAGCGCCACCAGCACCGCCGTGACCAGGAGCATGGCCAGCCAGCGGCGCTGCACGACCAGCGGCCCGAGCGACACCTGCGTGAACCCCCACGGGTCCCCGACCTGCCGCACGTCCCGGCCGATGAAGCCGTTCACCACCACCCGCACCACCACGTCGATGCCGAGCGTGATGATCGCCACGACGAACACGGGCCGCCCCACCATCGGCCTGATCGCGACCCGCTCGATCCCGAGCGCCACCAGGGCGATGAGCAGCGCCGACAGCAGGACGGCGGCGTAGAAGCCGGTCACCTCGGCCAGGTAGCTCACCGCCACGGCCCCGGCCAGCATCAGCGCGGGCTGCGCGAAGCTGATCACCCGGGTGGCCTTGTAGATGATCACGAACCCGAGCGCGAGCAGCGCGTACACCGAGCCGTTCCCCAGGCCCCTGATCACGGTCTCGAGCAGCCCCTTCACCGGGCGTACATCCCTTCCACCAGGTCCTCGAAGAGCTTGGCGACGGCGGCGCGCTTGACCTTCTGGGTGGCGGTCAGCTCGCCGTCCTCGTGGTCAAGCTCCTTGGGCAGGAACGCGAACCTCCGCACCTGCTCGACCCGGGCGAAGCGGGTGTTCACCTCGTCGACGATCCCTCGGACCAGCTCCCGCGTCTCCGGCTTCTCCGACAGATCCCGATAGGTCGTGTACGGCAGCCCGCGCCGCCGCGCCCACTCCCCCACCGTGTCCGGCTCGATCCCGATGAGCGCCACCAGGTACGGCCGCTGGTCCCCGATCACGATCGCTTCCTTCAGGTACGGCGACGCCTTCAGCGCGTTCTCGATCTCGCTGGGCGCGACGTTCTTGCCGCCGGCCGTGATGATGATGTCCTTCATCCTGTCGGTGATCCGCACGTGCGTGCCCTCGGCGAACTCGCCCACGTCCCCGGTGTGCAGCCAGCCGTCCTCGTCCAGCACGTCGGCCGTGGCCCGCGGGTTGCGCCAGTAGCCGGCGAAGTTCCCCGGATGCCGGGTCATGATCTCGCCGGTGGCCTCGTCGATCTTCAGCTCGATGCCGGGGTGCGGCTCGCCGACCGTGCCCAGGCGCACCCTGCCGGGCCGGTTGGCGGTGGCGATGGCGGTGTTCTCGCTCATCCCGTACACCTCGTGCATGGGGATGCCGATCCCCATGTAGAACTTGAGCACGCCGGGCGCGATCGGCGCGGCCCCCGAGGCCGCGTACCTGACCCGACGCATCCCGAGCCGCTCGCGCAGCGAGCGGTAGCAGAATACCCAGCCCAGCGCGTACGCCAGCCGCGTCCCGAACGTGTGCCGGCCGCCCGTGCGCACCAGCGCGTCGCCGATCCGGTCGGCCACCCGCAGCCAGAACCGGGTCACCGCCCGCTTGACCGGCGAGGCCGACGCCAGCCGGATGTCGACCTGGGCCAGGACCTTCTCCCAGATCCGCGGCACCCCGAACAGGATCGTCGGCTGCACCTCCCGCAGGTTGGCCTGCACGGTGTCGATGGACTCGGCGAAGTTCACCTGCACGCCGGCGGCCGAGTTGAACCACACGGTGAACGCCCGCTCGGCCACGTGGCACAGCGGCAGGTACGACAGCGCCAGGTCGCGTTCGGAGGGCGGCGGGGAGGTGAAGCCGCCGCCCAGCACGAGCGTGCTGACGGCGAACTCCACGTTCCCGATCGTGAGCATGACGCCCTTGGGCGGTCCCGTGGTGCCCGAGGTGTAGATGAGCGTCATCACGTCGCCGGGCTCGGCCTCGGCCATGCGGCCCGCCACCGCGCCGGGGTGCCCGGCGCGGTGCTCGGCCCCGAGGGCGAGCAGTTCGGGCCAGGACATCAGGACGTCGTCGTCGTAGCGGCCGCGGATGCCGCGCGGCTCCAGGTAGACGATGCGCCGCAGCTCGGGGCACTCGCCGAGGACCTTGAGCGCCTTGTCCACCTGCTCCTGGTCCTCGGCGATGAGGATCTTCGCGCCGGAGTCCGCGAGGAGGTAGGCGACCTCGGCGGGCGGGTTCGTGGGGTAGAGGCCGACGGTGATGCCCCTGACGGCGACCGTGCCGAGGTCGCCGTAGAGCCATTCGGGGCGGTTCTCGGAGTGGATGGCGACGCGGTCCCCGGGCTCGACGCCGAGGGCGAGCAGGGCGTGGGCGACGAGCTCCACCTGCGTCCAGTACGCGGCCCAGGTGACCTCCCGCCAGATGCCCAGGTCCTTGTGCCGCATGGCGACCGCTCCGGGGGTGCTGCGCGCACGGTCCCGCACCCTGGTGACGATGCTCATGCGGCTCGTGCTCATTGGTCGCTCACCACTCCTCATTCGCTCCGCGGAGTCCCTCCTTCGTCGGGCCTCCACTCCGCTCACTGCGTCGGGTTCGCTCCTCCCAGGTACGCCTCGATGACCTTGGGGTTCTGCTGGACCTCGGCCGGGGTGCCTAGGGCGACCGGACGGCCGAAGTCGAGCACGAGCACCCGGTCGGCCAGGTCCATCACCAGGGCCATGTCATGGTCCACGAGGACGATCGGGATGCCCAGCTCATCCCGGATGTCCAGCACGAACCTGGCCATGTCCTCGGTCTCCTCCAGGTTCATGCCGGCCACCGGCTCGTCCAGCAGGAGCAGCCGGGGCTCCATGGCCAGCGCCCGGCCCAGCTCGACCCGCTTCTGGATCCCGTACGGCAGCAGCCGCACGGGATGGCGCCGCCAGGCCTCGAGTTCGAGGAAGTCGATGATCTCCTCGACCTGGGCGCGGGCGGCCAGCTCCGCGCGCCTGGCCCGCCCGTACCACAGCAGCGCGGCCAGGGCGCCGTAGCGGAAGTGGTGGTGGCGGCCGAGCATGAGGTTGTCCAGGACGGTCAGGTTGTGGAACAGCTCGACGTTCTGGAACGTCCTGGCCAGGCCCATGGCGGCGATCTCGTGCGGCCGCTTCGGCAGCAGGTCCTCGCCCAGGAACGTGACCCGGCCGCGCTGGGGCCGGTAGACCCCCGAGAGCACGTTGAAGATCGAGGTCTTGCCCGCGCCGTTCGGCCCGATGACGGCCAGCAGCTCGGCCTGCCGGACCTCGAACGAGACGCCGTCGACGGCCTTGACGCCGGCGAAGCTCAGGTGCACGTCCTCGAACGTCAGGAGAGCCATCGTTTCCTCCGCTTGTAGTGCTTGACCTCGCGGAAGGACCTGACGGCCCCCAGGTAGAACTCCTTGATGTCCTCGTCGGCGAGCAGTTCGCCGGACGGCTTGTCCATCACGATCTTGCCGGTCTCCATGACGTAGCCGTGGGAGGCGATGGACAGGGCCATCGTGGCGTTCTGCTCGACCAGCAGGACCGTGGTGCCCTGGCGGTTGATCTCGACGATGAGGTCGCGCACCTGGGCCACCAGCGACGGCGCGAGGCCCAGGCTGGGCTCGTCCAGCAGCAGGTACTTCGGCCCGGCCATGAGGGCGCGGCCGACGGCCAGCATCTGCTGCTCGCCGCCCGACAGGTAGCCGGACACGCTCCTGCGCCGCTCCCGCAGCAGCGGGAACAGGCCGTAGACGCGGTCCAGGTGGGACTCGGCCGCCGTGTGGCCGCCGACCTTGAGGTTCTCCTCGACGGTCAGCTCGGCGAGGATGCGGCGGCCCTCCATCACCTGGCTCACCCCGCGCCGCACGATCTGGGCGGGTCTGAGGTGGTGGATGGGCTCGCCCTCCAGCGTCACGCTGCCCTTGGTGATCTCGCCGTCGTGCACGTCGAGCAGCCCGGACAGGGCACGCAGCAAGGTCGTCTTGCCCGCGCCGTTCGCGCCGAGCAGCGCCACGATCGCCCCAGGCGGGACGCTGAGGCTCACGCCGCGCAGCACGAGCATCACGTCGTCGTAGACGACTTCAAGGTTGCGGACCTCCAGCACGCCGGCTCCAGGGATGGTGTGGCCTGTGTCACTCCCCCGATGAGCACAATGTCCACGCTTGCCCGGCGGCCGACAAGAGGGGCGGGCGAAATTTGATCGTGTCGCTGGTCCTAGGATTTCTCCTATGGCAATTTGCGAGCATCTTTCCCAGGCGGACGATCCGGCCGCGAAGACGCCGGAGGGCTGCGAGGAGTGCCTGGCCGTCGGGGGCCGCTGGGTGCACCTGCGGCGCTGCCTCGAGTGCGGGCACATCGGCTGCTGCGACTCCTCGCCGGGCAAGCACGCCACCCAGCACTACCACGAGACGGCCCACCCGGTGATCCAGTCCTACGAACGCGGTGAGGACTGGCGCTGGTGCTTCGTCGACAGCGCGATGGGCTGAGCGGCGCGGCTCTCGCCGGCTAGCGCTCCAGGATCGCCTCCTCGAAGTCGAGCTGCGCCATCACGTCGCGCATCACCTCGTCGTCGAGGCGGCGCTCGTCGCGCAGCCGTACGAAGATCTGGCGCTCGGCCTGGAGCATGTCACGGCGCAGGCGGCGGTAGAGGGAGCTGGGGGTCTCCGCACCGCCCTGCCCCGTGCCGCCGCCCAGGCGCTCCCAGGCGCTCAGCGAGCGGCGCCAGGACTTCTCCCTGAGCTGGTCGATGACCTGCTTCTGGATCTCGTCGGGCTCGCCCTGCTCTGCGACGAGCCGTTCGAGCTCCGCCAGCCCGGCCTCCAGCGCGGCCTGCTGGGCCGCCGCCTCGGCCAGGCGGTCTTCGTACTGCTCCTGATCGCTCGACACGCGCAGCCGCCTGATCAGCGCCGGGAACGTGGTGCCCTGGATGAGCAGCGTGCCGATCACGGTCGTGAACGTCAGGAACAGCAGCATCGCGCGGTCCCGCGCGGGGATGTCCGGCGGGATGGCGAAGGCCGCCGCCAGCGACACCACGCCGCGCATGCCCGCCCAGCCGAGGATCACCGCCTGCGGCACGGTGGGCGCGCTGCCCCTGCTCACCAGCTTGGTCAGGTACGTCACCGTGAACACCCACACGAACCTGCTGACGATCGTCACCGCCAGCACGGCGGCGGCGTAGCCCGCGACCGCCCACGGGTCGTAGCCGGAGATGCCCTGGATGACGGTCGTGAGCTGGAGCCCGATCAGGGCGAACACGATCGTCTCCAGGAGGAAGTCGGTGACCTTCCACACCGCGCCCGACACCAGCCGGGTGCCGAACCCCTGCAGGTGCATGCGGTTGCCCAGATAGAGGCCGACGATCACGACCGCGATCACGCCCGAGGCATGCACGCTCTCCGCCGCGAGGTAGGCGGCGAACGGGATCAGCAGCATCAGCGTGTTCTCGACCAGGGAGTCGCGCGTGTGCCGGAACAGCCAGGCCAGCGCGAACGCCAGCGCCAGCCCGATCGCCACGCCGCCCGCCGCGGCGAGCGCGAAGTCACCGAGGCCGTGCCACATGTCCAGAGTGCCGCCCAGCGCGGCCCCGACGGCGACCCGGTAGAGCGTCAGCGCCGTGGCGTCGTTGAACAGGCTCTCGCCGACCAGGATCGTCAGCGCCCTGCGCGGCAGGCCCAGCCGGCGGCCGACCGCGACGGCGGCCACGGCGTCGGGAGGCGCGATGATCGCGCCCAGCGCGAACGCCAGCGCGAGCGGGAGCTGCGGCAGCAGCAGGTGGACCACCAGTCCGACGGCGGCGGTGGTGAACAGCACGAGCCCGACCGACAGCAGCGCCACGGGCCGTTTGACGTCACGAAGGCGCAGGTAGGAGCTGTCGAACGCGGCGGAGTAGAGCAGCGGCGGCAGGAAGACGTACAGCACCAGCTCCGGCTGCAGCGGCACCGCCGGCACCAGCGGCGACACCAGCAGGCCGGCGGCCACCAGCAGGAGAGGGGCGGGCCAGCCCTTGCGCCGGGCGACGGCCGCCACGCCGATCGCGCCGCCCGCGACCAGCAACAGTTGCAGGCCCATGGTCGGGTTCACGGGAGGAGCGTACCCGGCCCCCGGACCCGGCGTGTCACCACTCCCTGCGGTCGCTCCGCTCGTGGTAGTCCGGCTGCTCGCCGGGCCGCAGGCGTTCGCCCGTGGAGAACATGGGGTCCACGACGTACGGGCGCGACAGCGCGTCGGGCTGCTGGTGCTCCTGCCTGCCCATGGACAACAGCGGGTCCACCGGGTTCGGCGCGGGACTCTGCTGGTAGGCGGCGTAGTCGTCGCGCAGGGGCTGGGGGGCGGCGTAGTCGTCGTGGACGGGCTGCGGGGCCGGACGGCGCCGGCCCGCGCCCGGGATGCCGTGCATGGGCGTGCCCAGACCCGCGGCGGCCGGAGCCTGCTGCTGGTGCGGCGGCGGCGGCTGCTGCTGGTAGGCGTCGGAGCGGCGGGCGTAGGGGTCGGACGGGTAGGGGTCGTTCTGATACGGGTCGGGCCGGTGCTGGGGCGGCTGGTGCGGGGCGGCCGCCTGGGAGGGGAAGCCGAGCGGGTCGGTGCTCAGCGGCGCCGGGCGGCGCTGGTCGCCGGGCATCTGGTAGACGGGCTCGTTGTCGAGGTACTGGGGGCCCGCGAAGGGGTCGGCCTGGGCGGGCGGGCCGGCGTACTGGGGCGGCTCGGGGGTGTACTGCGGGCCGCTGAGGGGATCGCCGGTGTACTGCGGGCCGCTGAAGGGATCACCGGTGTACTGGGGACCGCTGAAGGGATCACCGGTGTACTGGGGACCGCTGAGCGGGTCGCCGGTGTAGCGCTGCTGCGGGGCGGTCGTCTCGACGTACTGGGGGCCGGTGAAGGGGGCCCGCTCGCCGTAGGCGTCCCTGGGAGCCTCGCCGTACGCCGGGGGCATGCTGTCCCTGGGGGCCGTGGTCTCACCGTAGGAGGCCACCAGCTTGTCCTGGTGGGCAGGAGGGGCTCCCCTGGCCACGAGGACGTCGTTGGGCGACAGGGCCGCCGTCGGCCGTTCCTCGGGCTGGTGCTGCGGCGGCTGCTGGACGGGCTGCGTCGGCCGCTGGTACTGGCCGGTGCCGGGGATGACCTCGGTGCCCGGGTCGTGCGCGGGCACGGCGGGCTGCTCGCCCGTGGCCTCGGCGAAACCCTCATCGAGGGTGTCGAGCAGGCGCCCGACGTCCTCCATAGGCATGCGGAAGCTCGCGGTGCACATCTCGCCGCGCCAGAGGCTGAGGACCAGCGTGCCCTCATGCCACGTGACGCGGAGACACCGCTCCTGACCTCGCGCATCGAAGAACACTTCGCCGAACGACGGCAACGGGACAACTTCCGACATGGCAGACATACTGCTTTAACCAGCCTTTTCCCGTCCACTCAACCCCGGAAAACCCTCTTGAACCGGCCTTCCCATCTACACCGGGAACCCCTTTGGTCACTCCGTGTGAAGACCTTCTTCGACCTGTCGGAGTCCCGACCGCCCAGTGTGCCACGGGTGCCGCCGCGAGGATCCGGGAACGCCGGGATGCATCCGGCCGATCACACCGCGTTCGGCACGGCGACCCTGGAATGCGGGTAGCGTTTACTGCCGTGCCGGACTCCCATCTCCCGTCTGCGGACGAACTTCTCAAGGTCGCGGTAAACGCTCTCGGAGGGAGCGAACGGCAGGGCCAGATGACCATGGTCCAGGCCGTGCAGCAGGCCATCGACGGCGAAGAGCACCTGGCGGTCCAGGCTGGCACGGGCACCGGGAAGTCGCTGGCGTACCTGGTGCCGTCGATCCGTCACGCGATGGACAGCGACTCGCCCGTCGTGGTCTCCACGGCCACGATCGCGCTGCAGCGCCAGCTCGTCGACCGCGACCTGCCCCGGCTGGCCGAGACGCTGGGCAAGGAGCTGCCGCACGAGCCGACGTTCGCGATCCTGAAGGGCCGCCGCAACTACCTGTGCCGCTACAAGGCGACGGCGGGCTGGCCCGAGGAGGACGAGCAGGACCAGCTCTTCGACCCCCGCGAGGTGAGCGCGACCGGCCGCATGGTGCAGCGCATCCAGGAGTGGGCCGACGAGACCGAGACCGGCGACCGCGACGAGCTCGTCCCCGGGGTGAGCGAGCAGGCGTGGCGGCAGTTCTCCGTGAGCGCGCAGGAGTGCCTCGGGGCCAGCCGCTGCCCGAGCGGGGCCGAGTGCTTCGCCGAGATGGCCAGGGCGCGGGCCGGCGAGGTGGACGTCGTGGTGACCAACCACGCGCTGCTGGCCATCGACGCCATGGGCGACCTGCCGGTGCTGCCCGAGCACGAGGTCGTGGTCGTGGACGAGGCCCACGAGCTGGTCGACCGGGTGACGTCGGTGGTGACCGGCGAGCTGTCGGAGATGACCGTGGCGCTGGCGGTGCGCCGGGTGGGCAGGCTGATCGAGCAGGGGATCGCCGACCAGCTCATGGAGGCGGGCGAGGACCTCAAGGCGCTGCTGGCCGCCGCGCCGCCCGGACGCATCGACGAGCTGCCGCAGGTGCTCGGCCTGACGCTGGCGCTGGTACGCGACTCGGCCGCGCGGTGCGTCACGGCCATGGGGCCGCGCGGCGCCGACAAGGACGACCCCGACAAGGCGGGGCAGCGCAAGGCCGCGTTCTCGGCGCTGGACGAGGTGCACGACACGGCGGTGCGCATGCTGGAGGCGTACGGCCACGCCTCGGAGTCCGACCGCGCCGAGGTGGTCTGGCTCGACGCGGGCACCGACCGGCGCCCGCCCGCCCTGCGGGTCGCGCCGCTGACGGTGAGCGGCATGCTGCGCGACAAGCTGTTCGGCGAACGCACGGTGATCCTCACCTCCGCCACGCTGGCCCTGGGCGGCACGTTCGACGCGCTGGCCGCGCAGTGGGGGCTCGGCGACGGCAAGGGCTGGCAGGGCATCGACGTCGGCTCGCCGTTCGACCACCCCCGCGCCGGCATCCTGTACGTCGCCAAGCACCTCCCCCAGCCCGGCCGCGACGGGCTGCCACAGCAGTACCTCGACGAGATCGCCGAGCTGATCGAGGCGGCCGGGGGGCGCACGCTGGGCCTCTTCTCCTCGATGCGCGCGGCCAAGGCGGCCACGGAGGCGCTGCGCGAGCGGCTGGACGTGCCGCTGCTGTGCCAGGGGGACGACTCGACGATGCTGCTGGTCAAGCAGTTCGCCGAGGACGAGCCCACGTGCCTGTTCGGCACGCTGTCGCTGTGGCAGGGCGTGGACGTGCCGGGGCCCTCGCTGCGGCTGGTGATCATCGACCGGGTGCCGTTCCCGCGCCCGGACGACCCGCTGACGTCGGCCCGGCAGCGCCACGTGGCGGCCAGGGGCGGCAACGGCTTCATGGCGGTCGCGGCCAACCACGCCGCCCTCCTCCTCGCCCAGGGCGCCGGCCGCCTCCTGCGCGCCCAGGACGACAAGGGCGTCATCGCCGTCCTGGACCCCCGGCTCGTCACGGCCCGCTACAGCGGCTTCCTCCTGGGCTCCCTGCCCCCGTTCTGGCGCACCACCGACCCGGCCATCCCCCGAGCCGCCCTGAAACGCCTCACCTCCGACTCCCCCACCCCCTGAACGCACGCGCCCCCAGAACCGCACCCTCGACTCGGCACGGGCACTCGGACACCGATGGCGCGGTGGGCCAGCACCGCCACCCCACCCGGCACGAGCACGAGCCACTGGGCACCGCCCCCGAGCCACCCGGGCGCCGGTGCGGCGAGAAGCCGTGCGGCGGGGCTCGGCGCAACGTGGGCGGCGGGAAAGGGGGAAGCACGGAGCCGGTCCGGCTTTTCAGCACCCAGCCGGGAGACGCTCACCTCCATCATCACCGTCAGCGGCCGTTTCCTGGAGGGCTGTGCTCATGGTCGCGCTCGCACCGGGCTCCGCTGGTCACGCAAGCTGCCGCTCTCCGCCCCAGGCTCGCCGCTCCGCCAGCCGAAGACCGGCGGGTGGCCTGCCCGTGCTGAGCCGTAAAAGAAGCTAAAAAGCGGTGAGATCTGGACGCTTGGGAGAAAGCCCATCGCCGGAGGAGACGCCGCGGAGGCGGCGGGACATCCAGGGGACGAGGTGCTCGCGGATCCATTGGGCGTCCTCGCGCCGCCGCGCCCGGGGGTCGACGGTACGTGACGGCCAGTCCTTGCGCCAGTCCTCGAACGGCACCCCCAGCACGTCCAGCACCCGCGCCGCCACCAGCCGGTGCCCGTCCTCGTTCATGTGCAGCCGGTCCGCGCTCCACGCCCGCCAGTCGCGCAGCCCCTGCATCGACCACTGATCCACCAGCCGGCACCCGTAGAGGTCGGCGATGGAGCGCACGTGCAGGTAGAAGACGGCGAAGCGGCCGCGCAGCCGCCGCATCAGCGGCGTGTCGCGCGGGTCCACCCCCGTGAACAGCAGCACGTCCGAGCCCGCGGCCCGCAGGTCGCGCACGGCGCGGGCGAGCTTCTTGGCCATCACGTCGGGGTCGCTGCCCGGTCTGAGCAGGTCGTTGCCCCCGGCGCAGAGGCTGACCAGGTCGGGGGCCATCTCGACGGCCACCGGCACCTGCTCGGCGACGATCTGGTCGAGCAGCTTCCCGCGCACGGCCAGGTTGGCGTAGCGGAAGCCGGGTTCGTCGGCGGCGAGCCGTTCGGCGACCCGGTCGGCCCAGCCACGGTAGTGACCGTTGTGACCCGGGTCGTTCAGTCCTTCTGTGAAGCTGTCGCCGAGGGCGACGAAGGACTTGTAGTGCCTCATGAGGTGGTGTTCATCTCCGCGATAGCGTGCAGCGCAAGGACGTACGACTGTAGTCCGAAGCCCGCGATGGTGCCCGTCGCCACCCCGGCGACGACGGAGTTGTGGCGAAACTCTTCCCTGGCGGCCGGGTTGGAGATGTGCACTTCAACGAGCGGTGCCGTGCGCATGGCGATCGCGTCGCGCAGGGCGTAGGAGTAGTGGGTGAAGGCGGCCGGGTTGAGCACGACCGGGATGCGGCCGTCGGCGGCCTCGTGGATCCAGCCGATCAGCTCGGCCTCGTCGTTGGTCTGGCGTACCTCGACGTGCTTGCCGAGCTTCCTGCCGGTCTCGCGGCAGAGCGTGGCGAGGTCCTCGAACGTCTCGGCGCCGTAGATGTCGGGCTCGCGGGTGCCGAGCCTGCCCAGGTTGGGCCCGTTGAGGACGAGGATCATGCGGAGATCTCCTTGTAGGCGGCTTCGAGCAGCTCTTGCGAGGGGCCTTCGAGCCGGCCCGGCTCGGCCAGGCCGTCGAGCACGACGAACCGCTGCTTGGCGCCGCGGTTCTTCTTGTCCAGCCGCATGTGGTCGCGCAGGGACTTCCAGGCGTCGGCGCGGTAGGAGGTGGGCAGGCCGACGCTCGTGAGGATGGATCTGGTGCGTTCGACCAGGTCGGCGCGGCCGGCGAGCCTCGACAGCTCGGCGGCGTAGACCATGCCGATGGCGACGGCCTCGCCGTGGCGGATGGCGTAGTGCTCCTCGCGTTCGATGGCGTGGGCGAGGGTGTGGCCGTAGTTGAGGATCTCGCGCAGGCCCGCCTCGCGCAGGTCGGCGCCCACGACGTCGGCCTTGACCTGGATCTTGCGCTCGATCAGCTCGCGGGTGTGGGGGCCGTCGGGCCTCGTGGCGGCCTCCGGGTCGGCTTCGACGAGCCTGAGGATCTCCGGATCGGCGATGAACCCGCCCTTGATGACCTCGGCCAGGCCGGCCACGTAGTCGCGCTTCGGCATGCTCGCCAGCGTGGACAGCTCGCACAGCACCCCGGCGGGCGGCAGGAACGTGCCCACGAGGTTCTTGCCCTCGGGCGTGTCGATGCCGTTCTTGCCGCCGACGGCCGCGTCGACCATGGCGAGCAGCGTCGTGGGCACGAGCACCACCTGTACGCCGCGCAGCCACGTGCCCGCCACGAACCCCGCCAGGTCGGTCGTCGCACCCCCGCCCACGCCCACCACGGCGTCGGAGCGGGTCACGCCGTTGCGGCCGAGCGCCGACCAGAGCCCGGCGGCCACCTCGACGCTCTTGGCCTGCTCGCCGTCGGGCACGGGCAGCTCGACCACCTCGTAGCCGGCCTCGCGCAGCGCCTCGCCGACCGGGCCGGAGATCTCCGGCAGGGTCTCCGGGTGGATGACGGCGACCGTGCGCACGCCGGGCTTGAGCAGCGTGGTCAGCTCGGCCAGCACCCCGGTGCCGACCACCACGTCGTACGGGCTGTCACCGCGTACGTGGATCCTCGTCGCACTCATGCGGGAAGCCCCTTGATGATCTCGTCGGCGAGCTCTTCCGGCTCCCGCTTGTCCGTGACCACGGTCACCACCGCGAGCCGCTCGTAGACCGGCCGCCGCTCCTCCATCAGCTTCTTCAGCTGGCTGCGCGGGTTGAGCACGAGCAGCGGCCGGGCGGAGGCGAGCCCCACCCGCTGGACCGCGTCCGACAGCCCCACCTGCAGGTAGACGACGTGGTGGCCCTCCAGCAGGGCCTGCGTCGCCTCGTTGAGCACGGCGCCGCCGCCGAGCGACAGGATCCCGTCGTGCTCGGCCAGGGCGCGGCGCACGGCCTCGTGCTCCAGCTCGCGGAAGCGGGCCTCGCCGTCCTCGACGAAGACGTCGGAGACGGGCTTGCCGGCGACGGCCTCCACGTCGGCGTCGGTGTCGCGGAACCCGACACCGAGCCGCTCGGCCAGCAACCGCCCTACCGTGGTCTTACCGGACCCGGGGGGACCGATCAATACAGCCCTGCTCATTTGATCACCATCGACGACAGGTAGCCGGACAGGTTGCGGGCGACCTCCTCGACGGAGTCGCCACCGAACTTCTCGAGAGCCGCGTCGGCCAGCACCAGCGCGACCATGGCCTCGGCCACGATGCCGGCGGCCGGCACGGCGCACACGTCGGAGCGCTCGTGGTGGGCCTTGGCCGCCTCGCCGGTCTTGACGTCGATCGTGGCCAGCGCCCTGGGGACGGTGGAGATCGGCTTCATGGCGGCGCTGACGCGCAGGATCTCGCCGTTCGTCATGCCGCCCTCGACGCCGCCCGCGCGGTTGGTGATGCGGCGCACGCCGTCTTCGGCGGTGTATTCGATCTCGTCGTGGGCCCGGGAGCCGGGCCTGCGCGCGGTCTCGAAGCCGTCGCCGACCGCCACGCCCTTGATCGCCTGGATGCCCATGAGCGCGCCCGCGAGCCTGGAGTCGAGCCTGCGGTCCCAGTGGGTGTAGCTGCCCAGGCCGGGCGGCAGGCCGTAGGCGAGGACCTCGACGACGCCGCCGAGCGTGTCGCCGTCCTTGTGGGCCTGGTCGATCACGGCGATCATGGCGGCGCTGCCCTCGGCGTCGGAGCAGCGCACCGGGTCCTCGTCGATCCTGGCCAGGTCGCCGGGGCCGGGCAGGGTGTCGGCCGGGCTCTTCGCGCCGCCGATCTCGGTGACATGGCTGACGATGTCGACGCCCAGCGCCTGCTTGAGGAAGCGCCTGGCGACCTCGCCGAGCGCGACGCGGGCGGCCGTCTCGCGGGCGCTGGCCCGGTCGAGCACCTGCCTGGCGTCGTCGAACCCGTACTTCTGCATGCCCGCCAGGTCGGCGTGGCCGGGACGCGGCCGGGACCGGGGCGCGTTGCGCGCGAGGCCCTCCAGCTCGGCCGGGTCGACCGGGTCGGCCGCCATGATCTTCTCCCACTTGGGCCACTCGGTGTTTCCGATCCGGATCGCGATCGGGCTGCCCATCGTGCGGCCGTGGCGGACGCCGCCCACGATCGTCACCTGGTCCTGCTCGAACTTCATCCGGGCACCCCGGCCATAACCGAGCCTGCGACGGCGCAGGGCCTCGTCGATGGCGGCCGTGGTCACCTCCACCCCGGCCGGCAGGCCTTCGAGGATGGCGACGAGTTCGGGGCCGTGGGACTCTCCGGCGGTCAACCAGCGCAACATGCGTACAAGTCTTCCATGTGCTGCCTAGTGAGATGTCCCGCGTTCACCAGCCGAGACAGAGTGTCATGAACGCGCCCAACAGCATGAACGGCCCGAACGGGAACTGGCTGTGCCTCGTCCCCCGCCCGGACAGCAGGAGCGCCAGGCCGTAGAGGGCGCCGAGCAGCTGCCCGCAGAAGGCCGCGACGATCCACGCCTGCCAGCTCAGCGCCGCGGCGGCCATCCCGATGAGGCCGGCCAGCTTGACGTCCCCCAGGCCCATCGCCTCCGGCCTGATGAACCAGAGCAGCCCGTACACGGCCGTCAGCGCCACCGCGCCGGCCAGCGCCCTGGGCAGCTCTCCCGTCGGCGCCAGAGCCAGGGCCATGATCGGGTACGCCGGGAGCGTGATCGCGTCGGGCAGCAGGCTGGTACGCCAGTCGACGACCGCCAGCGCGGTGCCGATGAGGGCGAAAGGTACGTACGGCAGCCCGAACCGCCAGGCGACCAGCGCCGCCACGGCGGCGGTCACCAGCTCCACGGCCGGCCCGGGTCGCTGGATCACCGCGCCCTGGTCGTAGTGGGCCGGGCCCTCGTCGTAGGAGTCGGCCAGCCCGCGGATGTGGCGTCCGCAGATCAGCCCGGCGAGCGCCATGAGTGCGACCACGAGCCGACCTTAATGCGCCGCCCCCGGGCACATGGGGCCGTTCGCTCCACCTGGTATCCCGCCGATCCTCCGGAGGACCGAGCTACCTCGCCCGGCCTCGGTGGCCGGCTGCGCGAGGCTGAACGTCATCGGCCCTTTCTGGAGAACCACCGGCGGCGCCGGACGGGCTCCACCTTGGCGACGGTCACACCGTCGAGCCGATCGACGGTCCCCGACTCCACGGCCGCCAGCGCCTCCAGCACCGCTCCCTCGATCACGAACTGCACCGGCCCCGCCACGTCCACCACGACCGCCGCCGCCTTCTCCTGCACCGCCGCCTGGCACACCTGCAACGCCGTGGCCTGGATCGGCCGGGCGTCGGGCCGCCATCGGGCCAGCGCCTCGCTGCCGGTGAACGCGAGCACCGCCTGCCTGCCGTCCGCCCCGACGAGCTTGGGCAGCGCCATCTCGCTCTCCTTCTCCTGCCGCAGCCCATGCGCGCCGACCTCGCTCTCGGTCAGCAGCGCCACGACGGGCACCAGCAGCCTGGCCCCGCTGAGGGCGTTCAGCACGTCGGCGGCGTCGGCGGTGCCCTCCTGGTAGGAGGCCAGGGCGGCGGCCACGGCGGGCGCGGCGCCGCCGTCGTCGTGGGGATCGAGAGGTCGCGGGATGCTCGGCACAGCCCCCGAGACTACCCGCGCCCAGCCCTGCCCCAGCAGCCTGGCCCGCAGGGCACCGGCGGCGACCCAGATCGCCGAGCCCGGACCGTTCAGCCAGCCGAGCCCGGACCGTTCAGCCAGCCGGGCGCGGGCTGTCTGCGCGACCGGTACGCTCGCGCGACGGTGGTACGCGCCTGTTCCGCGCCGTCCGCGGTGATCCGGTAGTAGCGGCGTCGCGGACGCCCCTCCGCGACGTGCGTCTCTGGATCCTCCCACCGGCTCTCCACCCAGCCGACCTGCTCCAGTCTGGCCAGGATCGGGTAGACCGTGCCGCTCGGCAGTCCCGCCAGCTCGCACACCTCCAGGCCGTAACGATCGTGCCCGGGATCGCGGAGCAGGGCCCGGAGGACAGCCTGGGTCGGCATGGTCATCCGCAGACTACTCTTCATATCTCGTACTCTACATAGCTCCCTGGGATCCCAGGTCGGAGATGGCCGCCACCGGGCCACCGCCCGAGGGGCCCTGGTGGACGGCCGCCACCGAGACGAACACCGCCGGGTCGCCCGTGACCGAGGCCGCCACCCCGCCCACCGTCGCCTTGATCTGCCGGTGCCAGTGCACGTCCGAGTCGTCCAGCATGATGTTGCGCCGTCCGCGCACCCGTCCCGACGGGTCGGCCTCGCACTTCATGAAGACGTTCACCAGCCGCCCCCCGAGGTCCGACGGGTGCGGGCGCTCCGGTAGCGGCAGTCCGGAGTCCCTGATGGCCTCCCAGATGCCGTCGGCGTCCAGGGCGTCCTTCATGACGCTGTGGCCGATGCGGTAGCGGCCGCCGATCCCCCGTACGTTCCCGACCAGCACGATCTGCGCCCGATCCAGCTCCACGCCCGACGAGCACGAGGCCACGGACGAGTACAGCGACAGGTCCTTGTGGATCTGGTCGGCGCTCGGCATCTCGATCTCGCCGAGGGCCACGGCGATGCCGAGGGCGGTGGTCGAGTTGGACAGGTCCATGGAGGGGCCGGTCTCCTCGATGGCGGTCTCCTGGCCGCGGCTCTTGGCGTCGGTGATGGTGGCCAGGGTGAGCAGCGGCGTCTTGGTCTGTACGTAGTGGACGTCGCGCGGATCGTCGATACCCGCGATCTTCATGGCCTCGCGTACGCCTGCCGCGACCTTCTCCACCATCGCGGGCCGGCCGATGTCCTCGGGCAGGATCACCTCGCTCATCGCCACGCCCACCGACAGCCGCGGCTCGTCGGACGGGGGCGCGTCGGCCGTGGTGGCGAAGATGGTGGCGTGCGGGCTGAGCACGCCGTCGGTGCCGCCCGACCACACCAGCGGCACGCTCTCCGGCGAGGGATGCCCGTGCTCCGCCAGCACCTCGCGGAAGGCGCGGTCGGCGAGGATGCGCGTGTAGTCGTTCACGCCGCCGTTGCCCTCGGTCTTGCCGACGACGGCGAGCACGCGGCGCGCCTCGATCACCCCGTCGGCGATGAGCCGGGCGAGACCGGAGGCGTCGGTGACGCTCTCGATCGGCACCTTGCGTACTTCAATCGGGTCCGGCATATGACGCCCCTTCTCCGTTACCGGTCCTCCCCGCCCTCGCGACGCTATCCGAGCCGGTCAGCGGGGTTCATGGTCAATGTCTGCCCATGAAGCCCGCCGACGATGTCAAGGTGCGCTCAGTGCCGTGGGCCGGGGAGCCCGCCGGACGCCGGGCGATATGGTCGCCGGTGTGATTCGCGAAGCACACGTCAACGGGATCAAGCTCGTATACCGGGAGGAAGGCGACCCCACCGCTCCCCCGCTCCTGCTGATCCACGGCCGGACCGCCAACCACAACGACTGGAACGGCATCACCCAGCACTTCGCGGCGCGCTACCACGTGATCGCCCTCGACCTGCGCGGGCACGGGGCCAGCGACTATCAGGCCCCGTACGAGCTGCCCGGGATGGCCGAGGACGTGGTCGCGCTGCTCGGCCACCTGGGCATCGGGCGCGCCACGCTGATCGGGCACTCGCTCGGCGGCGTGATGGCCTACCACGCGGCCATGAACCATCCGGACCGAATCGAGCGGCTGGTGCTCGAGGACGCGCCACCGCCGCTTCCCTTCGAGAACCGCCCGCCGCTCGTCGAGGACGATTCGACCGGGTTCGACTGGCGCATGATGCACGACACCGAACGACAGCTGGTCGACCCCGATCCCGCCTGGCTGGAAGACCTCGGCAAGATCACGGCGCCGACGCTGGTGCTGAGCGGCGGGGAGCGGAGCCCCGTCAACGCCGCGGAGGTGGCGGCGCGGATCCCGGGGGCCCGGCTGGTCACGATCGACGTCGGGCATCTGATCCACGCCACGGCCCGCAGCCGGTTCCTGCAGGCGGTGGACGCCTTCCTGGACGCCTGACGGGAACGCGCCGCATCTCATCACGCCGTAACCCTGGTGTCACGCATGCGCGGCAGGGTAGGGGCGTGGTTGACATGCACGTACATCAGCGTCTGGGCAGACTGAGGCTGATGGCCCCCTCGATCGGCCAGTGCGCGGTCGGAGCCGCGATCGCCTGGCTCGTGGCCAAGGACCTGCTGGGGCACAGCCGCCCGTTCTTCGCGCCCATCGCGGTCGTGATCTGCATCGGCGTGGCGCTGGGCCAGCGGATGCGGCGGGTGGTGGAGCTGGTCGTGGGGGTCAGCCTCGGCGTCGGCGTGGGCGACCTGCTGGTGTCGCGGATCGGCTCGGGCGCCTGGCAGATCGCGCTGGTGGTGGCGCTGGCCATGGCCGTGGCGGTGCTGCTCGACAGCGGCTCGCTGATCGTCCTGCAGGCGGGCTCCTCGGCCGTGCTCGTCGCCACGCTCCTGCCACCGAGCGGCAGCGGCGGGTTCGACCGGATGGTCGACGCGCTGGTCGGCGGGCTCATGGGGCTCGCGGCCGTCGCCCTGCTGCCCACCAGCCCGTCGGCGCTGGCGAGGCGGCACGCGAAGGGGACGTTCGGCGCGCTGGCCGACGCGTTGCGGCAGATCGCCGAGGCCATCGAGAATCGCGACGTACGCTTGGCCGCCGACGCGCTGGAGGAGGCGCGCGGCAGCCACAAGAACATCGAGGAGTTCAGGCAGGCCCTGGAGACGGGCAAGGAGATCGCCACCATCTCGCCGCTCCACCGCCACCGCCGCCCCTTCCTGGAGGGGTACGAACAAGCGGCCGTGCCACTCGATCACGCGCTCAGGAACGCCAGGGTGCTGGCCAGGCGGGCGATCGTGGCGCTCGACGGCCCCGCCGCCCTCCCGCCCTGGCTACCGCGCGAGCTGCGCGAGCTGGCCGACGCGACGCTCATGCTCCGGGACGACCTCGCCGCCGAACGCTCGCCGGAAAGGGCGAGCCGGGCGATCCTGTCGGTGGCCTCGCGGCAGGGGGCGGAGCGGTGGGGCTTCTCGGCGGACGTGATGATCGCGCAGCTCAGGTCCATCATCGTGGACCTCCTCCAGGCGACCGGCATCGATCGGGACGAGGCGGTCGCGACCCTGCCGCCGCTGGACGTCCACCCCGACGACCGAGCAGCCGATGAGGAGGACGTACCCCCAGACTCAAAGGACTCCACCAGCCCCAGAAAATCCACACAACGCCCGACTAAAAGGACTTAGCTGGGGCAAACGTGACCTCAATGTCATATAGATCCGCCAAGGTAGAAGGGTGCGAACCAGGCTCAGCGATCATGTGAAGGAACGACTGGGCACGTTCGGCCTCATGGCTCCCTCCATCGCGCAGTGCGCGGTGGGCGCCGCACTGGCCTGGATCATCGCCATGGAGCTGCTCGGCCACCCCCGTCCGTTCTTCGCGCCGATCTCGGTGCTGATCTGCGTGGGCGTCGGGCTGGGGCAGCGGCTGCGCAGGGTGGCCGAGCTGGTGATCGGCGTCAGCCTCGGGGTGGGCATCGGCGACCTGCTGGTGTCCTGGATCGGCTCGGGCGCCTGGCAGCTCGCGCTCGTGGTGGCGCTGGCGATGGCCGTCGCGGTGCTGCTGAACAGCGGGGCGCTGTTCGTCGCGCAGGCCGGGTCGTCGGCCGTGCTGGTGGCCACCCTCGTGCCCGGCGACGGGGCCGGCGGGCTGGACCGGATGGCCGACGCGCTCACCGGCGGCATCGTCGGGGTCATGGCGGTCGCGCTGCTGCCCGCCAGCCCGTTCACGATCGCGGCCAAGCACCTGTCCGGGGTGCTCGACGCGCTGTCCACGGTGCTGGAACGAGCGGCGGAGGCGATCGAGAAGCGGGACGTGGAGCTGGCGGCGGAGGCGCTGGAGGAGGCGCGGAACACGCAGGAGGCGGTGGAGGAGTTCGAGCACGCGCTGGAGACCGCCAAGGAGATCACCATGATTGCGCCGCTGCACTGGCACCGGAAGGCAAGGCTGGCGCGCTACGAGACCGCCGCCGTGCCGGTCGACCTCGCGATGCGGAACGCCCGGGTGCTGAGCAGGCGTACCCTCGCCTCGCTCGGGGAGGCCAGCCCGCCGCCCGCCGCCCTGGCGGAGGCCCTGCGCGAGGTCTCGGAGGCGGCGCTGCTGCTGCAGCTGGAGCTCGGCGCCGGCCGGGAGCCGACGCTGGCGCGCCAGGCGCTGCTGGCGGTGGCGGCCCGGGAGCGGCCCGACGGGCTCGGCTTCTCGGCGCACGTGATCATCGCGCAGCTGCGTTCCGTGGTCGTCGACCTGCTGCAGGCGACCGGGATGGAGCACGAGGCGGCCACGGACACGCTCACCCCCTTGGACGAGCCACGCGACGAGACCAGCCGCCGCTGACGGCCCGGCGCCTGCAGCAGGCCCGCCAGATGGTCCTCGACGACCGCGCGAACACGAGAGCCACCAGACCTACCGGCCGCCACTCGGCCGCGGGTCGACCGAGGGCCCGGGAGTCCTGGAGGCTGAACGTCAAGCCGCGAAGTCGTGTTGGCGGTGCTGGCGCGGGGCGATCGGGGTCAGCGGAGGAGTGCGGGCCTCGATCGCGTCGGCGGCGTCCAGGCACAGGTCCTCACGGAAGCGCGGCCCGATGATCTGGACGCCCTGAGGCAGCCCCTCGGCCAGGCCCGTGGGGACGGCCACCGCCGGCAGCCCCAGGATGTTGACCGTCCACGCCATGCGCAGGGACGCCGGCCACCGAGCGAGTCGGCCGTCGTCGAGTTCGGATCCCACGGCGAAGGCCGGGCCGGTGCAGATCGGCGCGAGGACGTCCGCGGCGGCGACCGCGTCGCGCATCGGGACGATGCCCAGCGTCGTGGCCGATCCCGCGACGTCGATGTTCTCCTTCACGGTCACCGGGACTCCGCACAGCGGGCCGACCGGCAGGCCTGAGGCCAGGGCCCGGTCGGCCGCGTCCGCCGCCTGCAGCGCCCGCTCGGTCAGGACGACGGTGACCGCGTTCACCGAGGGATTGACCTCGGCGATCCGCCGCAGATGCGCCTCTACCGCCTCGCGGCTCGACACCGTGCGAGCCTGGATCTGCCGCGCCAGCTCCCAGGCGGACATCTCCCATATTTCCGACATTGCGCCCCCTTCTTCGTTTGCCGTGCCGAGGAATCTAGGGCGCGTCGCCACAAAATTGCAGTCTTGTGTTCACGGTCCGTGTCAGCCGCCCAGATGCCGAGACACCGGTCCAGGCGAGCAGGCGCCCAAGGACTCCGAGGGACGAGCCCCGCCGGCCGGGGCAGTGAGGCGGACCTGCCGCCCCTCCCCAGGAGCGCGGCCGCCATCCGCGGGCGAGGGGGCGGCGCGAGCGCGCGGCCCGCTGGGCGGCATCCCTCGTTTCGAGGCGCTCACATCGAGTAGGCGCCGGAGGCGAGGGCGATGATGCCGACCACGGTCATCAGCAGCGCCGAGCCGGGGTGCATGGCGATCGAGATGCGGATGTCCCGCTTCTTCCAGGCGAGCCAGACGCCCGGGTAGAGGAAGACGAGCTTCGACAGGACCGTCCAAGGGGCCCAGAAGTGGTACACCGAGAAGAAGAAGGTGTTGAAGAACGGGGCCCACTTGCCGAGCTGCGGGAGGCGGGGCAGCAGGAAGCCGCGGAAGTAGTACTCCTCGAGCAAGGGCAGGGTGAAGCCGGTGAACGGCGCGCAGATGAGCAGCGTGGTGAGCACGAGCTCGTGCGGGTAGCCCTGGAGGTAGGCGGTGCCGTCGGGGCCGGCGCCCTGGTAGTCCACCCAGGTGAAGAACCAGTCGTAGACGATGTTGTCCAGCGGGGTCAGCGAGAGCGAGACCACGGTCATCCACACGAGGCACGCGGCCCCGAGCCAGAAGACCTTGCCGCGCGAGACCGGCTTGTCGCGGTAGTGGACGACGCCCTTCATCGTGAAGCGGCCGGTCTTCTTCTTGCCCAGCCACAGCAGGAACAGCTGGAGCGGGAAGAGCACAACCGCGAGAGCGATGGCCCAGGCCAGGAAGATCGGGAATTCGATCGCCCGGACCAGGGGGGCGGCGATGAACGCGTACACGGCGACGATGACCGCGCCGGGCACCAGGTGCAGTGCGATGGAGAACGGGACGGAGTGACGGTCGGCGAGGAGCTTCGCGACGAAGCCCTTCGGCTGGGCGCCTTGGGTGTCGGCCGGGGGCCGCATTGCTGTGTCCATGCCGAGAATCGTGGCCCGGCGACCCTATATGGAGCTGACATCGCTCTGACACGGCTTCGAGTCGCCGTGAAAGGCGCAGGTCACGGTGGGTGCGGGGCGGGCGGGAGTCGCCACGCGCCGGTGGGGCCGGTGGCGATGACGTCCCGCAGCCGGCCGCCGGGCTCCTCGCCGACGTAGGTGCGGCGCCGGTTGCCGGGGACGGCCTCGGGGATGGGAGAGGCTGCGGGGGGCTCAGCGGGGGACGAGGTGGAAGAACGAGCCGTCCATGGGGCCGAGGTCGCGGTGGGAGATCGCGTCCAGCCGGGCCGCCGCCTCCTCCGGGAGGTCGAGGTCGAACGCCGCCAGGTTCTCCCGCAGCTGCTCCACCGATCGCGGGCCGATCAGCACCGAGGTCACCCCGGGACGCCGCGCCACCCAGGCCAGGGCCACCGCGGCCGGTGCGGCGCCGAGTTCGGCCGCGACCTCGACCAGTTCGCCGGCGACGTCCAGGTTGCGGTCGTTGAGCAGCGATCGGGCCCAGCGGTTCGCGCCCGGGAGGGAGTGGCCGAGCAGCCTGCCCATGCGGCTGTCGGGATCAGGGGCCTCGCCGTGCTTGTAGCGGCCGGTCAGCACGCCGCCGGCGAGTGTCCCGTACACGACGGTGCCGATCCCGTGCCGTTCGCACGCCGGCAGGATCTCCGCCTCGATCACCCGCTGGATGAGCGAGTACTGCGGCTGCAGGCTCACGAACGGGGTGCCGCCCACGCGGGCGGCGGCCCACTGCGACTCGACGAGCTGGGTCGCGGTGAAGTTGGAGCAGCCGAGATAGCGAACCTTGCCCGCCTTGACGAACCCGTCCAGCGTGGCCATCGTCTCCTCGATCGGCGTCGCCGGGTCCCACTGGTGGCACTGGTAGAGGTCCACGTAGTCGGTGCCGAGCCGGCGCAGGCTGGCGTCGAGGGCCCTGGTGAGGTGGCGCCGCGACAGGCCGCGCCCTTCCGTGCCCACCGGCATGGCGCCCTTGGTGGCCAGCACGACCCACTCGCGCCTGCCCTTCAGCGCGCGGCCGACGATCTCCTCGGTCTCGCCCCGGTGGTACAGGTCGGCGGTGTCGATGAAGTTGCCGCCCGCGTCGAGGAACGCGTCGATGATCCGACCGGCCTCGGCCTCGTCGCTGGCGGCCAGGCCGTGCTCGGTGCCGAAGTTCATGGTGCCCAGGCAGGCCCTCGATACCCGCAGGCCGGAACGGCCGAGATTCAGGTGGTCCACTGGAGTTCCCCTAGAATCGGAATGATTGTTCCGGATGCCGACCATACGGAACACTCGTTCCGGTTGTCAACGGGAAAGGGCCCTCTGTGATGCGTGCGGACGCGCGACGCAACCGCGCCCGGGTGCTGGAGGCCGCCGAAGTGGTGCTGGCCAGGGACGGGCTGTCCGCGTCGATGCGCGAGATCGCCTCGCTGGCGGGGGTGGGGGTAGGGACGATCTACCGCCAGTTCCCCACCAAGGAGGACCTCTACCAGGCCATCGTCGTCGACCGGATGGCGCGGCTGGCCGCGCTGGCCGATGAGCTGGCCACGGCCGCGGACGCCGGGGAGGCGTTCTTCGAGTACTTCACGATGATCGTGGAGGATTCGACCGTCAAGAAGGTGCTCGTGGACGCCCTGGCGGCGGCGGGGATCGACGCCAAGGCCGGGGCGCCGGACATCCGGGGGGCCATCGAGACGCTGCTGGTGCGGGCGCAGGGCGCCGGGGCGGTTCGGGGGGATGTGGGGATGGCGGAGTTGCTGGCGTTGTTGAGCGCCACGTGTCTGGCGGCGCAGCACAACGGATGGGACGAGGGCCTGCGCACGAGGACCCTCGCCATCGTCTTCGACGGCCTGCGGCCCTCGGCGCGACCGGCGTCACGCCACCCGCCTGAGCGCCGCAGGCGGGTCAGGTGGAGAGGTGTTTGAGACGGGTCACGGCCTCGTCGATGACCTCGTCCTTCTTGCAGAAGGCGAACCGGACGAAGTGCCGCCCCCGGTCGGCGTGGTCGTAGAAGACCTGGGTCGGGATGGCCACCACGCCGGCCAGCTCCGGGAGGCGGCGGGTGAGTTCGAGGCCGTCGGTGAAGCCCAGGGGGCGGATGTCCGTCTGGACGAAGTACGTGCCGGAGGGCCGCAGGACGGAGAAGCCGGCGGCCGCGAGGCCCTCCATGAGGCGGTCGCGCTTGTCCTGGAGGCCGGCGCGCAGCGCGGACACCCACTCCAGCTCGTGCCGCAGCCCGTACGCCACCGCCAGCTGCCACGGCGCGCTCGACGTGAACGTGAGGAACTGCTTGACCGTCTGCACCGCCGTGACCAGGGCGGGAGGTGCGCAGATCCAGCCGGTCTTCCAGCCGGTGACCGAGAACGTCTTGCCCGCGGACGAGATCATCACCGTGCGCTCGCGCATGCCGGGCAGCGTGGCCAGCGGGACGTGCTCGACCCCGTCGAACGTCAGGTGCTCGTACACCTCGTCGGTCACCGCGATCAGCCCGCGCTCCTGGCAGAGCTCGGCGATGACCTCCAGCTCGGCGCGGGTGAAGACGGTGCCGGTGGGGTTGTGCGGCGAGTTGACGAGGATGACGCGGGTGCGCGGGGTGACGGCGGCGCGCAGCTCGTCGGGGTCGAACGTGAAGCGCCCCTCGACCGGGCGCATCGTGACGGCGACCAGGCGGGCCTGGGCGAGCGCGATCGAGGCCGCGTACGAGTCGTAGTACGGCTCGAAGGCGATCACCTCGTCCCCCGGCTCGCAGAGGGCGAGCACGGCCGAGGCGATGGCCTCGGTGGCCCCCACCGTGACCAGGATCTCGCCCGCCGGATCGTAGGAGAGGCCGTAGTGGGCCGAGCGGTGTTCCGAGATCGCCCGGCGCAGCTCCAGGATCCCCGGACCCGGCGGGTACTGGTTGGCGCCCGAGGTGATCGCCTGGACCGCGCGGTCGAGCATGGCCGCGGGCCCGTCGGTGTCGGGGAAGCCCTGGCCGAGGTTGATGGATCCGGTCTCGGCGGCGAGCGCGCTCATCTCCGCGAAAATCGTCGTGCCGAAGGCGCGCATCCTGGCAACAAGTGGTTCGGTCACGGCACTTAGGCTATGCCCGGCGGGAAAGCCGCTCATCATTCCGCCCCCTGATGTCGCGTGGAGCGCTCCGGCGCGCCTTGTCGGTAGTCTCGTCTCGTGATCATTCGGGTCGTGCTCGCCCTCGCCTTGACGACGTCCCCTGTCATGACCCCGCCGGATGCCGGCCCGAGCGCCTGCCCGGTCGCCGCGCCGCCCCGTACCACCTGCGGTTTTCTCGAGGTTCCCGAGCGCAGGGACGCGCCGGAGCGCAAGATCAAGGTGGGGTACGCCGTCCACGCCTCCACCGCCAAGGACCGCAAGCCGGACCCCGTGGTGTACATGAGCGGAGGCCCGGGGTCGGCGTCCATGCAGCTGACGGGCTTTCTCAGCCAGATGTTCCCCGATCGCGACGTGGTGACGATCGAGCAGCGCGGCAGCAAGTACTCCGAGCCGGTCCTGAGCTGCCCCGAGACGGCCGAGGCGCTGCTCGGGCAGCTCAGGCGGCCGCCCGCCGACGTCGGCGCGGAGGCCGTCCGCTGCCGCACGAGGCTTCAGGAGCAGGGCGTCGACCTGCGGGGATACAACACGAAGGAGATCGCGGCCGACGTCGTCGCGTTACGCGAGAAGCTGGGCTACGACTCCTGGAACCTGTTCGGCGTCAGCTACTCCACCAGGGTCATGATGGACGTGGCCGCCGCGGACCCGAAGGGCGTGCGGTCGGTGGTGCTGGACTCGTACCTGCCGGAGAGCGTCGCCTGGTACGACGACGCCGACCGGAATCTGGCCGACACGGCGGCTCGGCTGAACATGAAGGACGCGTTGGAGGCCATGACGGCCCGGCTGAACGCCGCGCCCGCGCAGGTGACGACGACCGACCCGCTGCTCGGCAAGGCGTTCGCGGCGCGGATCAGCGGTGACGACGTGGCCACGATCATGGCGGAGGCGCTGCACGAGGCGGACTTCGCGGCGGTCGCGCCCGCCATGGTCGGGGCGCTCGCGAAGGGCGACGACGAGCTGCTGGGGGCGCTGGCCGACGCGGTGGGCGGGGGGCTGGTGTCGCACGAGCTCGGGCTGTATCACGCGGTGCAGTGCCAGGACGAGGTCCCGTTCAACACATACGCCACAAAATCCCGACTTTTCACCGTAAATGGGGACAAGGCGGTGTGTGATGCTTGGCAGCTCCCCAAGTCCAAGCCCGTCAACGCCACCACCAAGGCCCCCGTGTACGTCCTGGGCGGCCAGTACGACCCCACCACCCCCACCAGGACCACCAAACCCGCGGCCGAGGCCCTGCCCGACGCCCGCTTCGAGGAGTTCCCCCGTGCTGCCCACGCCGTCTTCCTGAGCAGCGCCTGCGCCCGCCGCAAGATCGTCGAGTTCCTCGACGCCCCGAAGGGCGACACGGCCTCCCCGTGCGTCGACGACGACACCGCGCGGCCGGGCGACCTGCACGTGACCGCCGCCCCGTACCGGATCTCGAAGTCGCCCTGGCTGGCCGCGCCCTTCGCGCTGTTCGCGCTCGCCTCCCTGATCCAGCTGGTCGCGGCCGCGCTGAAGGGCCGGGCGCTGGCGGCGTTCGGCGGGCTGACCGGCGTGGCCTTCGCCGGGCTGGTCGGGCAGTCCGTGTACGCCCTGGCGAGCCGGAACGAGACCGCGCTCGCCGTCGGCGTGCCCGGCACGGCCGTCCTCTACACCTGGATCGCCGCCGCCTCGGCCGCGCTGACCGCCGCAGCGCTCCTGCGCGACCGGCGCTGGCCGCAGATCGCGGCGGCCGCCGTCGGCGCCGGATTCCTCGTATGGTGGTTGGCCTGGTTCCTGTGACGCGCATCCGTGAGCTCGACGCCCTCCGCGGTTTCGCGGTGGGCGGCATCATGCTGGTCAACACCTGGCAGCACACCGCCAAGGAACCGCGCAACGGCGTCGACTGGGTCATCGAGGCGCTGTTCCAGAGCCGGTTCTACCCGATCTTCTCGCTGCTGTTCGGCATCAGCTTCATGCTGTTCCTGCGCGGAAACAGCCGCTGGGCGCTGCTGAGCAGGCTGTTCTGGCTGTTCTGCCTCGGGCTGGTCCAGCACACGTTCTACGAGGGCGAGGTGCTGACCGACTACGCCGTCTACGGTGCCGCGGTGCTGCTGCCGGCCTCGTTCCTGACCGGCGGCCTGCCGGTGCTGCTGCTCGGGCTGGCAGGGGTGGCGTGGGGGCTCGAGGTGGGCGGCGGGACGAAGCTGATCCCCGGCCTGTTCCTGATCGGCATGGGGCTGTGGCGGCTGAGCCCGTCCAGGTCGCTGCTGCTGCCCTCGTTCGCGGTCACCGCGCTGGCCGGCGCGCTGCTGACGGCCGCCTGGGCGAGCGAGGGCGGGTGGATCCTCTACAGCACGGCCGCGCTGGCGGGCGCGGCGGCGTACTCGCTGGGACTGCTGCTGGCGCTGCGGCCATGGTTGTCGGCGGTGCTGGAGCCGCTGGGCAGGATGGCGCTGACGAACTACGTCACGGGCACCGTCGTGATCGTCCTGGTCACCCCGCTGCTGAACACCGATCCGACGCGCTGGTCGGTGGTGGCGCTGGCGGCGGCGACCGTGGCGGCGCAGGTGCTGTTCAGCAGGTGGTGGCAGGCCAGGTTCAGGTACGGGCCGCTTGAGTGGATCTGGCGGTGCCTGACCTGGTTTCGAGTGGTGCCCAACCGGTTAGAGTCGGGCCGTGACCGAAATCGCCCTCTGCCAGATCCCGGTGTCTCCTGACCCGGCCACGAACCTCGAACGAGCCCAGGAGGCGCTCGCCAGGGCCGAGGGGGCCGACTTGGCGATCTTCCCCGAGGCCGCGCTCACCCGCTACGGCCGGCGCATCACGGACCTGGCCGAGCCGCTGGACGGGCCGTTCGTGACGGGCCTGGCGGAGGCGGCCAGGAAGCACGGGCTGGCGGTGATCGCCGGGGTCTTCGAGCCGGGCGACGACCGCGTGCACAACACGGCCGTGGCCATCGACGCCCAGGGCGCGGTGAAGGCCGCGTACCGGAAGATCCACCTGTTCGACTCGTTCGGCGCGAAGGAGTCCGACCTGGTCGCGCCCGGCGCGGAGCCGACCGTGGTGGAGCTCGCGGGGCTCAGGGTCGGCCTCATCACCTGCTACGACGTGCGGTTCCCCGAGCTGGCCAGGGCGCTCGTGGACATGGGCGCCGAGCTGTTCGCGGTGATCGCCGCGTGGGGCTCCGGGCCGCTCAAGGAGGACCACTGGGTCACCCTGGTCAGGGCCCGGGCGCTGGAGAACACGATGTGGACGGCCGCCGTCGGCCAGGCGCCCAACCCCGCCGAGTCGTCCGACGGCTACGGCGTGGGCCGCAGCATGCTGGTCGATCCGCTGGGCGTGATCCGCGCCGACCTGGGCACCGCGCCCGGCGTGCAGGTCGTGCGGGTGGATCACGAATGGACAACAGCCGCCCGGGCGACCCTGCCCTGCCTCCAACACCGGGTCCTCTGAGGTTCAACCGATCGTAAAGTAGTACCGTGAGCGGAACGCAGATGCAGAAGGTTGTCCCGCCGCGTCTGCTCGTGCCATACCTGTCGGGCAAACGCACGGTGATCTCGGGTTACGTCTACCGCGTGCAGGACTGCGTCAGGCTGACCACGCCTGAGTCGCTCTACTACGGGCTCGACCTGTCCTTCGACGGGTCGGAGCTGTTCGCCGAGGTGCCCGAGCTCTACGTGATGCGCTGGTACGCCCGCGACGTCGACACGTACGCGGTCCCGTACGGGCCCCACATGGGTGGCGACTGGAGCGACGCGCCGCCGTTCGCCGGCAACGGTTTCACAACATCGTCGGACCACGTGGTGCCGCAGTTCCACACCGTTCCGATGCCGATCCCGGCCGGGGCGGAGATCGTCCACGTCACCGCCGACGGCGAGCGGCCCTTCGCCGAGTACGACGGCCTGACCTGGCGGCCCGCGGCATGAGCGAGCATAGCGAGCGACCCATCGAACACAGCCGACCCGCTCAGGCGACCGACGAAGGAGGGCGCGTGAGCGAGGAGATCATGCCGGTGGCGTCCGGTTTCGTGGCGCGCTTCGACGATCGCACGCTGCCCGCCGCCCTGGGCCCCGACAACGGCCAGGTGGTGCTGTTCAGCGAGGTCGAGCTCGACGGGTTCGAGCCCGCGTCGGGCTACTGGCGCAGGGTGGTGGCCAGGTCGCAGGTGGAGTGGCTCGTGCTGATCCGCACCGTGGGGGCCTTCGGCGGCGAGCCGTGCATCGTGATCGACGAGGACGACGACGGGCTGCACATCGCCTACACGGGGCACAGCGGGATGAAGGCGGAGGCGCTGGGCTACTGGCTGGTCGACCACGGCGCCTACGAGGTCGTGGTGCCCCGCGAGGAGGTCTTCTCGATCCGGGTCGAACGAATTCCGGTTCCTTAGTCAACCTGCCGCCGTTACGGGTGTCTCTATGAGGTGACCGAAACAGCGACCATGGCGCAGCCGGCGTTCGCCGACCTGTTCGCGGCCCAGTACCACTCCCTGGTACGCCTGGCCGGGCTGCTCGGCGCGGACGACCCTGAGGACATCGCTCAGGAGGCGTTCACCCGGCTGCACACAAGGCGGTTGCGCGACGAGGGGGCCGCCCTGGCCTACCTGCGCTCCACCGTCTGCAACCTGACCCGCAACCGCCTGCGCCACCTCAGCCTCGTCCGGCTGCGCCGCCCCGACCCTCCAGAACCGGCGCGCAGCAGCGAGCACGCCGTGCTCGCCTCCGAGGAGCACCGCGAGCTGCTGGCCGCCGTGGACCGGCTGCCGCGCCGCCAGCGCGAGGCCCTCGTCCTGCGCTACTGGCTGGACCTGTCGGAACGCGAGATAGCCGACGCCATGGGCGTCTCGCCCGGATCGGTGAAGACGCACGCGAGCCGGGCCCTGGCTGCCCTGGGCAAGGCGCTGAAGGAGGAGGACGCGTGAACGACCTGGAAGAACGCCTTCGAGCCGCGTTCGACGCCCGCGCCCGGACCTACGAGCCCGACCCGCACGCCTGGGCGCGCATCATGGCGCGCCGGCCGCGGCGCCGGCCGGCCCGGTGGCTGCTGGCCGCGCTGCCGGTGGCGCTGCTGACCGTATTCGTTCCTGCGCTGCTCAACGGGGGCCTGGGCAGGAACACCGCGATCGACCCGACCGGCGTCTACCAGCAGCTCATGAAGGATCGGACGCCCCTCGGCAAGGAGGCGTCCATCGACAACCCCTCCGAGGGCAAGCCGCTGCGGATCTGGTTCGCCAAGGCGAAGCTGGGCTATCCCGAGGTCTGCTACGTCGTCGAGCGGGCCGCCGGCGAGCCGTACGGGGCCTGCGCCGACGCCGTCGAGTGGGCGGACGCGGACGCCTGGTACGTGGGCAGCACGCTGCGGGACGGCGCGGCGACCGCGATGGACTGGGGGCTGGCGCGCCAGGACGTGGGCGCGGTGGCCGGGGTCACGAAGGGCGGGCAGGAATTCCAGGGCACGGTGCGGAGCCTGGACGGCGCGCCGTACCGGCTGTGGACCGTGACGTATCCGTCCCAGGAACCCATGTCCAAGATCCAGATCTCGGACGTCGACGGCAAGCGCCTCGGGTGGTGGTCCCGCGACGGCCTGTTCCTGCCGGGCGGGCAGCCCATGAGCGCGCCCATGGAGCTGTCCCCGGGCATCTCCGTCCAGCCGTACCGGACGAAGAAGGGGACGCGGCTGACCTGGTCGCGGCACGGCGCCGAACTCGTCACGCAGGAGCCCTCCGCGACGGACCCGACCGTGACGATCAGCGGGCGACGGGACCTGATCATCGGCTTCGCCCGCAAGGACGTGGCCAGGATCGAGGTCTCCTTCGGCAGCGGGAGCACGGCGAGCGTCGTGACCAGGCCCGATCCCTGGAACGTGGGCGTCACGCTGTTCGCGGCCGCGAGCCCGTCCGACGACCCGGCCGAGAGCCGCCGCGTGACCGCCTATGACGCGTCGGGCAAGCAGGTCTGGAGCCAGGAAGAGCCGGCCAGAACAGACCCCTTCGAGGCCGACAAGGTCGCCGGCGAGGTGATGACCCTCCCGGGCACCGAAAACTCCGGCCGCCCGGTACGCATCTGGTTCACCCGGAGGTCCGACGACGGGGACGGGTTCTGCTTCACCGGCGGGCCCGCGCCGAGCGACCAGGCGAGCGGCTGCTTCATCAGCTTCTCGCAGAACTCCTATCCCTTCCACCAGTCGACCACCTACCTGCCGGATCCCGGCGCCGACATCTACTTTGGCCCAACCCTCGCGGGCTGGGAGTCCGTCGAAGCGGTGCTTTATGACGGGCAGCGGGTCCGCGCCTCGTTCCTGCGCGGCAAGGGCACTCCATACCCGGTCTGGCACGTCAGCGTCCCGCGCGGCACCGAGGTCGGGGGCTTCGTCGTAAAAGCGAAGGGCAAGCCGGACAAGCAGGTTCCGAACTACAGCAAGAGCTGCGCGAAGCAGGCCGCGAGGTCCGAGGCCGTCCCCCAGACCCTGCCGGCGGGCATCACGGCGCTCCTCGTGCCGGGCTGCGCGGCCTTCTGGGAGAACGGTGAGCAAGGGCCGGCGCTGCCCGGGCCGCTGCCCGGCGCGCGGCTGAGCGACCTGCTCGACGCCGCGCGGCCGGTCCAGTGGATCACCGGCGAGACGGCCTGGTACGGCTACGCGCCCGCGGGCACGGCCAAGGTGGAGCTCCGCATGAAGGGCGGCGCCACCGCGACGGCCGAGGCCGTCCCGGACTCGTGGGGGCAGAACGTGACGCTGTTCGCGGCCCCGGTTCCCAAGGGAGCCCCCAAGGGAGGCGGCGAGACCGTCGCCCTCACGGGCTACGACGCCCGGGGCAAGGAGCTGTGGCGGTACGAGCTGCCCGGGCAGCGCGCCCCGAAGTTCTAGCCGAGGTTGCGGTAGCGGGCCCGGCGGGCCGCGAAACGGTCCGCCGGGCTCAGCTCCAGCAGGTTCGCGATCTCGTACTCCAGCGCCCGCCCCACCCGCTCGCAGAACTGCCTCGGCTCGTAGGCGGCGTCCGGCACCTCCGGCACGACCCGGTCCACGATGCCGTCGCGGCGCAGGTCGGTGGCGCGGATGCGCTGGGCCTGGGCGATCTCGGGCGCGAAGTCCACCGAGCGGTAGAGGATGGCCGAGGCGCCCTCCGGCGGCAGCGGCGACAGCCAGGCGTGCTGGGCGCAGAGCACCCGGTCGGCGGGCAGCAGCGCCAGCGCCGCCCCGCCCGCCCCCTCGCCGAGCAGCAGGCACACGGTCGGCGCGTCGAGCATGACCAGCTCGGCCAGGCAGCGGGCGATCTCGGCGGCCAGCCCGCCCTCCTCGGCCGCCTTCGACAGGTCCGCGCCCGCCGTGTCGACGACGGTGATCAGCGGCAGGCCCAGCTCGGCCGCCAGCCGCATGCCCCGCCGGGCCACCCTGAGCCCCGCCGGGCCGAGGGGCGAGTTGGTCCGCTGGACCCGCCGGTCCTGGCCGAGCACCACCGCCGGCGCCGTGCCGAACCTGGCCAGCGCGAGCAGCAGCCCGGGCTCGTTCTCGCCCTCCCCGCTGCCGCTGAGCGGCGTCACGTCGGTGGCGGCGAGCTTGAGCAGCGTACGCACGCCGGGCCGGTCGTCGCGACGCGAGCGGGTGATCGCCTCCCACGCCTCCACGGGCCGCAGGTCCTCCTCCGGAGGCGTGCCCGCCTCCACCCGCGACCTGTCGTCGGCGAGCACGCCGAGCGCCCTGATCGCGATCTCCCGCGCCTCCTCGGCCGGGACCACCGCGTCGATCAGGCCCTTGCGGTGGAGGTTCTCCGCGACCTGTACGCCCTCGGGGAACGCGTAGCCGTGCAGCGACTCGAACACCCGCGGCCCCATGAACCCGATCAGCGCCCCCGGCTCGGCCGCCGTGACGTGCCCGAGCGACCCCCACGACGCGAACACCCCGCCCGTCGTCGGATGCCGCAGGTAGACCAGGTAGGGCAGGCCCTCGCTGCGGTGCAGCTGGATCGCGGTGGTGATCTTCACCATCTGGACGAACGCGAGCGCGCCCTCCTGCATCCGCGTGCCGCCCGACGCGGGCGCCGCCAGCAGCGGCAGCCGCTCGCGGGTGGCCCGCTCGACGGCGGCCGTGAACCGCTCGGCCGCCGCCACCCCGATCGAGCCCGCCATGAAGGAGAACTCGCAGGCCACCACGGCCACCCTGCGCCCTCCGAGCAGCCCTTCACCGGTGATGACCGACTCGTCGTAGCCGGACTTGACGCGGGCCGCGGCCAACTCGTCGGCGTAGGGGGAGCCGGGCTGCGCGGGGTCGGCGGGCGGCGCGTCCCACGACTTCCACGACCCCCGGTCGAGGATCGTTTCGATCAGTGTGCGCGCGTCCGGACGGCTCACTATCGCTCCCTAAATGTCGGCCAGCCTTGCAATGTTGACGCATGAAGAGATCGTCCGGTGCCGCGAAATGCGGATCATCGTTCACGCTCTTCGAGCCAGGCGAGCACGGCGTCGCCGTCCTGGCCGAGGGCGGGCGGCGCGGTGTGCTCGAACCCCTCGAGACCGTCGAAGCGCAGCGGCGGCCCGGGCAGCTCGATCGTGCCCAGCACCGGGTGCTCCACCTCGACGACCAGCCCCTGCGAGCGGGTCTGGTCCCAGGCGTAGACCTCGTCGAGCGTCCTGATCGCGCCCGCGGGCACGCCCTCCTCGCCCAGCCTGGCCAGCCAGTGGGCGCGGTCGTGGGCCGCCAGGGCCTTCTCCATGTCCGCGATCAGCTCGTCCCGGTGGGCGAACCTGTCCCTGTTGGTGGCGTATTTCGCGGCGTCGGGGTCGATGCCGAGGAGCGTGGCGACCTTCTTCCACTGGCCGTCGTTGGCCGCGGCGATCTGCAGCATGCCGTCGGCGCAGCGGAAGGCGCCGTAGGGGGCGATGGAGGCGTGATGGTTGCCGCCGGCCGCCGGCACCTTGCCGCCGACCGTCCAGGCGGTGCCGTGGTAGGCGTGGACGCCGGTGATCGCGGCCAGCAGCGAGGTGCGTACGACGCGGCCCTTGCCGGTGCGCTCGCGCTCGTAGAGGGCGCCGGTGACGCCGTACGCGCCGTGGATGCCGGCGAGCAGGTCGGCGATGGAGGCGCCGACGCGGTAGGGCTCGTCGGGCGACGGCCCGGTCAGCGACATCAGGCCGGCCTCGCCCTGGGCGATCTGGTCGTAGCCGGGCCGCCCGCCCTCCGGGCCGTCGTGGCCGAAGCCGGTGATCGACAGGATGACCAGGCGGGGGTTGAGCTCGTGGAGGCGTTCGACGGAGAAGCCCAGGCGGTCGAGCACGCCGGTGCGGAAGTTCTCGATGAGGACGTCGCTCTGGCGGACGAGACGCTCGATGAGCCGCTTGCCGTCGGCGGACTTGAGGTCGACGGCGATGGACTGC
Source organism: Nonomuraea sp. JJY05 (assembly GCF_043496855.1). Lineage (NCBI taxonomy): Bacteria > Bacillati > Actinomycetota > Actinomycetes > Streptosporangiales > Streptosporangiaceae > Nonomuraea > Nonomuraea sp. JJY05. The sequence goes on from NZ_JBIEIS010000034.1 coordinate 143,259, forward strand.
TTGTTGCGGTTGGCTGCCAGGAAATATGTCGAAATTTCGTGATCCGGCCCGACGAACGGCGGTCCCCACCCGCGCGACTCGTCGCCCCCGTCCGGATGCTCCACCTTGATCACCCGAGCGCCCAGGTCACCCAGCATCTGCGCCGCGTGCGGCCCGGCCAGGGCCCTGGACAGATCGAGCACGACGATGTCACCGAGGGGTCCGAGCAAGATCTACCTCCTGCTTGCATTCGGGGCGAAAGAACATTCTCTCAGTAGCCCACACCACGTCTTCTACCCTGGGTCCGGTGAACCACCTGGCCGATCGCATCATGACCCTGCGCCCCTCGTGCGGCCCCGTCCGGCTGGTGGCCGTGGACGGGCCGGCGGGGGCGGGCAAGACGACGTTCGCGGGGCGGCTGGGGGCGGCGCTCGGGTGCCAGGTGATCCACAGCGACGACTTCCCCGTGCCGTGGGAGGAGGGGCCCGGCGGCTGGTTCCACGCGCTGGAGTCGCAGGTGCTGGTCAGGCTCCGCGACGGCCTGCCCGGGGGTTTCCGCAGGTACGACTGGGTGCGCGGCGAGTACGCCGAGCACGTGGCGGTCCCGGTCGCGCCGGCCCTGGTCATCGAGGGCGTCGGCACGGCCCGCGCCTCGATCGCCCGCCTGCTGGCGTTCACCGTCTGGGTGGACGCGCCGCGGGCGCTGCGCTTCGCGCGGGTCATGGAGCGGGACGGGGCCGAGCTGGAGCCGCGGTGGCTGGAGTGGTTCGCGGCCGAGGAGAAGTGGTTCGCCCAGGACGGGACCCGCGACCGGGCCGACCTGATCGTCGAGACGGGCTGGTGAGCGGTGGGTCAGAGGTGGCCGACGTCGTTGAACCGGACGAGCCCGGAGTGGTCCCAGACGGAGACGGAGGCGTTCAGCACCGGCGCGAACTCCAGGACCGCCGCCAGGTCCGCGGCCCCGTCCGTTTCCGGGCCGCCCGCGAGGACGTGGCGCAGGCCCAGCACCACCGAGTCGTGGGCGACGATCAGCACCCGCCGGCCGGCCGCGTGCTCGCGCAGGTCGGCGAGGAGGTCACGGAGCCGCACCACGACGTCGGCCAGCGACTCGCCGCCGGGCGGCCGGAAGGCGTACGCGCCCTCGGCCTCCCGCCGCGCCATCTCCCCGGGGAAGCGCTCGCTGATCGCGGCCAGGTTGTATCGCGCGAACGCGCCGGACTCCTGGTCCCTCAGCCGCCGGTCCACGGTGAGCGGGAGCGGGCCGGCGCCCCACGCCCGCAGGGCCTCTCGCCACGTGTCGAGCGCCCGCAGGTAGGGCGAGCACCACACCACCTCGGGGGCCTCGGTGGCGGGCAGGCCCGCCAGCGACCGCCCCAACGCGGCCGCCTGCGCCCGGCCCAGGTCGGTCAGCGTGACCTCGTCGTCCCCGCGCTCGTAGACCAGCGGCGCCGGCCCGGCCTCCCGGTGGGCGAGGTTGGCCTCGCTCTCCCCGTGTCGCACCGCCATGATCCGCGCCGGTCCCATCCCGCCATCTTGTCACCGGCCCCTCTGGCAAATTACGGTCAAGGCCGTTATGTAGCTCTGGGAGGTCGTACGTGCGCACCATCCTCGCAACACTCCTCGTTGCCTTATTCATCTCGGCTCCGGCCCAGGCCGAATCCGCAGCAGCCCCACCGACCGGGTGCGGCTTCCAGAACCTCGGCACGCTCCCGCTGACCGGCGCCACCACCGCGGGCACCGCGCTGGACGCCCGCCACCCGCAGGGCCCGCGCGTCTACTCGGTCACCTCCAGCGCCTCCGGCCCGGCGCTGCTCGGGATCAGGGACGCCCGCGACGGCCGCCTGATCGCCGAGCGCCCGCTCCCGCTCGCGCTCGGTTCCTGGGCCGTCACCGTCGCCCCCGACCACTCCGTCTACGTCGGCAGCTACAACTCCACCCCGGGGGCGATGGGCCGCCTCTTCCGCTACACCCCGTCCACCGACCAGGTGAGCGAGCTCGGCATCCCCATCGCGACCGAGACGTTCGTCTGGACCGTCGCCGCCGGTCCCGACGGCTCGGCCATCTACGGCGGCACCTCGCCCGCGGGCAAGCTCTTCCGCTACGACACCGCGACCGGCGCCTTCGCCGACCTGGGCAGCCCGGTCCCGGGCGACCAGTACGTCCGGGACCTGGCCGTCGGCAAGGACGGCACCGTGTACGCCGGCGTCGGCGCGCGCAGCATGAAGGTCGCGGTGCTCTCCCCCGGCGGCACGGTCGAGCGGGTGATCGACCCGCCCGTCGAGGGCAGCGGCTACGCCTACGACGTGGACGTGGCCGGCCGCTACCTGCTGGTCCGCTTCGTCACCTCCACCGGCGCCAACCCCATGGGCGTGTACGACCTGCGCGAACGCGTATGGAAGGACGTGGTGGAGGACGTCGACAACCTCACCGTCGGCGGCGGCAGGCGCGGCCACGACCTCTACCTGTTCCAGCACGACGAGCTCGTGAAGTACGACCTCAAGAGCCGGAAGATCACCAAGCTGGGCTTCACCGGGTACGGCGAGGGCGCCGCCCGCCCGCTCGGCTGGCTCGGCCACACCCTCGTCGGCACCAGCTCCACCGGCCGCATCTGGCAGTTCGACCGCAAGACCGGGCAGGGCCGGCTGCTCGACGGCACGCTGAACGGCCAGCCCGTCAGCATCCGATCGCTCGGCACGGGCCCCGACGGCCGCGTCTACGCGGGCGGGTTCTTCACCGGCGGCCTGGCCGCCTACGACCCCGCCACGGGCCAGGCCCAGAACTGGCCGAACGTCGGCCAGAGCGAGGGCATCGTCACCCACAAGGGCAAGCTCTACCTCGGCGTCTACCCCGGCGCCCGGATCTACGAGTTCGACGGGAGCGCGCCCAGGCTGCTGCTCGACCTCGGCGGCCAGGAGCAGGACCGGCCCTTCGCGATGATCTCGGCGGGCGACTGGCTGGCCTTCGGCACGGTGCCCAAGGCCGGCACCCACGGCGGCGCGCTCGGCCTGCTCGACCCCGCCACCGGCCGGAACGTGATCAGGCGGGACCTCGTCCCGGGCCACAGCATCATCGGCCTGGCCTACCGCGACGGGGTCGTGTACGGCGCCACCTCGGCCTTCGGCGGCACCAGCACGCCGCGGGGCGACGCCGCGGCGTTCGCCTACGACATCGCCACGGACTCGCTCAAGTGGCAGTCCACCCCCGTGCCCGGTGACCTGGCGCTCGGCTCGATCGCCTTCGACGGCGACGGGCGGCTGTGGGGGCTGACCCCGGACACCCTGTTCGAGCTGGACCCGGCCACCGGGCGGACGGTCAGGAGCGTGAAGCACCAGACCTACCCCTGGTCCAGCGCCACGCAGGTCTGGCTGGACACCAACCTCGTCTTCCACGAGGGCTCCCTGTGGGGCAAGGTGCAGGGCAAGGCGTACCGGATCGATCCGGGGACGATGGCGCTCGCGCTCATCGCCCGCCCGATCTCGAACCTGGTGCTCGGCCCCGACGGCCACCTCTACCTATCACGCTTCGAGAACTTCTACACCTACCGCGTCTGCTGACGGGTCAGCCGGAACAGGCGCGGCCCTTCGGCGAAGTAGACGTCCCCGGACCCGTGCACCGCGAGCTGGTGCACGGGTCCCTGCCGCAACGCGGCGTGCCGCCCGGTCCGCGGGTCGAGGGAGAAGACCTCCTGGCCGGCGTGCGCGCCGTACAGGGTGCGGTCGCACGGGTTGAACGCGAGCTGCCCGCCGGCGCTCCTGCTGTCCGACAGCGTGACGCGCGAGACCACCTTGCGGGTGGCCGTGCTGACCGCGAACACCTCGCCACCCGCGATCCCCCACAGTCTTCCCCGGTCGTCGAACGTCAGCGCCGGGACGGCGGGCTTGCCCGGGGCGGGGACGATCTGCCACAGCAGCCGGTTCTCCTTCACCGACCACGCGAACAGCTTGGCCTCCGGCTGCGTCGGCGGCGTGGCCGACTGACCGCTGTAGATGGACGTGCCGCCGTAGAGCACGCCGTCGCGGTAGGCGAGCGAGACGATGCTCTGGTCCTGGACGACGTTGCGCTGAGCGTGCTTGAGCGTCCCGGTCCGCGGGTCCCACACGGCGAGCACGCCGCCGAGCTGGCCGAGGTCGGGCATGGTGCCCGCGGCGAGGTAGCGGCCCGCCGACACCAGCGCCCGCGGCCTGATCTGCTTGTCGGCGGCGAAGTCGAACAGCCGCGCCGGGTTCGGCGCCGGGCCGGGCTCGGGGCTGGGCGAGTATTCGGTGCTGTTCCACGGCAGCGCCGGGTCGTAGGCGTAGACCCTGGCCTCGGGATAGGCGCCGACGTACAGCTTGCCCTCGTGCGCGATCATGTCCTCGCTCTGGGAGAACGTGTGAAATTGGGTTCTCTTACCGGTCTTCGGGTCCAGGGCGGCGAAGCCGCCGTTGAGGAAGCCGCCGGCGTACATGCGGTGGTCGGGGCCCTCCGCGAGCGCGGTCACGTCGATGGGCTCGCCCTTGACCGCCGTCTGCACGAACGACTTCGCCCCGGTCTGCGGGTTGTAGCGGAACATCAGCCCGCGCCAGAGCAGGCCGACGACGCTCTTCCCCGGATAGTCGGGCAGGCCCAGCTCGGCCCAGCCGATTCCGCGCGTGTTGGCCACCCGGCCGGTGAAGGGCAGCCCGGTCGGCGTCGTGGCCTGCGCACGGGGGTCGTAGCGGACCAGCTCACCGCTCCTGACCAGGTAGACCGCCCCGTCGGCGTCCGGGGGCGAGACGTCGAGGCCGTGTACGGCGTCGAGCGCGCCGGTCCACTTGCCGGCGGCGATGTCCCAGACGTGCATCGGGCCCGGGCTCGCGCCGCCGTAGCGGACGTAGAGGAAGCCGCCCGCCGCGTTCACGTCGTAGGCCCACTTGCCCGCCGGGTCGAGGCCGTCGGGCGTGGGGAGCTGCCTGGCCGCGCCCGAGGCGGCGTCGATCTCGAAGACGGCGGCCGGGGCCTCGGTGCCCGCGTAGATCTTCCCCCCGGCGTAGGAGACGCTGCGCACGTAGGCGTGGGCGGGCGAGAGCTTGCCGTAGTCGCGCACGCCGGTGGCGGGGTCGTAGGCGAACAGGCGGCCGCCCGGGGAGGTGCCGCCGTAGACGGTGGCGCCCTCGCCCGCGGCCACGGACCAGATGAAGTTCTCCGAGGGCAGGGGGCGGCCGAGGTCCTGGACGCCGCCCTGGTCCGTCCAGCGGTAGAGGCGGCCGTCGCCGTACGTGCCCGCATAGACGCTGCCGTCCTGGGCCGCCTCCACGGCCCAGGAGCCGCCGGCGC
>NZ_JBIEIS010000035.1:0-144879 GCF_043496855.1 Nonomuraea sp. JJY05
CGCCGGCGCCGGCGCCTCGTGCGGCTTGTCGAAGTCCGGCACCGTCGCCGCGCGATCGGCGGCCATGGAGGTCGTGCTCGGCGGTGGAGACCGGTCCGCCGTGGGCCCTCCGGGGTCTTCGCCCGCGCTCAGGGGCCGGGTCGGCCCGCGTACGCGGAAGCGGCGCCGGCGCGCGGCCAGGCCCTGCCCGTGGAGCGACTGGCTGCGGCCGTCCCGACGTTCGCCGCCGACCACACGGCCTTCGACTCCCGGCCTTGCGGGGTTCGGGCCGGAGGGGCGGTTGTGTCTGGCCTTTGGCCTGGGGGTTCGGGTCGGACGGGCGGTTATGCCTGGCTTCGGTCTTGAGGCGGTCCGGGCGGGGGCCGCTCGTGCCCGGCTCGCGGCCTTGACGGGGTCGAGGGGCGCTTGTGGCCGGTTCCCGGTCTTGACGGGGTTCGGGGCCGAGGGGCGCTCGTACCTGGCTCGCGGCCTTGATGGGGCCGAGGGGCGCTCGTACCTGGCTCGCGGCCTTGATGGGGCCGAGAGGCGCTCGTACCTGGGCGTCCGGCCTTGACGGGGTCGAGAGCCTGCGGGCCGCTCGGGCGGCGGCGCGGATCGCGGGCGCGCGGCCTCGGTCCCGTGTCGGGCGGGTGGCCATGACGGGTGAATGTGCCCGGGGGGCGGAGGGATATATAGGCATAAATCGCGATGAAACGCGCGATGAAACACATCGTTAGCGGTTGTGTAACAGCTGCCAGGCATGCTCAAGCCATGGCATTCTTGCGCATCCGCACCACGGTGGACGAGCGACCCGGCCGGCTGGCCTCACTCGCCGCGGCCCTGGCGGCCAGGGGCGGCAACATCCTCGGCCTGAGCGTGCAGTCCGACGCGGACGGCACCGTGGACGAGTTCGTCGCCGACATCCCCGCCGGCCCCGAGACGGTGCGCGAGGCGCTGGAGGCGGCCGGCGGCCGCCGCGTCCAGGTGGTCCCCGCCACCGCCCACGAGCTGACCGACGAGCCCACCAGGGCGCTGCTGCTGGCCTCCAGGCTGCGTTCCATGCCGTGGCGGCTGCCCGAGCTCCTGGCCGAGCTGCTGCGCGCGGACGACGCCAGGTGGATCTATGGTGAAGCGGTGAGTGATCTTCCCGACCCGACCCAGCTCGTCGTCCCCGTGGCCCCCAGGCGGGCGGTCCGGCTTCGCCGCGCGGAGCTGCCGTTCACGCTGACCGAGGCGGCCAGGGCGGCCTCCTTCGCCCGGCTTGCCCAGCCCGCGGAGGCGGGCGCCGCCGAGCGCGCGATCAAGCTCTCCGACGGCGTCGAGGTCACGGTCCGGCCGCTCACCTCGATCTACCGCGAGGCCGTGCGCGACCTGCACGACAGGTGCTCGCCCGAGTCGCGCCGGTTCCGCTACTTCACCTCGATGCCCGCGCTGCCGGCGCGCACGTTCGACCGGCTGTGCGACAGGAGCAGGGGATTTTCGCTGGTCGCCGGGCACGACGGGCAGGTCGTGGCGATGGCCAACCTCATGTTCACCCCCGACCCGGGCATCGCGGAGATGGCCTTCCTGGTCGAGGACCGCTGGCAGGGGCTCGGTCTGGGCACGGCGATGGCCAGGATGCTCGTGAGGAGCGCCCGCGACCTGGGGTACGCCGAGGTCAAGGCCACCCTGCTGTCCGACAACGCCAGGATGCGCAGGTTGCTGCTCTCGTTGGGCGCCACGCTCGGCTACACCGAGGACCCCGGGGTGATGGAGGGCAGGCTGCCGGTCGGCACGATGGTCTCAGCCTAGGCCCTCTTCGCGCGGCGGCTCTTCCGACGGCTTGCCGGCCTGCGGCTGGATGCCCAGGTGACGTTCGATGCGCTCCAGGCTCTCCTCGATGCGGGTGAGCCGCTCGCCCAGCACGGAGCCGCCGGCGAAGAACATCTCGCTCGGCCGCTCCTTGGAGCCGCGGCCCACGCGGTCGAGCAGGCGCTGCCGTACGTCCGCCAGGTCCGCGCCCGCGTCCACGAGCGCCTGGGCCGCCAGCCCCTCACCCTCCCTGATCAGGCCGAGCAGGATGTGCTCGGTGCCGATGTAGTTGTGGCGCAGCTGCAGGGCCTCGCGCAGTGACAGCTCCAGGACCTTCTTGGCGCGCGGCGTGAAGGGGATGTGCCCGCTGGGCGACTTGGCGCCGTGGCCCACCTCCCGTTCGACGAAGGCGCGTACGTGGTCGAGCTCCACGCCACAGCCGTCGAGCACCAGTGAGGCCAGCCCCTCGCCCTCGTGGATCAGGCCGAGCAGGATGTGCTCCGTGCCGATGTAGTTGTGGCTCATCATCCGCGCCTCCTCCTGGGCGAGGACGACGACCCGTCGCGCACGGTCGGTGAAGCGTTCGAACACGGGGGGCCTCCGTTCGACTGCCACTGCCTCCACTATGCGCTACAAACCAGCGGATGTGGGGTATTTGTCCAGTGTGGATCTTGACGAGGTCGCCGGCCGGCTCTACGCGCTGCCGCCGTCCGAGTTCACCGCCGCGCGCGAGGCCGAGGCCCGCGCGGCCAAGGACGCGGGTGAGGCGGGGCTCGCCCGCGAGATAGCGAAGCTCCGCAAGCCCACGGTGTCGGCCTGGGCCGTGAACCGGGTCGTCCGCGAGCACCCCGACGAGCTGGCCGAGCTGCTCGACGTGGGGGAACGGCTGCGCGCGGCCTGGCAGGAGCAGGACGCCGACGCGCTGGCCGAGCTGACCCGGCGCCGCGCCGGCGTCATGGGCAAGCTGGGCAGGCTCGTCAGGCAGGAGAGCGGCCTGTCGCCCGCGGCGGCGGCCGAGGTGGACCAGACGCTGGAGTCCGCCATCGTGGATGCCGACGCGGCCGGGCAGGTGCGCCGCGGCTGCCTGGTCAGGCCGCTCAGCTACAGCGGCTTCGCCCCGGCCCCCGTCCCGCGCGAGCGGCCCGCCAAGCGACCGTCGCCCGGGGACGAGGCCAGGAAACCTGAGGGCGGGACCAGGAAACCTGAGGACGAGGCCAGGAAGCGCGAGGACGAGGCCAGGAAGCGCGAGGAGGCCGAGGCCAGGAGGGCCAAGGAGCGCGAGGAGGCCGAGGCCGCGCACCGGGAGTGGCAGGCGGCGCTGGAATCCGCCCAGCGGGAGCGCGACGAGCGCGCCGAGCGGGTGGCGGTGCTGGAGCGGAAGCTGGCCAAGGCCCGCAAGAGGCTCACCGAGAGCGAGCAGCGGCTGGGAGTCGCCCGGCGCGAGGAGCGGCACGCGCGCCGGAGATTGGGCTAGGGTGGCGGTGTACGAAACGGTTTCGTACACTAACGAGCTCAGCGGCTCGTGGCAGTTGGCGATTCGTGCACCTAGACCCGAGGAGTGGCGATGACTGGCTGGACCCCCGACTCCATCCCCGACCTGACCGGCAAGACCGCCATCGTGACCGGCGCCAACAGCGGCATCGGCCGTCCCACCGCGCTGGAGCTGGCCAGGCACGGCGCCCGCGTCATCGTCGCCGCGCGCTCGCCCGAGAAGGGGGAGGCGACCGTCGAGGAGATCCTGCGGGCGGTGCCCGGCGGCCAGGTCGAGTACGGCCGGCTCGACCTCGCGGACCTGGCCTCGGTCAGGCGGTTCGCCGAGGGAGTCGACAGGCTCGACCTGCTGGTCAACAACGCGGCCATCGGAATGATCTCCCGCCAGGAGACCAAGGACGGCTTCGAGATGCAGTTCGGCACCAACCACCTGGGCCACTTCGCGCTCACGGGCCTGCTGCTGCCGCTCCTGCTGGCCGCCCCCGCCGCCCGCGTGGTGAACGTCTCCAGCGACGCGCACGCCATGGGCCGGATCGACTTCGACAATCTCGGCCTGGAGCGCGGCTACAGCCGCTTCGGCGCGTACGGACGCTCCAAGCTCGCCAACCTGCTCTTCACCCTGGAGCTCCAGCGGCGCGCCGAGAAGGCCGGTAAGGCCCTCATCAGCGTCGCCACCCACCCGGGCACCACCGCCACGAACATCGTCAAGCTCGGGCCGCTACAGCCCCTCATGGGCCTTTTCTTCAAGTCGGCGGCGGCCGGGGCGGTGTCCTCGCTCTACGCCGCGACCTCGCCGGACGTCCGCGGCGGCGAGTTCATCGGCCCCACGCTCAAGCGCCTCACCCCGTCGGAGAGGGCGCGGTCGGAAGCCGACGCCATACGGCTCTGGGACGTGTCCACGGAACTGACGGGCGTACGATTCGATGAGATCGCCTACAGCTGAAGGACGTGTGCGTGGCTCCACTAGACCCTGATCGCGACAGGGCCATTCTCGACGCCACGATGGAACTGCTGTCCGAGGTCGGCTACGACCGGATGTCGGTCGACCAGATCGCCAAGCGGGCCCGGGCCAGCAAGGCCACCATCTACCGGCGCTGGGCGGGCAAGCCCGAGCTGGTGGTCGACGTCATCTGCCGGCGCTTCGACATGGACGCGCCCGCGGGCGAGGACACCGGGTCGCTCCGCGGCGACCTGGTCTCCATCTTCCGCGGGCTGTGCCAGACGGTGGAGCGCAAGCACACGCTCGTCATCGGCCTGTCCTCGACGCTGGTGTCCAACCAGGAGCTGGCGCGCACGCTGCGCGCGCACATGCCCACGAAGGACCTCGACGACGTGCAAGCCCTGCTGGAGCGGGCCGCGCAGCGCGGGGAGCTGTCCGGGCCCGTCGACGCCGGACGGCTCTTCACGCTCGCCGAGGCGCTGGTCTGGCATCGGATGATCTTCGCGGGGCCGCCGTTCGGGCCGGAGTTCGTGGCCGAGTCCGTCGACGGGGTGCTGATGCCGCTGGTGACCGCCTGGTCAAAGACCTGACCGGACGGCGTGCGCCAGGTAGGCGCACACGGGGAAGCCCTCCCGCTCGTACGGGGCCGCCAGCCGGGTGTAGCAGGCCCTGATCCGCTCGACGGTCTCCGGCGGCTGCCTGGCGATCATCGCGAAGCGCGGGCCGGCCGTCTGCACGATGTCGTCCCACCAGGTGGCGAGGTCGACCCGATGGCGCCAGCGCACCGGGTCGACGGCCGCCGCCTCGAAGCCGGCCGCCTCCAGCAGCTCCGTGAAGCGGGCCGGCGTGTCGTTGCCGGTGAACGGCCGGGCCGGCGGCTCGTAGGGGACCCCGGCGGCGGCGATGGCGTCGGTGAAGACGTTGGTGGCGGTCATCTCGTCGGACTTCCACCAGGTCAGGGCGATGGTGCCGCCCGGGCGCAGCACGCGGTGGAGCTCCTTGAGCGCCCCGGCCGTGTCGGGCACATGATTGATGACGAAATTTCCGGCTATGGCGTCAAATTCCCCGTCGTCGAAGGGGAGGTCGGGCAGCGCGGCCTGCCGGATCGTCGCGTACGGATGGCGGCGGGCGGCCAGCTCCAGCATGCCGGGATCGGCGTCCACGGCCGTGACCTCGGCGCCCAACGCGAGCGCCGCCGCGGTGACCACGCCGGTGCCGCAGCCGACGTCGAGCAGGCGGGGCGCGCACGCCCGCTCGAGGAGGGGGCCGACGGTGTGGGAGCTCAGCTGGGCGAAGCCGCGATCGTACGCTTCGGCGTTGGTCACGACCTCCACCCTATCCCAGCCGCCGAACCTGACATTCTTCTGTGAGATTTCCCCATGAAGGCTATTTTTTCGGGAAATATCGCTCATATGGTCGTCGCCATGACCATCGACGCCTTCATCGACGCGCTGCCCAAGGTCGAGCTCCACGTGCACCTGATCGGCTCGGCCTCGGTCCCCACCGTGCTCGAGCTCGCCCGCCGCCACCCCGGCAGCACGGTCCCCACCACCGAGGAGGAGCTGCGCCGCTTCTACACCTTCCGCGACTTCCCGCACTTCGCCCAGGTGTACCGGGCCGTCAACGCGCTCGTCAGGGAGCCGGAGGACGTGGCGACCCTCGTCCTCGGCCTGGCGCGCGACCTGGCCCCGCAGGGCGCCCGCTACGCGGAACTCCAGGTGACCCCGTACGCCCACCACATCGTCGGCATGCCCATGCGCGAGGTGACGCAGGCCCTCGACCTGGCCGCCGCCCGCTCGCTGGCCGAGCACGGGGTGGAGATGGCCTACATCTTCGACATCCCCGGCGAGTACGGCGAGGAGGCCGCCAAGGTGACCGTCGAGCACGCCCTCCAGGAACCTCCCGCCGCGCTGGTAGGTTTCGGGATCGGCGGCATCGAGCAGGAGCGCCCGAAATATCGGGACGCGTACCGCTCCGCGTTCTCGGCCGCCCGCGCCGCCGGCCTCCACAGCGTCCCGCACGGCGGCGAGATGTCCGGCCCCGAGACGATCTGGGAGGTCATCGAGGGCTACGGCGCCGAGCGCATCGGCCACGGCATCAGCTGCCTCGCCGACCCGCGCCTGGTCGCCCACCTGCGCGACACCCAGCTCCCGCTGGACGTCTGCCCGACCTCCAACGTCTGCACCGGCCAGGTCGCCGACCTCGCCGGGCACCCGCTGCCGAGGATGCTGGAGGAGGGCCTGTACGTGACGCTGAACAGCGACGACCCGCCCATGTTCGCCACGACGCTGGCCGACGAGTACCGGGCCGCGGCCCGGGCCTTCGGCTTCGGCAAGCCGGAGCTGGCCCAGCTGGCCAGGAACGGCGTGCGGGCGTCGTACCTGGCCGAGGAGCGCAAGCAGGCGCTGATCGAGGAGATCGACGCCCTGGCCGGATAGGGACGCCACAGGGCGGGAACCACGCGGCCCCCGCCCTGTCCGGCATCAGGGCCCAGAACCAGGGCCCAGAAATCAGGGCCCAGAAATCAGGACCGGCCTCAGGGGGACGAGATGCGCCCGAGCTCCGGCGGGATCTTGCTCGCCGCCGCCCGGTCCAGCAGGAACAGGGTCCGCGCCCGCCCTCTGGCACCCGACGCGGGCACCTGGACGTGCCCGGACTCCGACAGAGCCAGCCGGACGGCTCCCGACTTCTCCTCACCGGCCGCCACCACCCAGACCTCGCGCGAGGCCTGGATGGCGGGCAGCGTCAGCGAGATGCGGGTCGGCGGCGGTTTCGGCGCGCCGTGGACGGCCACCACCGCGCGCGTGTCGTACAGCGCGGGCATGCCCGGAAACAGCGACGCCACGTGCGAGTCGGGCCCCATGCCGAGCAGCATCACGTCGAAGCCGGGCACGGGACCGTGGTCCTCCGGCCGGGCCGCCCTGCGCAGCTCGGCCGCGTAGGACTCGGCCGACTCCTCGGCCGTCAGGCCCGAGTCGGGGCCGAGCATGACGTGGACCCGCTCCGGGTTGACGTCGACGTGGTCGAGCAGGGCCTCGCGGGCGCCGGTCTCGTTGCGTTCCTTGTCGCCGGAGGGCACGAAGCGCTCGTCGCCCCACCAGATGTCCAGCCGGCGCCAGTCGACGGCGTCACGGGCGGGGGTCGCGGCGATCGCCGCCAGCGTGGCGATGCCGACCGTGCCGCCCGTGAGCACGAGAGAGGCCGAGCCCTTGGCCGACTGCACGTCGACCAGGCGGGTGATGATCCGGGCCGCCACCGCCTTGGCCAGGACGTCGGCATCGCGATGGACGACCACGCTGGGAACGCTCACAGGTACTACTTTCTCAGCCACTGCGGTCCCAAGTCATCCCTTGTACGTGCGTGCGAACCGCTTGACCGCGGCCTCGTAGATCTCATCGGGGTCGAGCCTGCGCAGCTCCTCCGCCATCAGCTCGGCGGTCTGGCGCCGGGTCAGGGCCACGTTCCTGTCGGGCTGGCCCGGGCGGGACAGCGTGGCCAGGCGGGCGTCGTGCCGCACCACGGTCAGCTCGCCGTCGTTGAGCTGCAGGCGCACGGCCGTCAGCCCGGGACCGGAGGAGTCGACGACCTTGACCGGGGCGCCGAGCCGGTCCGACAGCCAGGAGGCCAGCAGCGGCGCGCTCGGGTTGCCCGGAGAGGCCTCCACCACGCCCTTGCGGACCTTGCCCACCGGCTGGTCGAACGCGGCCGCCAGCAGGCTGCGCCACGGCGTCAGCCGGGCCCAGGACAGGTCGGTGTCGCCGCGGGAGTATCCCTTGGCCCTGGTCACCAGCGACTTGACGCCGCCGTCGTCGAATCCCCTGGCGTCGGTGATCCGGCGCTGCGCGAGGGCGCCGACCGCGTCCTTGGCCGGGACGTCGGGCGCCGCGCCCGGCCACCACACCACGACCGGCGTGTCGGGCAGCAGGAGCGGGCTGACCACGGAGTCGGCGTGCTGGGTCAGCTCGCCGTACAGGCGCAGGACCACGACCTCGCCCGGCGTGGACTCGCCGATGCGCAGCTCCGCGTCCAGCCTGATCGGCTCGTCGACCTCGCGGTTGATCACGACGATGATGCGCGACGGGTGCTCGCGGGCCGCGTCGGTGGCCGCGCGCAGCGCGTCGTACTGGTGGCGCTCCTCGCAGACCACCACGAGCGTCAGCACCATGCCGATGGCGGGCGCGCCCATCTGGTGGCGCAGATGCATGAACTGCGCCGAGATCTTCCCCGCCGTCGTGTCCGACAGCATGAAGGTCGTCACGAGTCCTCCTTCGTCGGACCGGCGACGACTGTCGTGCTGTGTCCGATTGTTCTCTCGCTGCGCTCGATCACTAGAGTCTCCTCCAGACGCGGCCGTCGCGGGCCATCATCGCGTCGGCCGACGGCGGCCCCCACGAACCGGACTCGTAAGGCTCGGGCTGCCCCTGCGTGGCCCAGAACTCCTCGATCGGGTCGAGGATCTTCCACGACAGCTCGACCTCCCGCTGGTGCGGGAAGAGCGGCGGGTCGCCGATCATCACGTCGAGCAGCAGCCGCTCGTACGCCTCGGGAGACGACTCCAGGAACGACTCGCCGTAGGCGAAGTCCATGGAGACGTCCCGGACCTCCATGGCGGTCCCCGGCACCTTCGAGCCGAACCGCACGGTGATGCCCTCGTCCGGCTGGACGCGCACCACCAGCGCGTTCTGGCCCAGGATCTCGGTGTCGTCCTTGCTGAAGGGCAGGTGCGGCGCCCGCTGGAAGACCACGGCCACCTCCGTCACCCGGCGGCCCAGCCGCTTGCCGGTGCGCAGGTAGAAGGGCACGCCCGCCCAGCGGCGGTTGGCGATCTCCAGCTTGACGGCCGCGTACGTCTCGGTCGTGGACTCGGCCGAGATGCCGTCCTCCTGCAGGTAGCCGACCACCTTCTCGCCGCCCTGCCAGCCGGCGGAGTACTGGCCCCGCGCGGTGTTCAGCGCCAGGTTGCCCGGCAGCCGCACGGCCTTGAGCACCTTCTCCTTCTCCCGGCGCAGCGCCGAGGCGTCGAACGAGGTCGGGTCCTCCATGGCGACCAGCGCGAGGAGCTGGAGCAGGTGGTTCTGGATGACGTCGCGGGCCGCGCCGATGCCGTCGTAGTAGCCCGCGCGCCCGCCGATGCCGATGTCCTCGGCCATCGTGATCTGCACGTGGTCGACGAAGCCGCGGTTCCAGATGGGCTCGTAGAGGTTGTTGGCGAACCGCAGCGCCATGATGTTCTGGACGGTCTCCTTGCCCAGGTAGTGGTCGATCCGGAAGATCGAGCTCTCCGGGAAGGCCGAGTTGGTGATCTCGTTCAGCTCGTGGGCCGACTTGAGGTCGTGCCCGAAAGGCTTCTCGATGACCACGCGGCGCCACGACCCGTCGGGCGCGTCGGCCAGCCCGGTCCGCTTGAGCTGCTCCACCACCACGGGGAAGAACTTCGGCGGCACCGACAGGTAGAACGCGTAGTTTCCGCCCGTGCCCCGGGTCTCGTCGATCTCCGCCAGCGCCATGGCCAGCGCGTCGAACGCCCCGTCGTCGGAGAACTCGCCGGGCACGAAGTGGATGCCCTCGCGGATCTGCTTCCAGACCTCCTCACGGAAGGGCGTCCGGGCGTGCGCCTTGACGGCGTCGTGCGTCAGCTGGGCGAAATCCTGGTCTTTCCAATCGCGCCGGGCGAAGCCGACCAGCGAGAAGCCGGGCGGCAGCAGCCCCCGGTTGCCCAGGTCGTAAATCGCCGGCAACAGCTTGCGCTTGGCCAGGTCACCCGTCACGCCGAACAACACCATCACGCACGGTCCCGCAACCCGCGGCAGCCGCTTGTCGCGCGGATCGCGCAGCGGGTTGGCGGCGGCCACCTCCTCGGTGGTGGCGGTGCCCGCGACGGCGGCCGCAGCGGTGTGGGCCTCCTCCACGGGTGCTGCCGGGTCAGTCATGTCAAGCCTCCTGTGCTGCTGCGAGCAAACGCGCGACACCCGCCGCGCGATCGGTCAAATGCAGTCGTACGGCGGGCCGTCCGCGGGTCTCCAGCGCCCCCAGATCGCCGAGCGCCTGGGCCAGCTGCAGCCGCCCCAGCGTGTACGGCCGGCCGGGGACCGCCACGTCCTCGGCCACCGCCCCGGTGATCTGCAGGAACACCCCGTTCTGCGGCCCGCCCTTGTGGTATTGCCCCGTCGAGTGCAGGAAGCGTGGCCCCCACCCGAACGTCACCGGCCGGTTCGTGCGCAGCGCGAGCAGCGCCCGCAGCGTCGCCGGATCGGCCATCATCCAGGCGTCGGTCATCTGCTCGAAGTCGGCCCCGTCGGGCACCGGGGCGTCGAAGGCCGCCAGCCGGTCCAGAAAGGCCGTGATCGACAGATAGCCGTCCGCCGGTATCGCGTTGAGCACCTCGGCGAACAGCCCGGGCAGGTCCCTGGCCGTGGCCGCGCCGTACACCTCGACGGGCCCGTCCACGAACGACGGCGCGCCGACCGGCAGGTCGGGCAGGGCCAGCAGCGCCGCGGTGTTCTCCTTCGACTCGGCCACGTTCGGCTGGTCGAACGGGTTGATCTCCAGGAGCAGCCCCGCGAGGGCGGTGGCGTACTCCCAGACCAGGAACTGCGCGCCCAGCGGCCCGTCCACGCGCACGTCCCCGACGTCGGTCTCGATGGCGACGACCAGCTCGTCGCCGCTCTCGTTGGGGTCGGCGCCCACGACGGGCAGGATCCCCCTGCCCTGCTTGCCGGTGGACTCGGCCACGAGCTGCTCGATCCAGTCGGGCAGGCCGGTGATGGCCGAGAGCTGGTCCTCCAGCAGCAGCTTGTCGCGCCCGGCCAGCGCCGCGCCGCCGAGCGCGGCACCCAGGTCGAGCCCCGGGTTGCCGGTGTCGCGCGACAGCAGCGGCAGCACCTCGCCGGCCTCGTCCAGCAGCCGCGCCACGTCGGCGCCCGCCAGCGCGCTGGGCACCAGCCCGAACGCCGACAGCGCCGAGAACCGGCCGCCGACGTCCGGCTGGGCGAGCACCAGGTCGTAACCGGCCTCCACGGCCCGCTTGTCCAGCGGCGAGCCCGGGTCGGTGACGACCACGACGCGGCCGGCGGGGTCCAGGCCCGCGTCCGTGAACAGCTGCTCGTAGATCCGCAGCAGGGAGTCGGTCTCCACGGTCGAGCCGCTCTTGCCGGACACGACCACCACCGTGGCGTCGAACTGCTCGGCCAGCGCGCGCCGCACCTGCCCCGGGTCGGTCGTGTCCAGCACGGTGAGCGGCACGTCGGCGGTCGCGCAGATGACCTCCGCCGCCAGCGACGAGCCGCCCATCCCGGCCAGCACCACGTTCGTCAGGCCCGCGGCGCGGGCCCGCTCGACGAGCCCGCCCAGCACGGGCAGCAGCTCGCGAGAGTAGCGGGGCAGGGTCAGCCAGCCGAGCCTGACCGCCGCCTCCCGCTCGGCGTCCTCACCCCACAGTGGGGGGTCGCCGGCGGCGAGCCGCGCGGGCACGCCGTCGGCGACGAGGCGCCCCGCGACGGAGGAAGCGGCCGAGGCCACTCCCTCCTCGCGGTAGGACACTTCCATCACGGAACCAGGTTCTTGGTGACGCTCTCGAGCAGCTCGTTCCAGGACGCCTCGAACTTCTCGACGCCCTCGTCCTCCAGCGCCTTCACCACGTCGTCGTAGTCGATGCCGGCCTCCTTGAGCGCGGCCATGGTGTTCCAGGCCTGCTCGTAGAAGGGGCGGACCGTGTCGCCGGTGACCTTGGCGTGGTCGGCCGTGGCGTCGAGCGTCTTCTCCGGCATCGTGTTGACGGTGCCGGGGGCGACGAGCTGGTCGACGTACATGGTGTCGGAGTAGTCGGGGTTCTTGACGCCGGTCGAGGCCCACAGCGGCCGCTGCGGACGGGCGCCCGCCGAGCGCAGGCGCTGCCAGCGCTCGGAGTTCATCACGTCCTCGTAGGCCGCGTACGCCAGGCGCGCGTTGGCGATGCCCGCCTTGCCCTTCAGCTCCGGCTTGCCCACCTTGTCGAGCCGCTTGTCGATCTCGGTGTCGACGCGGCTGACGAAGAACGAGGCCACCGACTCGATCGAGGCCAGGTTGAGGCCCTTGGCCTGCGCCGCCTCGAGGCCGGCGAGCCAGGCGTCCATGACCGCGCGGTAGCGCTCGAGGGAGAAGATCAGCGTGACGTTGACGCTGATGCCCTCCGAGAGCGCCTGCGTGATCGCGGGCAGACCCTCGACCGTGGCCGGGATCTTGATGAACAGGTTGGGCCTGTCGACCATCCACCACAGCGCCCGGGCCTCGGCGACCGTCTTCTCGGTCTCGCGGGCCAGGCGCGGGTCCACCTCCAGCGACACGCGGCCGTCCACGCCGCCCGTGGCGTCGAAGACGGGGCGCAGCACGTCGGCGGCCCAGCGGATGTCGTAGGTGGTGATGGCGCGCACGGCCTCGCCCACGTCCACGCCGCGTACGGCGAGGTCGTGGAGCTGGGAGGAGTAGGCGTCACCCTTGCTGAGCGCGTTGGCGAAGATCGTCGGGTTGGAGGTCACCCCGACGACGTTCTTCTCGCGGATCAGCTGCTCCAGGTTGCCGGTGCGCAGCCGCTCACGGCTGATGTCGTCGAGCCAGATGGCAACGCCCTGGCCGGACAGGTTCTTGAGGATCTCGCTCATCTTCTCTTCAGTTTCCCGTCGTCTCGCCCTTTTCCTGACCAAGCTTGGCCAGGCTCGCATGTGCCGCCGCCGCCACGCGCTCCGCCGTCAGCCCGAACAGCTCGTACAAAGTCTTGTACGGGGCGGAGGCGCCGAAGTGTTCGAGACCGACCACTTCGCCGCATTCTCCGACGAACTCGTGCCAGCCGAGCGCGATGCCGGCCTCGACCGCGACCCGAGCCCGGATCGACGAAGGCAGAACCGTCTGCCTATATGCGATGTCCTGCCCCTTGAACCATTCGACACACGGCATCGACACGACCCGCGTCGGGATGCCCTTGCCCTCCAGCAGCTCGCGGCCCGCCAGCGCGATCTCCACCTCGCTGCCGGTGGCGATGAGGATGACCTTGGGCTGGCCGTCGGAGGCCTCGCGCAGGATGTAGCCGCCGCGGGCCACGCCCTCGGCGTTGGTGCCCTCGACGACCGGCAGGTTCTGCCTGGTCAGCGCGAGGGCCGCGGGCCGGTCGGTGTGCTTGAGCACGGCCTTCCAGGCGTAGGCGGTCTCGTTGGCGTCGGCCGGGCGCACCACGTCGAGGCCGGGGATCGCGCGCAGCGCCCAAAGGTGCTCGATCGGCTGGTGGGTGGGGCCGTCCTCGCCGAGGCCGATGGAGTCGTGCGTCCACACGTACGTGACCGGCAGCTTCATCAGCGCGGCCAGGCGCACCGAGGGGCGCATGTAGTCGGAGAAGACCAGGAAGGTGCCGCCGTACGGGCGGGTGCCGCCGTGCAGGGCGATGCCGTTGAGGATGGCGCCCATGGCGTGCTCGCGGATGCCGAAGTGCAGCGTGCGGCCGTAGCGGTTGCCGGGGAACTCCTTGGTCTGGAACTCCTCGGGGATGAAGGACGGCTCGCCCTTCATCGTGGTGTTGTTCGACTCGGCCAGGTCGGCCGAGCCACCCCACAGCTCCGGCAGCACCGGCGCCAGCGCGCTGAGCACGTCGCCGGAGGCCTTGCGGGTCGAGATCGACGCGCCCGCCTCGAACGACGGCAGCGCCCTGGCCCAGCCGTTGGGCAGCTCGCGCTGGGAGATGCGGTCGAACTCCTCGGCCCGCTCGGGGTTGGCCAGCCGCCACTCGGAGTAGCCCTTGTCCCACTCGGCGTGCTCGGAGCGGCCTCGCTGGGCGACGCCGCGGGCGTGCTCGAGCACCGCGGCCGGGACGTCGAACGTCTTGGCCGGGTCCATGCCGAGGACTTCCTTGGTGGCGGCGACCTCCGCCTCGCCCAGGGCCGAGCCGTGGATCTTGCCGGTGTTCTTCTTGTTCGGGGCCGGCCAGCCGATGATCGTGCGCAGCCGGATGAACGACGGCCGGTCGGTCTCCGCCTTGGCGGCCTGCAGCGCGTCGTAGAGCGCCTGGACGTCCTCGGCGTACTCGCCGGTCTCGGTCCAGTCGACGCTCTGGGTGTGCCAGCCGTAGGCCTCGTAACGCTTGACCACGTCCTCGGACTTGGCGATCAGCGTGTCGTCCTCGATGGAGATCTGGTTGTCGTCCCACACGACGATGAGGTTGCCCAGCTTCTGGTGGCCGGCGAGGGAGCTGGCCTCGTGGCTGATGCCCTCCTCGATGTCACCGTCGCTGACCATGCACCAGATGTGGTGGTCGAACGGCGAGCCGCCGGCCTCGGTGTCGGGGTCGAACAGGCCCCGCTCGCGGCGGGCCGCCATCGCCATGCCGACCGCGTTGCCCAGGCCCTGGCCGAGCGGGCCCGTGGTCGTCTCCACGCCCGCCGTGTGGCCGTACTCGGGGTGGCCCGGCGTCAGGCTGTCCCACTGGCGCAGCCGGCGAAGGTCGTCGAGCGTGAGGCCGTAGCCGGACAGGTAAAGCTGGATGTAGAGCGTCAGGCTCGAGTGCCCGCACGACAGCACGAAACGGTCGCGCCCGGCCCACTTGGGATCGGTCGGGTCGTGACGCATCACACGCTGGAACAGCAGGTATGCGGCGGGAGCCAGGCTCATGGCGGTGCCGGGATGACCCGAGCCCGCCTTCTCCACTGCGTCCATCGCCAGGGCTCGAACGACGTCGACCGCCTGCTTGTCCAGGTCGGTCCATTCGAGGGCTGGCACGAGTTCGGTGCTCAAGTGCTCGATCTCCGGAATCTAGTTGTCATTGATTGGCTATCCCGCCCACACGGGACCCTAACCGAGTGGAGCTGGCGAACGATTCCCATCCCACCCGCACGTGTCCATGTGCGGCGCAAGCCCCCCATTGGCCGGACCGGCCGCCCCTGCGACTACAGTTTGTTTGTTCGCAGGGGCGTCACGGCGCCCACCCATGGATCCGCTCTAATCAGAGGTTACGCGTTGACTCCGCACAGGCTGGAAGCGCCTTGACGGTGCTGACCAACAGGCAGGCGACGGCCCGATCTCCGCAGGTGGAGGGGCCGCGCTCGATCGGTATGATCGTCAAGGCCTACATCGCGCTCACCAAGCCGCGGATCATCGAGCTGCTGCTGATCACGACGCTGCCGGTGATGTTCCTGGCGGCGGGCGGCCTGCCGCCGCTGTGGACGTCGATCTCGGTCATGGTGTTCGGCACCCTATCGGCGGGCAGCGCCAACGCGCTCAACTGCTACGTGGATCGCGACATCGACCAGAAGATGCGCCGCACCCGCCGCAGGCCGCTGGCCAGGCACCAGGTGTCGCCGCGGGGCGCGCTGATCTTCGGCATCGTGCTCGGCGTGCTGTCCCTGGTGGGCCTCTGGGTGACCACCAACTGGCTGGCCGCGATGCTGTCCACCGGGGCGATCCTGTTCTACGTGCTGGTCTACTCGATGATCCTGAAGCGCCGTACGGCCCAGAACATCGTGTGGGGCGGCATCGCGGGCTGCATGCCGGTGATGATCGGCTGGGCGGGCATCACCGAGCGGCTCGACTGGGCGCCGCTGGTGCTGTTCGGCGTGGTGTTCTTCTGGACCCCGCCGCACACCTGGACGCTGGCCATGCGCTACAAGGAGGACTACGCGGCGGCCAAGGTGCCCATGCTGCCGGTCGTGGCCACCGAGCGGCGGGTGATCCTGGAGTCGATCGCCTACACGTGGGCGACCGTGCTGTGCTCGCTGGCGCTGTGGCCGGTGGCCGGCACCACGCTGTTCTACCCGATCGTGGCCGCCGCCCTCGGCGCCATGTGCCTGTGGGAGGTCCACCGCCTGCTGGCCCGGCTCAACGCCGGCAAGAGCGGCGTCGACCTGCGCCCCATGCGCTTCTTCCACTGGTCCAACGCCTACCTGGCGCTGCTGTTCCTGGCCGTGGCCATCGACCCGCTGCTGGCCTGACCGCCATGCGGCCGCGTGTCCGGACGGTGACGCTGTCTTGACCGGCACGGACCCCGGCCCTCTGATCCGTTAAAGTCACCGTATGGCGACCCGTGATCCACGCTGGGTGTTGAAGGACCGCCCGTCATTCGCGTTGATCATCGGGCTCGTCCTCACCGGAGTCTGCGCCCTGGTCTCGTTCTCCTTCGACGTGATCAACGGCGCTCCGGTGCAGTTCTTCATCGCGCTCATGCTGGCGCTCGCGCCGGTGCCGCTGCTGCTGGCGGCCGTGCTGGCGCTCGACCGGATGGAGCCGGAGCCGCGCAGCAACCTGATCTTCGCCTTCGCGTGGGGGGCGGGCGTCGCGGTGCTGGTCGCCGGTCTGATCAACTACCTCAACCTGCACTACATCATCGACACCGCCAAGCTGTCGGAGGCCAGCGCCCGCAACGTCGCGGCCACCTTCGGCGCGCCCGTGGTGGAGGAGACGATGAAGGGGCTGGTGCTGCTCGGGCTGCTCAGGTTCCGCAGGGCCGAGCTCGACGGACCCACCGACGGCATCATCTACGCCAGCATGGTCGGGCTCGGCTTCGCCATGAGCGAGAACGTCAGCTACTACCTGGCCGCCCTGTCCAACTCCGGCGTCAAGGGGCTGGCGGTCACCGTGGTGCTGCGCGGCATCCTGTCGCCGCTGGCCCACCCGCTGTTCAGCTCGATGATCGGCGTCGCCGTCGCCTACGCCGCCCAGCGCGGCGGCCCCGAGCGGGTCTTCTACATCCTGGCGGGCTGGTCGGGCGCGATGATCCTGCACGGCCTGTGGAACGGCCTGGCCTCCTACGGCGGCTTCCCCGGGCTCGTGGTGGCCTACCTGGCGCTGCTGGCCGTGCTGATCGTGCTCATCGGCGTGGTGTTCAAGGACCGGCGGCGCATCGTGGCCCTCATCCAGCGCTACCTGCCGCCGTACGAGCCGACCAAGCTGGTCACCCAGGCCGACATCTACATGCTGTCGACCTTCCCCAGGAGGCGCCAGGCCAGGCAGTGGGCCCGGGCCCACGGCGGCAAGCGCGGGCTGCGCGCCATGCGCGACTACCAGCTGGCCGCCACCGAGCTGGGCCTGCTGCACGAGCGGGCGGCCCGCCACATGATCGACGAGCAGGGCTTCCACGAGGAGCAGCGGGCGCTGCTGGAGTGCATGAGCACGGCCCGGGCGGACTTCCCGGTGCCGACGGCGCACGCCAGGTCGGTGGCGGGGGACCCCCCGCCGCCCGGCTATGCCCCCGGCGCGCCGGGCTGAGCCAGGAGGTTCGTCAGGGAGACCTCGCGCGGGCCCGGATAGACCGGGTCGGAGTGGAGCACCATCGCGTCGGCGAAGGCCTTGGCGGTGGCGAGCAGCTCGCGGGTGGCGTAGGCGTACGTGGGCGCGGCGAAGTCCCTGGTGGAGTCGTCACCCACCCCGAACGCCTCGAGACCGGCCGTCCGGCACAGCGTCACGGCCCTGGGCAGGTGGAACTCCTGCGTCACGACCGTCACCTGCCGCGCCCCGAAGACCTTGCGCGCCCGCACGCACGAGTCCCACGTGTCGAAGCCCGCGTAGTCCAGGACCATCACCCGGTCCGGCACGCCCCTGCGGAGCAGGTAGTCGCGCATGGCCGTCGGCTCGTCGTACTCCTTGCGGCTGTTGTCGCCCGACAGCAGCAGCGCCCGCACCCTGCCCGCCCGGTAGAGCTCGGCGGCGATGTCGAGCCGGTGGGCCAGCATCGGGGTGGGCTGCGTGCCGTACAGGCCGGCGCCCAGCACCAGCGCGGCCTGCGCCGTGGGCACGCGCCCGAGCCAGTCGTCGCCCACGGCCGTCACCCGGTGCGCCGAGCTGCCGAGCCAGGCCCACGTCATGGGCGCCAGGCAGAGCACGCTGACCAGCACCAGAGCCTGGTACGCGCGCCGCAGGGCCTTCCGAGTGGGGCGGACTTTCAGTGACAAATCACACCCTCCAGGGGGCGGGGGAGTGGCGGACCGATCCCCTCATACCCTGGCATATCCACTCAGACGACGGCGGGTGCTCCGGCGGCTTCGGCGGGGGAGTGGCCGGCGGGGGCGGTCTGCGGGGTGCGGGTGCGCAGCGAGGTGACCACCCTGAGCGCGGCGATCCAGACCAGCGTGGAGCCGAGCACGTGCAGCAGCACCAGCGCGGCGGGCACGGCCAGGAAGTACTGCGTGTAGCCGATCACGCCCTGGCCCAGCTCCACGGCCAGCAGCGCCAGCGCCGCCCGCCGGGCGGGCCGCGGCGCATTGCTCACGTGCAGGGCGAACAGCAGCGCGAACGTCAGCCCCACCACGAGGTAGGCGACGTCGGCGTGCAGCCGGGCCACCGCCTCGATGTCGAGGTCGAAGCGGGAGGCCATCTCGTCGCCCGAGTGCGGGCCCGTGCCGCTCACCCCGACCCCGACCACCAGCAGCGCGAACACCGCAGCGAGCAGCGCGTGGCCGAGCCGGCGGATGTCGCGGTGGGTCACCCGCCGGGCCGGGCCGTCGCCCTCGCCCGCGCGGGCGTACAGCATCCAGCAGGCGGCGATCAGGCCGGTGGAGATGAGGAAGTGCATGCCCACCGTGAACGGGTTGAGCATCGTGTTGACCACCAGGCCGCCCCACAGCGCCTGGGCCATGACGCCCGCCGGCTGCAGCAGCGCCAGCCTCATGAGCGAGCGCCTGCGCGGGGCCAGCCGGAACGCCGCCACCACGCACGCCACGCCGACCGCCAGCACCAGGAACGTCAGCAGCCGGTTGCCGAACTCGACGAGCATGTTGAGCATCGACACCTCGGGGTGCGCGACCGGGATGAAGCTGTCGGGCGTGCACTTGGGCCAGGTCGGGCAGCCCAGCCCGGAACCGGTGACGCGAACGCCCGCGCCCGTCACCGCGATGCCCGCGTTGACCACCACGGACGCCATCGCCCAGGCCCGCATCGACTGCGTCGTGGGCGCCCAGAAGGAGAGCAGGCGGAGCACGTGGCGGTTGGGGTGGTCCGTGGGTAGCTTCACGCCATCGATGGTACGGGCCCACCCACCCGGTCCCACCACCGGTCACCCCGCCCGTGACCGGCCCGGACCACGGAACTACCGCGCGCCGCGACGGCGATGACGCCCCACGGCGGCGCCCCTGCCACCGTCCTCCCACGGGCCTCACCCAAGGCGCGGGCCGGGCGCCGAAAGGCGGGTGGCGCCGAGCGGGTGGCGGCGGCTCTTCGGCCGCTCCTCCTCCAAGGGACCTCGGCCGGAGTGTGCCGTGCGGTGAGGTGGTGATATGCCGTCGGTGGGTAGCGGCGGTGGCAGGGGGCGCGGCGGGGGGCGGCGGGTCGTCCGTCCAGTGGAAAGGGCCTTCTCAAGAGAGCGAGGTATGTGACATATTACAGACCTGGGAGGTGATGGATGTCCGACGTCATCGTGGTCGGCGCCGGAGTCGTGGGCGCCGCATGCGCCTACTACGCCGCGCGCGCGGGTCTCGACGTGACCGTGGTCGACCGCGGCCCCGTGGCGGGCGGCACGACCGGCTCGGGCGAGGGCAACGTGCTGGTGTCCGACAAGGAGCCGGGCCCCGAGCTGGAGCTGGCCCTGCTGTCGAACCGGCTCTGGCGCTCGCTGGCGGACCTCGGCGGGTTCGAGTTCGAGCCCAAGGGCGGCCTGGTGGTCGCCGAGACCGCTGAGGTCCGGCGCCAGCTCGCCGAGCTGGCCGCCAAGCAGGACGTGGAGCACACCCTGGTCCCCGGCGAGTCGCTGCGCGACTACGAGCCGCACCTGGCCGAGGGCCTGGCCGGTGGGGTGTACTACCCCGAGGACGCCCAGGTGCAGCCCATGCTGGCCGCCGCGCGCCTGCTCAGGCACGGCGCGGAGAGCTTCGGCCACGGAACGCTCCGGCTGCGCCTCGGGGCGGCGGTGACCGGGTTCGTGCGCAAAGGGGATCGGATCGCGGGCGTGCGCACCTCCCAGGGTGACGTGCTCGGCGACGCGGTGATCAACGCGGCGGGCACCTGGGGCGGCGAGGTGGCCGCGCTGGCGGGGGTCGATCTGCCCATCCTGCCCAGGCGCGGGTTCATCCTCGTCACCGAGCCGCTGCCGCAGCCCCTGATCAGGCACAAGGTCTACACCGCCGCCTACGTCACGAACGTGGCCAGCGACTCGGAGGGCCTGGAGACGTCGGCGGTCGTGGAGGGCACGCCCGCCGGCACGGTGCTCATCGGCGCCAGCAGGGAGCGGGTCGGGTTCGACCGGACGATGTCGGTGCCGGTGCTCGCCCGCCTGGCCGAGCAGGCCGTGGCGCTGTTCCCCGCGCTGCGCGAGGTGCGGGCGATCAGGTCGTACTGCGGCTTCCGGCCGTACTGCCCCGACCACCTGCCCGTCATCGGCGCCGACCCGCGCGCCCCCGGGCTCTATCACGCCTGCGGGCACGAGGGGGCGGGCATCGGGCTCGCCCCGGCCACCGGTCACCTGCTCGCGCAGGTGCTCACCGGCTCCCCGACCGACCTGGACCTGCGGCCCTTCCGGCCGGATCGCTTCGCGGAGGAGTCCTCTTGACGTTCCACATCACGATCGACGGGCGTCCGGTACCCGTCGTGCCCGGGCAGACGATCGGGGCGGCGCTGCACGCGGCCGGGGTGCGGTCGTGGCGCAGCACCCGCTTCGGCGGGCGGCCCCGCGGGCTGTTCTGCGGGATCGGGGTCTGCTTCGACTGCCTGATCTCGGTCAACGGGCGGGCGCCCGAGCGGGCCTGCCTGCTGGAGGCCGAGCCCGGTGACGAGGTGACGACGTCATGACGTACGACCTGGTGGTGATCGGCGGCGGGCCCGCGGGGGTGGCCGGCGCGCTCACGGCGGCGCTGGCCGGACTGCGGGTGGCGCTCCTGGACTCTTCCGTACGGCTCGGCGGCCAGTACTTCCGCCACGCCGCCGACCCGAAGCCCGCGCCCGGCCTGGAGCGGTTCCTGCGGCAGGCGCGGGCCCTGGACGGCCGCGCCGACGTGCTGCTGCGGCACCAGGTGTGGAGCGTCGCCCGCGAGCCGGACGGGGACCTGGTCGTGCACTGCGTCACCCGCGGCGTGGGTTCCGGGGGTTCCGCCGAGCAGCAGGTCGTCCTGCGGGCGCGGCGGCTGCTGATCGCGACCGGCGCGCACGACCGGCCGCTGCCGTTCCCCGGATGGGACCTGCCCGGCGTCCTGACCGCCGGCGGCGCGCAGGCGCTGCTCAAGGGCAACGGCGTCGTGGCGGGCAGGCGGATCGTCGTCTCCGGCACCGGCCCGTTCCTGCTGCCCGTGGCCACCGGGCTGGCCGGGGCGGGGGCGCGGGTGCTCGGCGTGCTCGAGGCGAACGGCGGGCTCGGGCTGGCCAGGCATCCGCTGCTGGCCCTGGGCAAGGCCGGGGAGGCCGCCGGGTACGCCGCGAGCCTGGCCAGGCACCGCGTGCCGTACCGGACGCGCCAGACGGTGGTGGCGGCGCACGGGGAGCGCGAGGTGGAGGCCGTCACCGTGGCCCGCCTCGACCAGGAGTGGAACGTTCTCGCCACCCGCGTCGTCGAGTGCGACACGGTGGCCGTCGGGTACGGGTTCGTGCCGCAGATCGAACTGGGCACCCAGCTCGGCTGCGCCACCCGCGACGACGTGGACGGCAGCCCCGTGCTCGACGTGGACGCCGCCCAGCGCACCTCCGTCCCCGGGGTCTGGGCCGCCGGGGAGCCCACGGGCGTGGGCGGCTGGCTCCTGTCCGAGACGGAGGGCCGCATCGCCGGCCGCGCCGTGGTGGCCGACTCGCGCGGCTCGCGGGCGGAGTCGGGGCTGCTGCTGCGGCGCCGGCAGCGCGGGCGGGCCTTCGGCGAGGCGCTGCAGCGGGCCTACCCCGTCAAACCCGGCTGGCAGGGCTGGCTGCGCGACGACACGCTGGTGTGCCGCTGCGAGGAGGTGCCGCTGGCCCGCGTACGCGAGGCGCAGGACCTCGGCGCCACCGACGCGCGCTCCATCAAGCTGCTGGCCAGGCCCGGCATGGGCTGGTGCCAGGGCCGCATCTGCGGCTACGCCGTCTCCTGCCTGGCCGGGGAGCCGCAGCGGCCGCCCCGCCGCCCCATAGCCCAGCCCGTCACCCTCGGCGCCCTGGCCGAGCTTCCAGACGTTTCCGACGTTCCCCCCACCCACTGACCCTGACATGGAGGACTTTCCGATGGACAACCGCACCAAAGCCTGGCACGGCATCATGGTGGCCACCGCCCTGCCCCTGCGAGACGACCTTTCCGTCGACTACGACGGCTACGCCGACCACTGCCGCTGGCTGGTCGAGAACGACTGTGACGGCGTCGCGGTCAACGGTTCGCTGGGCGAGTACCAGACGCTCACCTCGGAGGAGCGGGCCAAGGTGGTCGAGACCGCCGTCGAGGCCGTGGGCGGGCGCAGGGTGATGGCCGGGGTGGGCGCGTACGGCGCCGCGGAGTCGCGCCGGTGGGCCGAGCAGGCGGCCGAGGCCGGCTGCGGCTCGGTGCTCCTGCTGCCCCCCAACTCCTACCGCGCCGACGACCGGGCGGTCCTCGCGCACTACCGCGAGGTCGCCAAGGCGGGCCTGCCCGTCGTGGCCTACAACAACCCGTACGACACCAAGGTGGACCTGACCCCCGCGCTGCTGGCCAAGCTGCACGAGGAGGGGCTGATCGTGGCGGTCAAGGAGTTCAGCGGGGACGTGCGGCGCGCGTACGAGCTGGCCGAGCTGGCCCCCGAGCTGGACCTGCTGATCGGCTCCGACGACGTGCTGCTCGAACTCGCCGTGGCCGGGGCGGTGGGCTGGATCGCCGGCTACCCCAACGCGCTGCCGGTCTCCAACGCCGCGCTCTACCGCGCCGCCGTCGCCGGCGACCTGGAGAGCGCGCTGCCTCTTTACAGGACCCTGCACCCCCTGCTGCGCTGGGACTCCAAGACGGAGTTCGTCCAGGCCATCAAGCTGTCCATGGACCTCGCGGGCCGCCACGGCGGGCCGTGCAGGCAGCCCAGGCAGCCGCTGACGGACGGGCAGGCCGCTATCGTGCGTGCGGCGACCGAGAAGGCACTGGCAGAAGGGCTGCGATGAGGACAAAACGCGTTTTCCATGCCGTCGACTCCCACACCGAGGGCATGCCCACCCGCGTCATCACCGGCGGGATAGGCGTGATCCCGGGCGCGAGCATGGCGGAGCGGCGCGTCTACTTCCGTGACAACCTCGACCACATCCGCACCCTGCTGATGACCGAGCCGCGCGGCCACTCCGCCATGAGCGGCGCCATCCTGCAGCCGCCCACCAGGCCGGACGCGGACTACGGCGTGCTGTTCATCGAGGTGTCGGGGCTGCTGCCGATGTGCGGCCACGGCACCATCGGCGTGGCCACCGTGCTCGTCGAGACCGGCATGGTCGAGGTCGTGGAGCCGGTCACCACCGTGCGCCTGGAGGTGCCCGCCGGGCTCGTCGAGGTGGACGTGGCCGTCGAGGACGGCCAGGCCATGTCGGTGACGCTGCGCAACGTGCCCTCCTACTCCGACCGGCTCGACGCCGTCGTGAAGGTGCCCGGGTTCGGGGAGATCCCGTACGACCTCGCGTACGGCGGCAACTTCTACGCCATCGTCGACCTCGACTCCTACGGCCTGCCCTTCGACCGCAGGGCCAAGAACGAGATCATCGCCGCCGGCCTGGCCACCATGGAGGCGATCAACGCGGCCGACGAGCCCGTCCACCGCGAGGACGACCGCATCCGCGGCTGCCACCACGTCTACTTCGCCGCCCCCGGCTCGGACGCCCAGCACTCGCGGCACGCCATGGCCATCCACCCGGGCTGGTTCGACCGCTCGCCGTGCGGCACCGGCACCAGTGCCCGGATGGCGCAGCTGCACGCCAGGGGCGAGCTGCCGCTCGGCCGGGACTTCGTGAACGAGTCGTTCATCGGGACCCGGTTCATCGGGCGGCTGCTGGAGGAGACCACTGTGGGCGGCGGGCCGGCCGTCGTGCCCTCGATCACCGGCCGCGCCTGGGTCACCGGCACCGCCCAGTACTTCCTGGACCCGCGCGACCCGTTCCCCGCCGGATTCGAGCTGTGAGCGAGCGTGACGACCGTGGTTCCGGCCTGGCCGGGACCGCGATCACGACGACCGACTACCACACGGGCGGGGAGCCGTTCCGGATCGTGACCGGCGGCGTGCCCGAGATCCCCGGGGCGGACGTGCTGTCGCGCCGCTCCACCGCCATCGCCGACCCCCGGTTCGACGACGTGCGGCGGCTGCTGTGCCAGGAGCCGCGTGGCCACGCCGACATGTACGGCTGCTTCCTCGTCCCGCCGGACGACCCGGGGGCCGCGTTCGGTGCGCTGTTCTGGCACAAGGACGGGTTCTCCACCGCCTGCGGCCACGGCACCATCGCGCTCGGCGCCTACGCCGTGCACGAGGGGCTGGTGGCCGCCGGCCCCGACGGGGAGACGGACGTGGTCATCGACGTGCCGTCGGGCCGCGTCACGGCGCGGGTGCGCCGCTCCGGGGGCAAGGTGACCGGGGTGACGTTCGTCAGCGTGCCGTCGTTCGTGGTGGCGCGGGACGTGGCCGCCGGCAGGACCAAGGTCGACGTCTCGTACGGCGGCGCGATCTACGCGTCGCTGCCCGCCGCGGCGGTGGGCCTGTCCGTGGAGCCCGCGAACCTGACGGCGCTCATCGGCCACGCCCGCCGCATCAAGGCCGACCTGGCGGACCATCCGGCCGCCCGGCATCCGTCCGACGACCGGCTGTCCGGCGTCTACGGCGTGATCTTCTACGACGAGCTGCCGGACCAGGACGGGGCGGCGCACCAGCGGAACGTGACGGTCTTCGCCGACGGGGAGGTGGACCGCTCGCCCTGCGGATCGGGCACGGCGGCGCGGATGGCGCTGCTGCACGACGAGGGGCTGCGCGCGCCCCTGATCCACGACAGCGTCGTCGGGAGCACCTTCCGGGCGCGGGTGGCCGAGGTGCGCGACGAGGGAGTCGTCCCGGAGATCGAGGGCATGGCCTAC
Organism: Nonomuraea sp. JJY05; assembly: GCF_043496855.1. Classification (NCBI taxonomy): domain Bacteria; kingdom Bacillati; phylum Actinomycetota; class Actinomycetes; order Streptosporangiales; family Streptosporangiaceae; genus Nonomuraea; species Nonomuraea sp. JJY05. The sequence continues at coordinate 25,155 of NZ_JBIEIS010000035.1, forward strand.
CGGACCGGGCGACACGTCTTCGAACTAGATCCCGACGATCCGATGGGTGTGGGGTTCACGCTGCGATGACCGGACTGCCATATCTCGACGCCGCCACGATGGAGCGGCTGGTGCCGATGGGGCGCGCCGTACGGATCCTGGAGGACGCCCTGGGCGCCGGGCTCGACCCCGAGGCCACGCCGCAGCGGCCGATCGTGGACCTGCCGGCCGGGCAGCTCCTGCTCATGCCCGCCGCGGCCGGACGCTACGCGGGGGTCAAGGCCGTCACCATCGCGCCCGGCAACCCCGATCGCGAGCTGCCGCGGATCCAGGGGACGTACCTGCTGTTCGACGGCGACACCCTGACCCCGCTCGCGGCCCTGGACGGGATCGCGCTCACCTCCCTGCGCACCCCCGCCGTCTCGGCGCTGGCCGTCAGCCACCTGGCGGACGGGGACGCCCGGCGGCTGGTGGTGTTCGGGAGCGGCCCGCAGGCGTGGGGGCACGTGCTCGCGCTACGGGAGGTGCGGCCCGTCGAGGACGTGACCGTGATCGGGCGCGACCGGGAGCGCGCGGAGGGGCTCGCCGGCCGCTGCCGCGCGCTCGGCCTGACCGCCCGCGCCCTGCGGCCGTCCGATTCGGCGCAAGCACTGGCCGGGGCCGATGTCATCGCATGCTGCACGACAGCGAGAGAACCGCTGTTCCCCGGTAAGCTCGCCCGCGACGGCGTCACCGTCGTCGCGGTCGGGTCGCACGAGCCCGGCGCCCGCGAGCTCGACGGCGACCTCGTCGCCCGCGCCACCGTGGTCGTCGAGGCGCGGGCGGCCGCCCTGGAGGAGGCGGGCGATCTGCTCATCCCGATCCGCGAGGGCACGATCACCGCTGGGCATCTCGCGGGCAACCTCGCCGACCTCGTCGCCGGTCGGGTGGTCGCCGGCACGGGGCCGCGCGTGTTCAAGAGCACGGGCATGGCCTGGGAGGACCTCGTGGTCGCGGCCGCCGCGTACGAGGCGTGGAATTAGGAAGGGATGGGCGGATGGCTGCCGAGGACCGGCTCGACCTGCCGATGGTGGGGGAGCGGCAGAGCCTGCGCGAGCAGGTCGCGCACGCGCTGCGTGCCGCGCTGATCACCGGCGAGATGCGGCCGGGAGTGGTCTACTCCGCGCCGGTGCTGGCCGCCCAGTTCGGCGTCTCGGCCACGCCGGTGCGCGAGGCCATGCTCGACCTCGCCAAGGAGGGCCTGGTCGAGGCGGTGCGCAACAAGGGCTTCCGGGTGACCGAGCTGTCCGACCGCGACCTCGACGAGCTCACCGAGATCCGCCAGCTGATCGAGGTGCCCACCGTGGCCAGGCTGGCCGGCGGCGCGCGGGAGGAGGAGTTCGAGCGGCTCAGGCCCGTCGCCGAGGAGATCGTCTCGGCCGCCGAACGCGGTGACCTGCTCGCGTACGTGGACGCCGACCTGCGCTTCCACGTGGAGCTGCTGACCCTGGCGGGCAACGCCCACCTGGTCGAGGTGGTGCGCGACCTGCGCAACCGGGCCCGGCTCTACGGCCTGTCCCAGCTGCGGGAGCGCGACGTGCTGGGCGAGTCGGCCAGGGAGCACCTGGCGCTGCTGGACGCGCTCAAGAGCGGCGACCGCCAGGCCGTCGAACACCTCATGAAGGAGCACATCGGCCACGTGCGGGGGATCTGGGCCGAGCACTGAGCAGCCCCTGGGGGACTCGTCCGCTTTCGGCACACTAAGTTCCGACATTTAGGGATCGCGCGGACCGGGATAGAGGTACTCTCGTCTCGGGTCGAAAGAGCGACGCCCAGAGCGTCCGCCGGCGGCCCCGTCGTCCAGGTCCCCAGCGGACCGGCCACCACCGATTCCGGTGGGTGGCGCATGCCTGGTCAAGCGGACACCCGCACTCCGCTGACCTTCCATGGGCTCGGCCTACCCCGCCCACCGAAAGCCGAGCCCCCCGCCGCGCGCCCGAGACCCCATCCCACGGGCGCGCGGCGGCCCGCCACAGCCCCCGCGTCAGACCTTGCGCCGCCGGGTCGAGCCCAGGCTGGCGGCCACGATGCAGACGATCGCCACCCACTGCTGGATGTGCAGGACCTCGTTCAGCAGCACCACGCCGATCAGCGCCGCCACGGCCGGCTCCAGGCTCATGAGGATCCCGAACACGTGCTTGGGCATCCGCCGCAGCGCCTGGAGCTCGAGCGAGTACGGGATCACCGACGACAGCAGGCCCACGCCGAGCCCGATCAGCAGCAGCTCCGGCTGCAGCAGCTCCGCCCCGCCCGTCGTGACCCCGACGGGGGCGACCACCAGGGCCGACACGATCATCGCGAACGACAGCCCGCTCGTGCCGGGGAAACACCGCCCGGCCGCCGCCGACAGCAGGATGTAGCCGGCCCAGCCGACGGCCGCCAGCATCGCGAACCCGATGCCGATCCAGCTCACCGACGCCGACTGCCCCCATGGCGCGAACAGCGCCACGCCCGCACCCGCCAGGCCGATCCACAGCAGGTCGATCCTGCGCCGCGAGGCCGCCACGGCCACCCCCAGCGGCCCCAGGAACTCGATGGCCACCGCGATCCCCATCGGCAGCCGCGACAGGGCCTCGTAGAACGTCAGGTTCATGAGGGCGAGCGTCACCCCGAACCCGATCCCCACCGCCCAGTCGCGCCAGGACAGGCCCTTCAACCGGGGGCGGACGAGCGCCCCCATGATCAGCGCCCCGGCCGTGATCCGCAGGAACACCACCGCGCTCGGCGGCAGCGCCGCGAACAGCTCCTTCGCGAACCCGGCGCCCAGCTGCACCGAGACGATGGCCAGCAGGACGAGCCCGGACGGCGGGATGGAGTCCGCGGCCGTGCGCAGCAGGTTCCCCGGCCGGGGCAGGCCGGAACCGCGATCGAAGGGATCGTCGAGGGCGAACGCGGTCACGGGACTCCTCATGGACTATCAGCGGATGACGGTCAGAGCGTACTTGGGGCCTGCGACATGGCCCGACATAGGGTGTTCTGGATGGCTCTTGGATCATTGATCGTATGAAGCCCCCCGCGACTCTCGCCCGGCCGCCGCTGGCCCTGTCCGCGGCCTCGTTCGTCAGCAGCTTCGACCGTTTCGCCGTGAGCCCCATGCTCGTGCTGATCGCGGTGGACCTGAAGGTCCCGCTGTCCGCCGCCGTCGCGGCCGCCAGCGGCTACTACCTCGCCTACGGGCTCACCCAGCCGCTGTGGGGGCTGCTGTCCGACCGGTTCGGCCGCGTGCGGGTCATGCGCGGGACGCTGTTCGGCGCGGCGCTGGCGGGACTGGCCTCGGCGTTGATGCCGGTCCTGGGGGCGCTGGTGGTGGCCAGGATCGTGACGGGCGCCTGCTTCGGCGCGGTGATCCCGACCGGGCTGACGTACGTGGGCGACACCGTGGAGCCGTCGACCCGGCAGCGCGCGCTGACCGATCTCATGGGCGCCGCCGCCCTCGGCACCGCCCTGGCCACCGGGCTGAGCGGGGTGCTCGCGGGCCTGGTGGACTGGCGGGTGGCGTTCACCGTGCCCGCCGCCTGCGCGCTGGCCTGCGCGCTCGCGCTGCGCTCGCTGCCGGAGCCGTCCCGCGCCCTTCCGCACGGCCCGGGCAGCGGCCGGGGAGCCGGGGTCGGCCGGTACCTGGGCGCGGTGCTCGGGCACGGCTGGGCGCTGCTGGTGTTCGGGCTCGCGTTCGTCGAGGGCGCGATCATGCTCGGCGCCATGCCGTTCCTGGCCACCGCGCTGGAGCACGCGGGCCACGCCGCCGCCGTGGCCGGGCTCGCCATCACCGCGTACGGGCTGGGCCTGTGGTCGTTCACGAAGCTCGTCAGGCGGCTGTCGGGGCGCTGGCCCACTCCCGTGCTGATGACGGTGGGCGGGACGCAGCTCTGCGCCGGGTTCGCGATCGTCGCCGTGCACGTGGACCTGGCCACCGTGGCGGTCACGGCCCTGCTGCTCGGCGGTGGCTGGTCCTTCCTGCACTCCTCGCTGCAGACGTGGGCCACCTCGGTGGTGCCCGAGGCCAGGGGGACGACGATCGCCTTCTTCGCCTGCGCGCTCTTCGTGGGCAGCGCGGTCTCGTCGTGGGCGGCGGGCCCGCTGGCCGAGCACGGCCGCTACGCCCTGCTGTTCGGCCTGGCGGCCGCCGCCGCGATCCCGCTGACGGTCACGGCCGCCCTCACCAGGCACCGGTATGGCGCCGTGCACGCCGAGCGGCCCAGGATCGGGTGAGCCGGCCGGTGAACTACTCCCAGCGGAACGTCCGCGAGACCAGCCCCAGCGACAGCACCGCCCACGCGGCCAGCACGGCCAGCGAGCCCAGAGGCAGCGCGGCGCCCTGGGTGAGGACCGAGCGCAGGCCGCCGGTCAGGGCCGAGATGGGCAGCAGCTCCAGGACCTGGCGCATGCCCTCGGGGAACTTCGACAGCGGGAAGATCACCCCGCCGGCCCCCAGCAGCACCAGGTAGACGAGGTTGGCGCCGGCCAGGGTGGCCTCCGCGCGCAGCGTGCCGGCCATGAGCAGCCCCAGCCCGCTGAACGCCGCCGTGCCCAGCACGATGAGCAGCGCCGCGCTCAGGAACGACCCGTGCGGCCGCCACCCCAGCGCCAGGCCGACGCACACGATCACCACGGCCTGGATGACCTCCACGGCCACCACGGCGGAGGTCTTGGCGAGCATGAGCCCGGCCCTGGACAGCGGGGTCGCGCCCAGCCGCTTCAGCACGCCGTAGCGGCGCTCGAAGCCGGTCGCGATGGCCTGGCCGGTGAAGGCCGTGGACATGACGGCCAGCGCCAGCACGCCGGGCGCCAGGAAGTCGATGCGCCTGCCGCCGCCGACGTCGATCAGCGGCGCCAGCGAGAACCCGGTCAGCAGCAGCACCGGGATGATCAGGGTGAGCAGCAGCTGCTCGCCGTTGCGCAGCATCGCCCGGATCTCGGCGCCCGTCTGGGCGAGGACCATGCGCGGGAACGGCGCCGCCCCGGGCGCGGGCGTGAAGTCCAGCGCGATCTGCCCGGCGGGCGCGCGCTCCGGTCCGGTCATCGCAGCTCCCTGCCCGTCAGCTCCAGGAAGACGTCCTCCAGCGTGCGGCGCTCGATGCGCAGGTCGTCGGCCGTGACGCCCTCGGCCGCACACCAGGCGGTCACCGTGGCCAGCAGCTCGGGACCCACCTGACCCTCGATGATGTAGTGCCCGGCGGGCGACTCCTTGGCCGCGCTGCCCGTGGGGAGCGCGTTGAGCAGCTCCTCCAGCGCCAGCCCCGGCCGGGCCCGGAAGCGCAGCTGCCGCTCGGCCCCCGTCAGCGAGGCCGGGCTGCCCTCGGCCACCACCCGGCCCTTGTCGATGATCACGACCTGGTCCGCCAGCCGCTCGGCCTCGTCCATGTGGTGCGTGGTCAGCACCACCGACACGCCCGCCCCGCGCAGCTCGCCCACCAGCTCCCAGCAGGCGTGCCGGGCCTGCGGGTCGAGCCCGGCCGTCGGCTCGTCGAGGAAGACCAGCTCGGGCCGCCCGATGACGGCCGCGGCCAGCGACAGCCGCTGCTGCTGCCCGCCCGACAAGCGCCGGTAGGGGGTGCGTACGTGATCGATCAGCCCCAGCCGCGTCAGCAGGGCCCCGGCGTCGAGGGGACGGGCGTAGAAGCGCGAGACCAGGCGCAGCCACTCGGCGCAGCGCATGGCGGGCGGCACGCCGCCCGACTGCAGCATGACCCCCACCCGCGGTCGCAGCTCGGGCAGCGTGGGTATCAGGCCGAGCACGCGGACGGTGCCCGCGTCGGCCCTGCGGAACCCCTCGCAGATCTCCACCGTGGACGTCTTGCCCGCGCCGTTGGGCCCGAGCACGGCGGTCACCGCGCCCCGCTCGGCGCGCAGCGTGAGGCCGTCCACGGCCGTGATGCCGCCGTAGCGTTTGACCAGGCCGATGATCTCGACGGCTGGGGACTCCATGGCCACGAGTTTAGGGACTGGGGCAGGCAGTTCGAGCCGCAGGTGGGGTTGGCCGGATTTGGACATGTCTTGACCCGGCCGTTTCCCAGAAAGGGGCCGGCAGAGGTGAAAGTCTGACGACGAGCTCCATGTTGCAGGAGGGCGCAATGTCGCAACGCAGTGGGTACGACCCGGGGGTCCCGTGCTGGGTGGACCTTTCCAGCACCGACGTCGAAGCCTCCGCCCGGTTCTACGGCGAGGTCTTCGGCTGGCAGGCCGACATGATCGACGATCCCGAGGCCGGTGGCTACGGCATGTTCGTCCACCAGGGCAAGCAGGTCGCCGGGCTGGGGCCGGTCATGGGCGGGGAGCCGCCCTCGTTCTGGAACATGTTCGTCGCCACCGACGACGCCGCCGCGCTCGCCGAGCGGGTCAGGAACGCCGGCGGCACCGTCACCATGGAGCCGATGGCGGTCTTCGACGAAGGCGTCATGACGGTCCTCCAGGCCCCCGACGGCTCGTACGCGGCCGCCTGGCAGGCGGGCAACCACCACGGCGCGCAGCTGGTCAACGAGCCCGTCTCCTTCTGCTGGAACGAGCTGGTCACGCGCGACCCGCTGGCCGCCGAGAGCTTCTACGCGACCGTCTTCGGCTGGACGCCGCGGCTGCAGGAGATGGAGGGGGTCAAGTACACCGAGTGGCATCTGGGGGAGCGGGCGGTCGCGGGCATGGTCGAGATGTTCTCCGACTACCCCGCCGCGACGCCGTCGTTCTGGATGACGTACTTCGCGGTCGCCGACCTCGAGGCCACGACGGCCGCGGCCGAGGCAGCCGGCGCGAACGTGCTGGTGCGGGGCATGGAGGCGCCGCCCGGCCGGTTCTCGATGCTCGCCGACCCCCAGGGCGCGACGTTCTCCATCATCCAGCTTCACGAAATCGGATGAAATATCTGATAACCGGGAATTAGGAGGACCGGAACCTGGTTTGATCCCTCGGCCCTCGTGGGCCAATGGCCTGCGAGGGAGAGGGGATCGCGCATGTCCGTGGCGGCCGAAGCCACGTCCACGCCCACCATCGTCGTCGAGTCGAGGAGGGGCAGCCGCGGACTGTTGCTGGTGATCCTGGGCGCCTTGTCGGCGATCGGGCCCCTGTCCATCGACATGTACCTCCCGGCGCTGCCCGCCATCACCTCCGAGATGCTCAGCGCGCCGGCGCAGGTCCAGCTCACCCTCACCGCCTGCCTCATCGGCGTGTCCATCGGCCAGGTGATCGCCGGGCCGGTCAGCGACGTGCGCGGCCGGAGGACTCCGCTGATCGTGGGCGTGGCCGGCTTCATGGTCGCCTCGCTGCTGTGCGCGTTCGCGCCGTCGGTCCCCATGCTCATCGCCTTCCGCCTGCTGCAGGGCGTGCTGGGCGGCGCGGCCCTGGTGATCGTGCGGGCGGTCGTCCGCGACCTGTACGACGGCGCCGCCATCGCCCGCATCTTCGCCACGCTCATGCTCGTCAGCGGCCTGGCGCCGATCCTGGCGCCCATCGCCGGCGCGCAGCTGCTGGCGTTCACCTCGTGGCGCGGCGTTTTCGTGGCGCTCAGCGTCGCCGGGGTGGTGCTGCTGCTGGCCGTCCTTTCGGGCGTGCGCGAGACGCTGCCCGCGGCCGAGCGCGAGAGCGGCGGTCTCAAGCACACCGTCGGCACGTTCGGCAGGCTCCTGCGCGACCGGACGTTCATGGGCACCGCGCTGACCGCGAGCCTGGCGTTCGCGGCCATGTTCGGCTACATCTCCGGCTCGCCGTTCGTGCTCCAGGAGGTGTACGGCGCCACGCCCCAGCAGTACTCGCTCATCTTCGGCCTCAACGCCTTCGGCCTGACCGCCATGGCCCAGCTCGGCGGCCGGCTGTCCGGACGGGTGCCGCCGGTGACCCTGGTGGTCACCGGGCTCGCCGTCGCGCTGACCGGCGCCTCGCTGCTGCTGACCGCCGCGCTCACCGGGCTCGGCCTGTGGGGCATCGTGGGCGGGCTGTTCGTCATCATGCTCGGCCAGGGCCTGGTCATGCCGGCCACCGGCGCGCTGGCCCTGGCCAGCCAGCCCGCGCAGATCGCCGGCAGCGCCTCGGCCCTGCTCGGGGTGCTGCAGTTCGCGCTGGGCGCCGCCGCCGCCCCGCTGGTCGGCCTCGCGGGCGCCGCCAGCGCCGTGCCGATGGCCTGCGTGATGCTGGGCCTCATCCTTTGCTCCAGCTTGACCTTCGCCTTCCTGCGAAAGGGTTAGGTAAGGCTACCCTGCGTGAGAAATTCCATTCCCGGGCTGCTCAGATCCGTTTGTGAACCGGGAAGGAATTACGGCACACTGATGTTGTGAAAAACGTGCCAGGGATCGAGCCAGGAAGCGAGCGGAGCACGCGTGCCCGCGTCGCCCGGCTGATCCTTGAGCACGGTCCCGTCGCGGCCGCCGCGCTGGGCGAGCGGCTGGGGCTGACCCCCGCCGCCGTCCGCCGCCACCTGGACGCGCTGCTGGCTGACGGGATGATAGAGCCTCGCACGGTCGGGCCGCGCGGGCAGCGCGGGCGCGGACGCCCCGCCAAGCTGTTCGCGATCACCGACGCGGGGCGCAGTGCTTTCGAGCACGCCTATGACGACCTGGCCGGGAGCGCGCTGCGCTTCCTGGCCGAGCGCATGGGAGAGGAAGCGGTGGCCGACTTCGCCCGCCTGCAGGTCTCGAGCCTGCTCAAGCGGTTGGAGCCGGTCATGCGGACGGTGCCGGCGGACCAGCGCGTGCAGGTGCTGGCGCAGGCGCTGTCGGCGGAGGGGTATGCCGCCTCGGCCAGCAAGGCCAAGTCGGGCGGCGACCAGCTCTGCCAGCACCACTGCCCGGTGGCCCACGCGGCTGCGGAGTTCCCGCAGCTCTGCGAGGCCGAGACGGAGGCGTTCGCGCAGCTGCTCGGCACCCCGGTGCAGCGCCTGGCCACGATCGCCCACGGCGACGGGGTCTGCACGACACATGTGAGCCCACAGTCGCTGGGTGAATCCGCACATAGAGACAAGAGCAAGGAGACCGGAAGGTGACTGTCACCGACCGCCCGGAGCTGGAAGGCCTCGGGAATTACAAGTTCGGCTGGGCCGACCCGGATGCCGCCGGGGCGGCGGCCAAGCGCGGCCTGTCCGAGGAGGTCGTCCGCAACATCTCCGCTCTGAAGAACGAGCCGGAGTGGATGCTCGACCTTCGCCTGAAGGGCCTCCGCCTGTTCGACCGCAAGCCGCTGCCCACCTGGGGCTCTGACCTCACCGGCATCGACTTCGACAACATCAAGTACTTCGTGCGCTCCACCGAGAAGCAGGCCGCTTCCTGGGACGAGCTGCCCGCCGACATCAAGAACACCTACGACAAGCTCGGCATCCCCGAGGCGGAGAAGCAGCGCCTCATCGCCGGTGTCGCCGCCCAGTACGAGTCCGAGGTCGTCTACCACAAGATCCGTGAGGACCTCGAGGAGAAGGGCGTCATCTTCCTCGACACCGACACGGGCCTGAAGGAGCACCCGGAGATCTTCCAGGAGTACTTCGGCTCGGTCATCCCGGTGGGCGACAACAAGTTCGCCGCCCTCAACACTGCCGTGTGGTCCGGTGGCTCGTTCATCTACGTGCCGCCGAACGTCGAGGTCGAGATCCCGCTGCAGGCCTACTTCCGGATCAACACCGAGAACATGGGCCAGTTCGAGCGGACCCTGATCATCGTGGACGAGAACAGCTACGTCCATTACGTCGAGGGCTGCACCGCGCCGATCTACTCCTCCGACTCGCTGCACAGCGCGGTCGTCGAGATCATCGTGAAGAAGAACGCCCGCTGCCGTTACACGACCATCCAGAACTGGTCGAACAACGTCTACAACCTGGTCACCAAGCGCGCCGTCGCCTACGAGGGCGCGACCATGGAGTGGATCGACGGCAACATCGGCTCCAAGGTCACGATGAAGTACCCGGCCGTCTACCTGATGGGCGAGCACGCCAAGGGCGAGACGCTGAGCGTCGCGTTCGCGGGCGAGGGCCAGCACCAGGACGCCGGCTCCAAGATGGTGCACCTGGCGCCCAACACCAGCTCCAGCGTCATCTCCAAGTCGGTGGCGCGCGGCGGCGGCCGCACCTCCTACCGCGGTCTCGTGCAGATCGAGGAGGGCGCCCACGGCAGCGCCAGCACCGTCAAGTGCGACGCCCTGCTGGTCGACCAGATCAGCCGCTCCGACACCTACCCCTACGTCGACGTCCGCGAGGACGACGTCAAGATGGGCCACGAGGCCACGGTCTCCAAGGTCAGCGAGGACCAGCTGTTCTACCTCATGAGCCGCGGGCTCGACGAGGACGAGGCGATGGCGATGATCGTGCGCGGCTTCGTGGAGCCGATCGCGCGTGAGCTGCCCATGGAATACGCGCTCGAGCTCAACCGGCTGATCGAGCTGCAGATGGAAGGAGCCGTCGGCTGATGGGCCTGAACGAGAAGCCCCTGTCGACCTTGCACGAGAAGGCGTCCTACGAGCTGGGCGACTTCGAGGTCCCGACCGGGCGCGAGGAGGCGTGGCGCTTCACGCCGCTCTCCCGCCTCAAGGGCCTGCACAACGGCAAGGCCGAGGCAGCATCGGGTTCTGGCGGCCACATCAAAGTCGACGTCGACGCGGCGCCCGAGGTCACCGTCGAGACGGTCGGCCGCGACGACGCCCGCGTCGGCAAGGCCTTCATGCCCACCGACCGGGTCAGCGCCCAGGCGTGGAACAGCTTCGAGAAGGCGACCGTCATCACGGTGCCGCGCGAGGCCGTCACCTCCAAGCCGACCGTGCTCACGCTCACCGGCTCCGGCGACGGCGCCGCGTACGGCCACATCGTGGTCAAGGTGGAGCCGCTGGCCGAGGCCGTGGTCGTGCTCGACCACAAGGGCAGCGCGGTCTACGCCGACAACATCGAGTTCGTCGTCGGCGACGGCGCCTCGCTCAGGGTCGTCAGCCTGCAGGACTGGGACGACGACGCGGTCCACGTCTCCCACCACTACGCCCAGCTGGCCAAGGACGCGACCTTCCGCAGCTTCGTGGTGACGCTCGGCGGCGACCTCGTCCGCCTGTCGCCCAACGTGACCTACACCGCTCCCGGCGGCGACGCCGACATGTCGGGCGTCTACTTCGTGGACGCCGGGCAGCACCTGGAGCACCGCCTGCTGGTCGACCACTCGCAGCCCAACTGCAAGAGCAACGTCGACTACCGCGGCGCCCTGCAGGGCGAGGACGCGCACGCCGTCTGGATCGGCGACGTGATCATCAGGGTCGAGGCCGAGGGCACCGACACCTACGAGCTCAACCGCAACCTCATCCTGACCGACGGCGCCCGCGCCGACTCGGTGCCCAACCTGGAGATCCTCACCGGCGAGGTCGCCGGGGCGGGGCACGCCTCCGCCTCCGGCCGGCTCGACGACGAGCACATCTTCTACCTCCAGGCCCGCGGCATCCCCTACGACGAGGCCCGCCGCCTGGTCATCAGGGGCTTCCTCGGCCAGCTCATTGAGAAGATCCAGGTCGAGGAGATCCGCGAGCGCGTGCTGAGCGCGGTGGAGGCGGAGCTCGCGCGATGAGTTCGTTCGAGAAGGTGTGCAAGCTCGACGACATCCCCGACGGGGGTGTCATCGGCGTGGAGGTCGACGAGACGCCGGTGGCGCTCGTGCGCAAGGGCGGCGAGGTGTACGCCCTGCACGACGTCTGCTCCCACGCCGAGGTGAAGCTCAGCGAGGGCGAGGTCTACGACGGCACCCTGGAGTGCTGGCTGCACGGCTCGTGCTTCGACGTGCGCTCCGGTAAGCCCACCGGCCCGCCCGCGACCCAGCCCGTGAACGTCTACACAGTCAAGATCGACGGCGACGACGTCCTCGTCTCGCTCTCGAAGGAGTCATAACAACAATGTCCACCCTTGAGATCCGCGACCTCCACGTCGCCGTCGAGGACAAGGAAATCCTGCGCGGCGTCAACCTGACCGTCAACTCCGGCGAGACCCACGCCATCATGGGCCCCAACGGCTCGGGCAAGTCGACGCTCGCCTACGCGATCGCCGGCCACCCGAAATACACGATCACCGGCGGCCAGGTGCTGCTCGACGGCGTGGACCTGCTGGAGCTGTCGGTCGACGAGCGGGCCCGCGCGGGCCTGTTCCTGGCCATGCAGTACCCGGTCGAGGTCCCCGGCGTGTCGGTCTCGAACTTCCTGCGCTCGGCCGTCACCGCGGTCCGCGGCGAGGCGCCGAAGCTGCGCGAGTTCGCCAAGGACCTCAAGAAGGGCATGGACGAGCTGTCCATCGACGCCGCCTTCGCCCAGCGCAACCTCAACGAGGGCTTCTCCGGCGGTGAGAAGAAGCGCCACGAGATCCTCCAGCTCGAGCTGCTCAAGCCGAAGATCGCGGTGCTCGACGAGACCGACTCCGGCCTCGACGTCGACGCGCTGCGCGTGGTGTCGGAGGGCATCAACCGCTTCCGCGCCTCCGGCGAGACCGGCGTGCTGCTGATCACGCACTACACCCGCATCCTGCGCTACGTGAAGCCGGACTTCGTCCACGTCTTCGCGGGCGGCCGGATCGTCGAGGAGGGCGGCCCGGAGCTGGCCGACAAGCTCGAGGCCGAGGGCTACGAGCAGTACACGAAGGCGTCTGCATGACTCAGATCAGCTTTGACGTGGAGAAGATCAGGAAGGACTTCCCGGTCTTCTCCCGCGAGCTGCCCGACGGGCGCCCGCTCGTCTATCTCGACTCGGGCAACTCCTCACAGAAGCCCACCCAGGTCATCGAGACCATGCGTGACCACTTCGCGCTGCACTACAGCAACGTCGGACGGGCCATGCACGTGCTCGGCGCCGAATCGACCGACGCCTACGAGAGCGCCCGCGACAGAGTCGCCGCGTTCGTCGGGGCGCCGTCGCGCGATGAGGTGATCTTCACCAAGAACGCCTCCGAGGCGCTCAACCTCGTCGCGTACGCCTTCGGCAACCCCATCAACACCGATCCGCGCTTCACGCTCGGGGCCGGCGACGAGATCGTCATCTCCGAGATGGAGCACCACTCCAACATCGTGCCGTGGCAGCTGCTCGCGCAGCGCACCGGCGCGACGCTGAAGTGGTTCGGCGTCACCGACGACGGACGGCTCGACTACGACCCGTCCGTGATCACCGAGCGGACGAAGATCGTCTCGATCGCCCACCAGTCCAACGTGCTCGGCACCGTCAACCCGGTCGCCGAGGTGGCCAGGCGGGCGCACGAGGTCGGCGCGCTGATCATGCTGGACGCGTCGCAGTCCGTGCCGCACCACCCGGTGAACGTCACCGAGCTGGGCGCCGACTTCGTGGCCTTCACCGGCCACAAGATGGTCGGCCCGTCGGGCATCGGCGTCCTGTGGGGCAAGGCCGAGCTGCTCGACGCCATGCCCCCGTTCCTGGGCGGCGGCGAGATGATCGAGGCGGTCTGGATGGACCACTCGACGTACGCGCCGGTGCCGCACAAGTTCGAGGCCGGCACGCCGCCGATCGTCGAGGCCATCGGGCTGGGCGCGGCCGTCGACTACCTCACCGAGGTCGGCATGGAGGCCATCGAGGCGCACGAGCGCGAGCTGACGGCCTACGCGCTCGACGCCCTGCGCGAGGTGCCCACCCTGCGCTTCATCGGCCCCGACTCGCTGGAGCAGCGGGGCGGCACGGTGTCGTTCACGCTGGAGGGCATCCACCCGCACGACGTCGGTCAGATCCTTGACGACCAGTTCGGCGTCGCCGTACGCGTCGGTCACCACTGCGCGCGTCCCCTGCACCTACGCTTTGGAATACCGGCGACCACGCGGGCGTCTTTCTACCTGTACAACACCACGGGCGAGATCGACGCCCTGGTCCGCGGCCTCCATCACGTTCAGAAGGTGTTCGCATAGCCATGATCGGCGAGTCGATGTACCAGGAGCTGATCCTGGAGCACTACAAACACCCGCAGGGGCGGGGGCTGCGTGAGCCGTACGACGCCGAGGTTCACCACGTGAACCCCACGTGCGGCGACGAGATCACGCTCAGGGTGAAGGTGGGCGACGGCGGCAAGGTCCTGGACGTCTCCTACGACGGACAGGGCTGTTCGATCAGCCAGGCCGCCGCCTCGGTGCTGCACGAGCTCACCACCGGCTCGACGGTCGAGGAGACGCTCTCCGTGGTCGACGAATTCACCAGGCTCATGCAGGGCAGGGGACAGGTGGAGGCCGACGAAGAGGTGCTCGGCGACGCGGTCGCGTTCGCGGGCGTGGCCAAGTTCCCGGCGCGCGTCAAATGCGCGTTGCTTTCGTGGATGGCCTACAAGGATGCGGTAGTGAGGAGTGCCCGATGAGTAAGCCGGTGGAGACTCCGACCGATTTCGACGGCGAGACCACCGCCGAAGAGGTCATGGAGGCGCTCAAGGACGTCGTGGACCCCGAGCTCGGCATCAACGTGGTCGACCTGGGCCTCATCTACGGGCTCAACCTCGACCCCGCCGACGGCGCGCGGCCTGTCGCCACCATCGACATGACGCTGACCAGCGCGGCCTGCCCGCTGACCGACGTCATCGAGGACCAGGCCCACTCGGCGCTCGACGGCATGGTCTCCGACGTCAAGATCAACTGGGTCTGGCTGCCGCCATGGGGCCCGGACAAGATCACCGATGAGGGGCGCGAGCAGCTCCGTATGCTAGGATTCAATGTCTGATCTTTTCTGTTGAAACGGCTGACGTTGACTCGTCGGCCGTTTCAGCGTGCCATAGAGGGTTGCGGAAGGTCCGGGCCCGTCCGGGGAATTTCAGATAGCATCCCGGCGTTGGTACCAAACGCACCTGACGTCTCATCGCGCGTCTGCATCGCCTGCGGCCGGTGCCCGGTGTGTTCCCCCCTTAAATGATTTGACCCGCCCGTACGGCGGGTGACCAGAACCCCTGTGCGGCGTGCGCCGCACGTCCCGGCTCGTCCTTTCGCAGAAGTGACGTGCCACTTCGACGGAAAGGCACGACTTTCGTGACCATGCTTGACGCTGTCATGCCCGCGTTCGACGAGACCGCCGGTGCGGCCTCCGACTCGCCGGCCCCTTCCGGCCCCACGGCCTCGGCCTCTGGTAGAGACGCCGACCCGAGGCCGTCGGAGTTCGAGCTGCTGGGCCTGCCCAAGCCGCTCATCAACGGGCTGGCCAAGCAGGGCATCGACAGCCCGTTCCCCATCCAGAGCGCGACGATTCCCGACGTGCTCGCCGGCAACGACGTGCTCGGCCGTGGCCAGACCGGCTCCGGCAAGACGCTCGCCTTCGGTCTGCCCACCATGGCCCGCCTCGCGGGCGTGCGGCCGGCCCCCGGCCACCCTCGCGCGATGATCCTCGTGCCCACCCGTGAGCTCGCCCTCCAGGTGCACGACGCCCTCGAGCCGCTCGGCCGCGGCCTGGGGCTGCGCATGAAGGTCGTCGTGGGCGGCATGTCCATGGGCAAGCAGATCGAGGCGCTGCGGCGCGGCGTCGACATCGTCATCGCCACGCCCGGCCGGCTCGGCGACCTCATCCGGCAGGGCGAGTGCTCGCTCGCCGACGTCGAGGTCAGCGTCCTGGACGAGGCCGACCACATGTGCGACCTCGGCTTCTTCCCCGTCGTCACCGACCTGCTCGCGCAGACCCCGGCCGACGGGCAGCGGCTGCTGTTCTCCGCCACGCTCGACGGCGACGTCGACAAGCTGGTGCAGCGCTTCCTCAAGGACCCGATCACCCACTCCGTGGCCCCCGCGACCTCGCCGGTCGACACCATGGAGCACCACGTGATGCAGGTCACGCGCGACGAGAAGTTCGACGTCGTCGCCGAGATCGCCAACCGCGAGGGCCGTACGATCATCTTCGTCCGCACTCAGCACGGCGTCGACCGGCTCTGCAAGCAGCTGGCCAGGGTCGGCGTCAAGTCGGGCGGTCTGCACGGCGGCAAGCGCCAGAACCAGCGCACCCGCATCCTCGCCGAGTTCCGCGAGGGCGCCATCAACGTGCTCGTCTGCACCGACGTCGCCGCGCGCGGCATCCACGTCGACAACATCAGCCTGGTGCTGCACGTGGACCCGCCCCAGGACCACAAGAGCTACCTGCACCGGGGCGGCCGCACCGCCCGCGCCGGTGAGAAGGGCACCGTGGTCACGCTGGTGCTGCCCAGCGAGCGCCGTTCCACCGACGCGCTCACCCGGCGGGCCGGCATCCACCCGTTCCGCCTGAAGGCCGCGCCCGGTCACCCGCGGGTGGCCGAGGTGACCGGCGCCCGCATTCCGAGCGGCGAGGCCATCCCGGTCTGGGAGCCGGACGTGCGCAAGCCCCTCCGCCCCCGCCGTGAGGGCGGCGGCGGCCAGGGCGAGCGCCGCAACGGCCGCCGCCCCCGCCGCGACTTCGACGGCGACCGCCGCCCCCGGCGTCACGAGGACGGCGAGCGTTCGTTCGGGTCGGGCGAGGACCGTCGTCCGCGCCGTCACACGGACGGCGAGCGTTCCTTCGGGCCGGGCGAGGACCGTCGTCCTCGCCGTCACGAGGACGGCGAGCGGCCCTTCAGCTCCGGCGAGGACCGTCGTTCCCGGCCGCACGGCGAGGGTGAGCGGCCGTTCGGGCGCTCGCAGGAGCCGCGTACCTTCGGGGACGACCGGCGCCGGGACAGCCGGCCGCGCGGCGGCTACCGCTCGGACGACCGGCCGTTGCGCCAGGACGACCGCGGCGGCCAGCGCGGTGGTGGCGGCTACCGTTCGGACGACCGGGGCGGACGCTACGCCTCCGACCGCAGCCGCCCGTTCTCGGCCGACCGCGAGCGCGGCGGCTACCGCTCCGACGAGCGCGGCCCGCGCGACGGCTACCGCTCCGGCGGCGGCCGCTCGGACGAGCGTGGCCCGCGTGACGGCTACCGCTCCGGCGGCGGTCGTTCCGACGAGCGTGGCAACGGCGGCGGCTACCGCCGCAACTCGGGCAGCCGCTTCGAGCGCTGACCCGCCGCTTCATCTCCCATCCGCCCGCCGGACCCCGCAAGGGGTGCGGCGGGCGGTGTCATTTGCGTAGAGTCGCGGATGGCGGCGTATATGAACCGGTAAATCCAAGGGGCGGCCGATGAAGCGACCCACGATCGACGACATCGCACGCAGGGCCGGCGTCTCGAAGGGGGCCGTGTCGTTCGCCCTGAACGGCCGTCCCGGCGTCTCCAGCGAGACGCGCCGCCGCATCCAGGCCATCGCCGCCGAGCTGGGCTGGCAGCCCAACAGCCTGGCGCGGGCCCTGTTCGACGGCAGGCCCGACGTGCTGGGCCTGGTCGTGGACCGCCCGGCGCGCACGCTGGGGCTGGAGCCGTTCTTCATGCAGCTGATCTCCGGCATCGAGGCCACGCTGTCGGACGCGTCGGTCGGGCTGCTGCTGCAGATGACCGAGGACCACGAGGCCGAGATTTCGATCTACCGGAAGTGGTGGGCCCAGCATCGGGTCGCCGGGGTGTTCGTCGTGGACCTGCGGGTCGCGGACGCCAGGATCGCCGTGCTGGAGGAGCTGCGGCTGCCCGCCGTGGTCATCGGCGGCCCCGGCGGGACCGGGCGGCTGCCCGCCGTGTGGATCGACGACGGCGGCGCGCTCGCCACCGTGATCGAGCACCTGGCCGGGCTGGGGCACCGCAGGATCGCCAGGATCGCGGGCCCCGAGGAGCTCATGCACACCGGCGTCAGGACGGCCGCCATGCGGGAGACCGCCGCCAGGCTGGGTGTCGCGAGCGTCACCGTGTACGCCGACTACAGCGGTGAGAGCGCCGAGCGCGCCACGCTCGACCTCCTGCGCGGGCCCGACCGGCCCACGGCCATCGTGTACGACAACGACGTGATGGCGGTCGCGGGCACCGCCGCCGCCCGCGAGGCGGGGATCTCCGTGCCCGGCGAGCTGTCCGTCGTGGCCTGGGACGACTCCGCCCTGTGCCTGCTGGCCCGGCCGCACCTGACGGCGGTGAGCCGGGACATCGCCGCCTGCGGCGCCCACGCCGCCCGCGCCCTGCTCGACCTGGTCCAGGGCCGTGCGGTGGCCGACGCCCGCCAGGCCAATCCGCGCCTGGTCAGCAGGGGCAGCACCGCCCCCTTTCATGAACCCGTTCAGCGAGCGCCCGGAAACATTGAAACTAAACGGGTTTAGTGATGCGATGACAATTCCCGCTGCTCGAGCCCGGAGGGTTGATGAGCCCGTTCCGCCCCCTTCATGAAGCCTGGACCGTCCGCTCCGCGAGCGGCGACGTGCGGGCCCCGGCCACCGTGCCGGGTTGCGTGCACACCGACCTGCTCGCCGCGGGGCTGATCCCCGATCCCTACCTCGACGACAACGAGACCCGCCTGGCCTGGATCGGGCGCACCGAGTGGCGTTACGAGACGGAGTTCTCGTGGGACGGCACCGGGCACGAGCACGTCGACCTCGTCTGCCAGGGGCTCGACACCGTGGCCGCCGTCGAGCTCAACGGCGTCCGGGTGGGCGGGTCCGCGAACATGCACCGTTCGTACCGCTTCGACGTCCGCCACGCGCTGCGGAGCGGGACCAACCGGCTGACGGTCACGTTCGCATCGGCGCTCGAATACGCCGAGCGGCTGCGGGAGGAGCTCGGCCACCGGCCGGGCGCCTACACCCAGCCCTACAACTTCATCAGGAAGATGGCCTGCAACTTCGGTTGGGACTGGGGCCCGACGCTGATCACGGCGGGCATCTGGCGGCCGATCGGGCTGCACGAGTGGAGCGGGGCGAGGATCGCCGAGGTCCGGCCGCTGGTGACCGTCGAGGACGGGACGGCCAGGGTGGACGTCCACGTCCGGGTGGAGAAGGCGGGCGCCGCCGAGGTGAGCGCGGCGATCAAGGGCGTGACGGTCAGCGCCGTGATCCCCGAGGATGGCGACGCGGCCGTGCTCACGCTGGAGGTGCCCGATCCGGAGCTGTGGTGGCCGAGGGGGTACGGCGAGCAGCCGCTCTACGAGCTCGAGGTGACGGCCGGCGAGGACGTGTGGCGCCGCGAGATCGGGCTGCGCGAGGTGCGCCTGCGTACCGAGGACGGCGCGTTCACGCTGGCCGTCAACGGGGTTGAGGTGTTCGTCAGAGGGGTGAACTGGATCCCCGACGACTGCTTCCCCACCCGGGTGGGCCGCGACCGCTACGCCGCCCGGCTCGCCCAGGCCTGCGAGACGAACGTCAACCTCGTCCGCGTGTGGGGCGGCGGCCTGTACGAGAGCGAGGACTTCTACGACCTGTGCGACCGGCTCGGGCTGATGGTCTGGCAGGACTTCCCGTTCGCCTGCGCCGCCTACCCCGAGGAGGACCCGATCGGGGCCGAGGTGGAGGCGGAGGCGCGCGAGCAGGTGGCCAGGTTGAGCGCGCACCCGAGCCTGGTCCTGTGGTGCGGCAACAACGAGAACATCGAGGGCTACGCCGACTGGGGCTGGCAGGAGCCGCTCCAGGGGCGCAGCTGGGGAGGCGGCTTCTACCTGGAGACGCTGCCGCGCGTCGTGGCCGAGCTGGACCCGACCCGCCCGTACTGGCCGGGCAGCCCCTACTCGGGCTCCATGGACCTGCCGCCCAACGACCCGGCCCGCGGCACCATGCACATCTGGGACGTGTGGAACGAGCGCGACTACACCGTCTACCGCGACTACCGGCCCCGCATGGCCGCCGAGTTCGGCTTCCAGGGGCCCGCCGCGTACGCCACGATCCGCCGGGCGATCAGCGACGAGCCGCTGCTGCCCGACTCCCGGGGCCTGCTGCACCACCAGAAGGCCGTCGACGGCAACCTCAAGCTGGCCGCCGGGCTCAAGCCGCACTTCCCGGTCCCCGGGACCTTCGACGACTGGCACTACCTCACCCAGGTCAACCAGGCGCGTGCCATCCAGCTCGGGGTGGAGCACTTCAGGGCCCTGTGGCCGCACTGCGCGGGCAGCGTGGTGTGGCAGCTCAACGACTGCTGGCCGGTCACGTCGTGGTCGGCCGTGGACGGGGACGGGCGCAGGAAGCCGCTGTTCCACGCGCTGCGCAGGGCGTACGCCGATCGGCTGCTGACCGTGCAGCCGCGCGACGGCGGCCTGGCGCTGGTCGCCGTCAACGACACCGGGCTGCCGTGGCGGGCGTCGGCGCGGGCCGTACGACAGGGCTTCGACGGCACCGCGCTCGCGGCGCAGGACCTCGCGCTGGACGTGCCGCCCCGGGCGGTCGTCACTCTGCCGCTGGCCGCCCCCGTCGCCGAGCCGGGCGACCCGGCGAGCGAGCTGATCACCGCCGCGATCATCGGGCCTGGCGACCGGGCGAGCGGGCCGACCGGGCCGGGCGACCGGGTGGGCGGGCCGATCGCCGACGGGATCGCCGGGCCGGGCGGGGGCGACCCGGTGGTGGGCCGGGCGCTGTGGTTCTTCGCGCCCGACCGGGACCTGCGCCTGCCCGAGCCGCGCTACGACACCGCGGCCGAGGCCACCCCCGACGGGCTCCGGCTGACGGTCACCGCGCGCACGCTCCTGCGCGACCTGGCCGTCTTCCCCGACCGGCTGGACCCGGCGGCCCAGGCCGACGACCAGCTCGTCACGCTGCTGCCGGGCGAGCGGGCCGAGTTCCTGATCAGCACGGCGGGCCTGGACGAGCAGGCCCTCGTCCGCGCGCCGGTATTGCGCTGTGTCAACGATGTGGTGGTGCGAGGGAGCGCCGCCGCCTGGACTGAGGAGCGGCGGGAGCGGAGCGACCAGAGCGACGGGGGAAGGCGGCGGCTCCAGGGCGACCGAGCCGCCTCCACGGAGTGGAGGCAATGAGCATGAGGCGTCACGGGTTCAACCTGCAGTGGATGTTCTGGAAGGAGCCCGGGGCGAAGCCCGCCGCGGTCGATGAGCGGGTGCTGGACGCGATCGCCGCGTGGGGCTTCGACTTCGTGCGCGTGCCGTGCGACTACCGCTTCTGGACCGACGGGCTCGACTACGCCCACCCCGACGAGCGCGTGCTCGAGGTCCTGGACACCTACCTCGACGCCTGCCGCGAGCGCGGCCTGCACCTGTCGCTCAACCTCCACCGCGCCCCCGGCTACGTCATCACCGGCTGGGAGAGCGAGCACCACAACCTCTGGGCCGACCGTGAGGCGCAGGATGGCTTCGCCGCCATCTGGACCGGTTTCGCCCGCCGCTACCGGGGCGTGCCCGGCGACGAGCTCTCCTTCGACCTCGTCAACGAGCCGCCCTCGGTGGGGGAGCGGGGGTTCACCAGGGCGGCGCACGAGGCGGTGATCCGCCGCGTGGTGGCGGAGCTCCGGCGGGCCGACCCGGACCGGCCGATCGTGATCGACGGGCTGGGCGGCGGCCACCTGGCCATGCCGGAGCTGGCCGACCTCGGCGTCGTTCACAGCACCCGCGGCTACGCGCCGATGAGCGTCAGCCACTACCGGGCCGAGTGGTGGCCCGGCTCACAGGGCCTGGCCGAGCCCACCTACCCCTGCGACTACGAGGGACGGCACTGGGACCGGGCCGCGCTGCGCGACTTCTACGCCCCGTGGCGCGAGGTGGCGGCGCAGGGCGTGCCCGTCCACGTGGGCGAGTTCGGCTGCTACGACCACACGCCGAACGACGTCGCGCTGCGCTGGCTGTCCGACGTGCTCGGCGTGTTCGCCTCGTTCGGCTGGGGGTACGCGTTGTGGCAGTTCCAGGGGCCCTTCGGGGTGATCGGGCACCGGCGGCCCGGTGCGCGCTTCGAGCAGCTCGACGGATTCCTGGTCGACAGGGATCTCCTGGAGCTGCTCCAGGCGCACCGGGTCAGCCCTTGAGGCCGCTGAGGGCGATGCCGCGGGTGAAGTACTTCTGGAAGATCACGAAGAAGACGATCGTCGGGACCGACGCGAGCAGCCCGCCCGCCATGATCGCGCCCTGGTGATCGGGGCCCACGTAGTAGGAGTTGAGCCTGGCCAGCGCGACGGGTATGTTCGCCATCTCGTCGCTCTGGACGATGATGAGCGGCCAGAGGAAGTTGTTCCACTCCGCGAGCACGATGAAGATCGACATCGCGGCGAGCGCCGGCCGCAGCAGCGGCAGCACGATCTTCCACCAGATCCGCCACTCCCCGGCGCCGTCCACCCTGGCCGCCTGGATCAGCTCGTTCGGCAGCGACTGCAGGAACTGCACCAGGAAGAACAGCACGAACGCCTTGGCCAGCGCCGGGACGATGTAGGCGGCGTAGTTGTCCAGCCAGCCCAGGTTCCGCATGATCACGTAGTTGGGGATCAGCGTCGTCTGCCAGGGCACCATCATCGAGGCGATGATCAGCAGGAAGATCGTCCGGCGGCCCTTGATGTCGTGCTTGGAGATCACGTACGCGGCCAGCGAGCAGATCAGCAGCGACCCGACGGTGATGGCGGTGGTGATGACGAGGCTGTTGATCATGAACCGCCAGAACCCGAGATCCACCTGGTAGCGCTGGAAGATGCCCGCCAGGTGGCCGGGGTTGATCCCCTTGGGGGTCCATTCCGTGTCGTAGAAGTTGGCGACCGTGGGGGACTGCGGCACGAACGACGGCGGCGTCCTGGCCAGCTCCCTCGGCGGCTTGAACACCGTGATGAGCAGCCAGTAGAACGGCGCGATCATCGTCAGCGCCAGCAGGTAGAACGGCAGGCGCAGCAGATGTCCGTTGATCTTCGCGCGCCGGCTGGCGCCTGCCGGGGCCGCGTGCCGGGGCGGCTGCGGCGCGGGGGCGATCGTGTCCATCGGGGCGACGGCCATCACAGCTCCTTCATGGCGCGGCCCACGCGCAGGTTGACGAGGCTCAGCACGAAGATGATCAGGAAGAGCACCCAGGCGATCGCCGAGGCGTAGCCCAGCCTGAAGTGGGTGAATCCCTGGTCGTAGAGGTAGGGGACGATCATCAGGCCCGAGTCGAGCACGCCGCCGATGGTGTTGGCGCCCGTCGAGAAGACGATGTAGACGGCCTCGAACACCTGGAAGGCGCCGATCAGGCCGGTCACCACCACGTACGTGGTGACGGGGCGTAGCAGCGGCAGCGTGATGTGGCGGAAGCGATGCCAGGTCGAGGCGCCGTCGATCTTGGCCGCCTCGTAGTACTCCTCGGGGATCGAGCCGAGGCCGGCCACGTACAGCACCATGCCGTAGCCCATGCCGCCCCACACGGACATCACCACCAGGATGGGGATCGTCAGCCCCGGCGTGGCCAGCCAGGCGACGGCGTTGCCGCCGAACCAGCTCACGATGGTGTTGGCCAGGCCCACTTCGCTGGGGTAGAGGACCCACTTCCACATCAGCATGAGCGCGATGGAGGAGGTCACCGACGGCAGGAAGAACACCGTGCGCATGATCCGGTGCAGCCAGCTGGTGCCGTTGAAGGCCAGGGCGAGGCCCAGTGACAGCAGCGTGCCGAACACGACCGACGCCACCACGTACAGGGCCGTGTTGCCCAGCGCGTGGCCGAACCTGGCGTCCGAGGCCAGTTGCTGGAAGTTCTCCAGGCCGACGAACGCGGCGGGGTTGATCCCGTCGAACTTCGTGAAGCTCAGATAGAGAGAGTTGGCCAGCGGCCAGATCAGAAAGCCCGCGAACAGCGCGAGGAAGGGCAGCAGCATCGCGTACGAGGTGCCGTAGCGGCGCAGCCTGCTGCGCAGGGGGATGGGGGAGGCCATGTCAGACTCCTGGATCATCGGGGCCGGGACCGGGCCCGCGCCGGTCCCGGCGAGCGGCTAACCGGCGTTGCGCTCCATGACCTTGGCGGCCTCAGCCAGCGCGGTCTTGGCGTCCGACTTGCCCAGGATGACCGACTGGAGCTGCTTGGTCACGTCCGGCGCGCTCTCGTCCCAGCCCGGGCAGCCCGGCGCGGCCTTGCCCGTCTTGATCGACGCCTCGAACACCTGCGCCTGCTCAGGCGTGAACACCGAGCCGTTCACGATCTTGTCGGCGCGCGGCGAGATGTAGGAGATGTTCCGCTTCCTGGCCTCGTCCGAGATCGCGGCGATGGCCTCGTCGCTGTACATGAACTTGACGAAGTCCGCGCCCGTCTCGACGTACTTGCTGAAGGAGGTCACGCCGATCGCCCGGCCGCCGATGAACGCGGTCGGCCCGGCGGGCCCGGCGGGGATCGTGGCCATCGCCCACTTGCCCTTCAGCTTCGGCTTGTTGATGTCGATGCCCTTGGCGATCCAGTTGCCCGCCACCACCATCGCGGTGCCGGTGTCCAGCGCGTCGGAGCCCTCCACGGTGGCGGTGGGCGCACCGTGCTTCTTGTAGAGGTCGGCCCAGTACGTCAGCGCCTGCTCGGCCTGCGGGGTGTTGAGCGAGGGCTTGCAGTCGGCGGTGTAGAACGAGCCGCCCGCCTGGTAGAGGTAGTTGAAGTAGCCGATCCAGTCCAGGTTGCCCCAGTCCTGGCTGTAGGGCTTCTTCACGCCGGCCGCCTTGAGCTTGTCGATGGCCGCGGTCAGCTCCTCCCAGGTCTTGGGCGGCTCGACCTTGGCCTTCTCCAGCAGGTCGGTGCGGTAGTAGAGGGCGAGGGTGGACATGTCCAGCGGCACGCCGTACACCGAGCCGTCGGGGGAGATGGCCGACTCCCACTGGGCGGGCAGCGCCTGCGCCTTGAGCGAGTCGGCGCCGTACTTGCGCAGGTCCACCATCGCGCCCCTGGTGCCGAACTGGATGGTCCAGGTCATGCCGCCGGAGATGATGTCGGGTCCGTTGCGGCTGGTGGCCGCCGCCAGCAACTTGGCGTACGCGTCGCTCCACGACAGGGTCTGCACCTTGACCGTCACGTTGGGGTGCTTCTGGTGGTAGAGGTCGGCCGCCTTCTGGAAGGTCGCGGTCTCGTCATCTCCGCCCGTGGACCAGAAGGACAGGGTCGCGGGGGCGTTCTGGTCTGCCTGCTTGGTCTCCGTCTGGCCACTCGTGGCGCAGGCCGCGCTCAGGACCGTCAGCACGACCGCGGTGCACGCTGCCATCGTTCGTCGCATGGGGCTATCCGATCTATCGGTCGGATGGGTGCCGGGACTCCCCTGCGAAGGGGCGTGCGGATGTGCGAGGGCATCCCCACGACTGGCGCCCAAATTCAATGGTGTAGGGATCTCACCACTTAAACGGGTAAGTTACAATAGCCAGCCTTGGAGATTGCTGAAATGTTTCCCCATATGGGGCCGTTGACCTGTGGCTACATCGCCCGTGAAACGGTTCGGTCACGGCCCGCGGGGGCGGTGCTGCCCCGGGGCAGCAGGCGCGCCGGCGGCCCCTCCAGACTCCCCGTCTCCCCGCTCCTGATCAGCCGGAGCAGGGTCTGGGCGGCGTGCGCGCCGCAGGCGGGGATGTCGCGCGTCACCGCTGTCAGCGACGGCCGCACCACCTGGGAGAGCGGCGAGTCGTCCCAGCCCACGATCGACAGCTCGGCGGGGACGTCCAGGCGCATCTCCTGGGCGACCGACAGCCCGGCCACCGCCATGATGTCGTTGTCGTAGACGATCGCGGTGGGCCTGGCCCGGGAGCTGAGCAGCCGCCTGGTCGCGCGGGCGCCCTGCTCGCCCGTGTAGTCGGTGTGGACGACCGCGTGCTCGCCGACGCCCGACTCGGCGCAGATCTCGGCGAACGCCTCGTCCCTGATCCTGGTGTGCAGCAGCGCCGGCAGCCCGGCCACCCTGGCGATGTGCCGGTGGCCGAGCGCCGCGAGATACTCGATCACCTCGCGCAGCACGGCCACCTCGTCCGACCACACCGCCGGCAGCGAGCCGGCGCCCGACGGGTGCCCGGTCACCACCGCCGGCATGCCCAGCCGCTCGACCACCGGCACCCGGGGGTCGTCGGCGTGCAGGTCGACCAGGATCGCGCCGTCCACCCGGCCCTCGCCCCACCAGCGCCGGTAGACCGCGATCTCGGTCTCGTGGTCGGCCACCACCTGCAGCATCAGCGCGCACGAGCTGGCCGCCAGCTCGCCCTCGATGCCGCTGATCAGCTCCATGAAGAACGGCTCGACGCCGAGGAAACGAGCGGGGCGGCACAGGACCAGGCCGATGGCGTCGGCCCTGGCGCCGCTGAGCGAGCGCGCGGCCAGGTTGGGTCGCCAGCCGATCTCCTGGGCGATCGCCTGGATGCGCGCCCTGGTCTCCGCGGAGACACCGGGCTGGCCGTTCAGCGCGTAGGAGACGGCCCCTTTGGACACGCCGGCCCGTCTGGCGATGTCGGCGATCGTTGGCCTCTTCACCCCGTGCTCCTCTCCCTGAAACTTTCACTGAACCGTATCAGCGACAACGCGGCTCTCCTGGCGCTGAACGCTCGCCGTCCCGCGACCGGATGATCGCGCCGGCGCGATCACCGTTACGGTGAGGGCACCCCGATGTGTCCTCCAGGAGTGCCGATGTTCGTAGACATGCCACTCGCCCAGCTACGCGAGTATCTCCCCGAACGCGCCGAGCCCGCCGACTTCGACGCCTTCTGGGAGCGCACGCTCGCCGAGGCCCGCACCCACGACCTCGCCGCCGAGTTCACGCCCGTGGCCTCCCCGCTGACCACCACCGAGGTGTTCGACGTCACCTTCGCCGGGTTCGGCGGCCACCCGATCAAGGGCTGGCTGCTCGTCCCGCGCCAGGCCGCCGGGCCGGTGCCGTGCGTGGTCGAGTACCAGGGCTACGGCGGCGGACGCGGGCTGCCGATCGACTGGCTGCTCTGGCCCAGCCTCGGCTACGCCGTCTTCGCCATGGACAGCCGGGGCCAGGGCGCCGGCGGATGGCGGCGCGGCGACACCGCCGACCCCTTTCCCGGCTCCGGCCCCACCACGCCCGGCGTCATGACCAGCGGCATCCACGACCCGGACGCCTATTACTACCGGCGGCTCTACACCGACGCGGTGCGCGCGGTCGAGGCCGCCACGGCACACCCGAGGGTGGGCACGGTCGCGGTCGGCGGCGCCAGCCAGGGCGGGGCGATCGCGCTGGCCGTCTCGGCGCTGGCGCCCGGCCTCGCCTGCGCCTTCCTGGACGTGCCGTTCATGTGCCACATCCGGCACGCCACGCAGATCACCGGCGAGTACCCGTACGCCGAGATCGCCGCCTACTGCCGGGCCTTCAAGGAGAGGGTGGAGCCCGTCTTCGAGACCCTGGCCTACTTCGACGGCGTCAACTTCGCCGCCCGCGCCGCCACGCCCGCGCTCTTCTCGGTCGGGCTGCAGGACGGGATCACGCCGCCGTCCACGGTGTTCGCCGCCTACAACCACTACGCCGGAGACAAGGACATCAAGGTCTACCCGTACAACGGGCACGAGGGCGGCGAGTCCGCCCACGCCATGGAGCGGATCGCGATGGCCCGGAGGGAGTTCGGCTGAAACGCCCCCAGTGGCCCTTTGGTGAGGCCGTCTCGCGTGGCGGACGCGGGGCGGCGTCACCCTCTCGCGCAGACTAGTCTTGACAAGCACGTCAGCCGACCGACGAGAGAGACCATGAAGACCTTCGAAGAGCTGTTCGCCGAGCTGTCCGAGAAGGCCAGGACCCGGCCCGAGGGCTCGGGCACCGTGGCCGCCCTCGACGCCGGCGTCCATGCCATCGGCAAGAAGGTCGTCGAGGAGGCCGCCGAGAGCTGGATGGCCGCCGAGCACGAGTCAGACGACAGGGCCGCCGAGGAGATCTCCCAGCTCCTCTACCACGTGCAGGTGCTCATGATCGCCAAGGGCATCGGCCTCGACCAGGTCTACAAGCATCTCTAGGGCGCCCGGCGCCCGCCACCAAGCCCCTGGAGAAGCAACAGCGAGACAGATCGAGGACCCTGACATGCTGCGTCTGGCAGTACCCAACAAGGGCTCGCTCAGCGAGGCGGCCCAGAACATGCTCAAGGAGGCCGGCTACCGGCCCCGCAGGGACAGCAAGGAGCTCGTCGTCGTCGACGAGGCCAACGGCTGCGAGCTGTTCTTCCTGCGACCCCGCGACATCGCCGTCTACGTCGGCGAAGGCACGCTCGACGTCGGCATCACCGGCCGTGACATGCTGGTCGACTCCGGCGCGCCGGTCGAGGAGATCATGTCGCTCGGCTTCGGCGGCTCCACCTTCCGCCTGGCCGCCGCGGCCGGCACGATGACCTCGGCCGCGGACCTCAACGGCCGCCGCATCGCCACCTCCTACGCGGGCCTGCTCGACAAGTACCTCTCCGACCAGGGCGTCGACGCCCGCGTGATCAAGCTCGACGGCACCGTCGAGACCGCCATCCGGCTCGGCGTGGCCGACGCCGTGGCCGACGTCGTCGAGACCGGCACCACGCTGCGCAACGTCGGCCTGGAGGTGTTCGGCGAGCCGATCATGCGCTCGGAGGCGGTGCTGATCAAGCAGCAGAGCGTGCCCGACACGCCCGCCGTCGAGCAGCTCGTCCGCCGTTTCCAGGGCGTCGTGCACGCCCGCGACTTCGTGATGATGGACTACGACATCCGGGTCGAGCGCATCGAGGAGGCCATCGCGCTCACGCCCGGCATGGAGGGCCCCACGGTCTCCCCGCTGCACCGCGAGGGCTGGGTGGCCGTGCGCGTCATGGTCCGCCGCCAGGGCCACCAGCGGGTGATGGACCAGCTCTGGGACATCGGCGCGCGGGCGATCCTCGTCACCGACATCTACGCCTGCCGCGTGTGACGTCCGGCCCCGGCGTTGGCCTGACAAATGTCACGGCCAACGCCGGAGGTAACGCACTAACCGCCCGGAGGGCCCGGCCATAGCGTTCCTTCCATGAACGCCATCGTGTTCGACCACGTCAGCAAGCACTACGGGGACGTGCTCGCCGTCGACGACCTCTCCCTGGCCATCGAGCCCGGGAAGACGGTGGCCCTGCTCGGCCCCAACGGCGCCGGCAAGTCCACCTCCATCAACCTCCTGCTCGGCCTGCTCAAGCCCACCGCGGGCACGGTCGCCGTGCACGGCCGCACCCCCGACGAGGCCGTCCGGGCCGGCCAGATGGGCGCCATGCTGCAGAACGGCGCGCTCATCCCCGAGCTGTCCGTCAAAGAGCTCATCGACCTGGTACGCCGCCTCTACCCGAACCCCCTCGCCCTGGACGAGATCCTCAAGCTGGCCGACCTGACCGAGCTCGCGGGCCGGCGGGCGAACAAGCTGTCCGGCGGCCAGTCACAGCGCGTCAGGTTCGCCCTGGCCATCGCGGGGGCGCCCAGGATCCTGCTGCTCGACGAGCCGACCGCGGCCATGGACGTGGAATCGAGACTGCGCTTCTGGGCCAGCATGCACGACTACGCCTCCGGCGGCAGGACCGTGCTGTTCGCCACCCACTACCTGGAGGAGGCCGACGAGCACTCCGACCGGGTGATCGTCATCGCCAGGGGCCGGCTGGCCGCCGACGGCACCGCCGCCGAGATCAAGGCCGGGGCCGGCGGCCACAGCGTCAGCTTCGCCCTCGGCGAGCAGCCCGCCGCCGGGCTCGACCGGCTGCCCGGGGTGACCGCCGTGGACGTCGCCGGCGGCGTCGCCACCCTCCACACCGCCGACACCGACGCCACCCTCGCCGCGCTCTACCGGGGCACCACCCTCGAGGTGCGCGAGCTGAAGCTCTCCAGCGCCGACCTCGAATCCGCCTTCCTCGCCCTCACCAGGGAGTCCTGATGCTCTACTACGCCAAGACCGAGGCCCTGAGGATGCTGCGCAACCGGCGCTACCTGATCTTCGTGGTCGCCTTCCCCGTCCTGCTCTACCTCATCAACGCCAACATCTACGGCAACCAGACCGACGCCGGCGGCGTGAGATACAGCGTCATCCTGATGGTGTCGATGGCCGCCTACGGGGCGCTGGCCTCGTCCATGATGAGCTCGGCCGTCCCGTGGGCCACCGAGCGGCAGTCCGGCTGGCTGCGCCAGCTCCAGATCACCCCGCTGCCGAGCTGGGCCATCATCGTGACCAAGCTCGCCGCCACCATGGTGCTGGTACTGCCCTCGCTGGTGCTGGTGAGCCTGGCCGCCGTGGTGCAGCAGCACGTGTCGCTGTCGCTCGGCACGTGGGCGGAGCTGCTGCTCGCACTCTGGCTCGGCGTGCTGCCGTTCGTCGCGCTGGGCCTGGCCATCGGGTCCGTGCTCTCGGCCGACGCCGCCCAGCCGGCCGCGATGATCTGCATGTTCGCGCTGGCGATCGCCGGCGGGCTGTGGTTCCCGCCCGAGGCGCTCGGCGACACCATGCGCACGGTCGCGGACGTCACCCCGTCGTTCCACTACGCCAGGCTGGGCCAGAGCCTCGTCGCCGGCCAGGGACTGCCCCTGACGGACGTGCTGGTCGTCGCCGGATGGGGGATCGTGCTCGGGGGCGCTGCCGTCTTCCTCTACCGCCGGGCTACCGTACGGTCATGAGCTTCGCCGAGAGGATCACCTTCGGGGACGCGGATGCCAAGCCGTCGCGCAAGCGGCGGCTCCTCGGCATCTCCGTGGGCCTGGTCTACCTGGTCTTCCCCATCAGCGAGATCGTGGGAGGCACCCTGACGGGGGCCCGGGCCGTGTGGGCGGGGGTGCTGCTCGTCACCTTCATCGCCTTCTTCCTCACGACGGTGCTGATCAACAAGGGCATGTTCGATCACAGCCGCCTGACCTATCCGCTGCTCCTGGTGACCAGCGTGCTCGGCGTGGTGGGCGCCACCGCCTTCGGCGGCTCCTGGCTGAGCCTGCCGGTCTACACCGTCGTGCTGTACGGGTTCACGCTGCCGCCCGCCTGGGCCATCGTGGCCGTGCTCGCCCAGCTGGCCGTTGTCGTCGGCGCGGGTCTGGTCAACCACGACGACGCCGGCACGATCATCGTGCTGGGCCTGCAGGTGGTGACACTCGGCGTGCTGTTCATCAGCGTGCGCAACACCAGGGCGCTGGCCGTCAAGCTGCGCCTGGCCCAGGACGAGGTGGCGCGGCTGGCGGCCACGGAGGAGCGGTTGCGCATCGCCCGCGACCTGCACGACCTGCTCGGGCACAGCCTGTCGCTGATCGTGCTCAAGAGCGAGCTGGCCGGACGGCTGTCCGAGGACTCGCCGCAGGCGCACAGGGAGATCGCCGACATCGAGACCGTCGCCAGGAAGGCCCTGACGGAGGTGCGGGAGGCCGTCACCGGCTACCGCCAGCGCAGCCTGCCCGAGGAGCTCGACAACGCCAGGACCGTGTTACGGGCGGCGGGCGTGGCGGCCGAGGTGCGGGTCTCCGGCACGCCGCTGCCCGAGCTGCTCGACGGGCTGTTCGGCTGGTCCGTACGCGAGGGCGTCACCAATGTCGTGCGCCACGCGCGGGCCACCCGGTGCGAGATCAAGGTGACGTTCGACGGCGGACACGCCACCCTGGAGATCATGGACAACGGAACGGGCGGCGACGGGCCGTACGAGATGGGCAGCGGGCTGAGCGGGCTCAACGAGCGGGTGGCGGGCGCGGGCGGCGCGGTGGAGGCGGGCCCCGCGCGGGGCGGCGGCCACCGGCTGCGGGTGCTGGTGCCGGCCGGCAAGGAGGCGTGCGCGTGATCCGCGTGATGCTGGCGGAGGACCAGGGCATGATCCGCGGCGCGCTGGCGTCCCTGCTGGGCCTGGAGCCCGACATCGAGGTGGCCGGCGAGGCCGCCAACGGGGAGGAGGCGGTCGCGGTCGCCGCCGAGGTCCGGCCCGACATCGCGCTGCTGGACATCGAGATGCCCGGCATGGACGGGCTCGCGGCGTGCGCCGGCATCACCCGGCAGGTGCCCGGATGCCGGGTGATGATCCTGACCACGTTCGGGCGGCCCGGCTACCTGCGCACCGCCATGGAGGCGGGCGCCTCGGCGTTCCTGGTCAAGGACAGCCCGGCCAGGGAACTGGCGGCGGCCATCCGGCGGGTGCACGCGGGGGAGCGGGTGATCGACCCCGGGCTCGCCGCGGCGGCGCTCAGCGCCGGGCCCAACCCGCTGTCGGCGCGGGAGCGCGACGTGCTGGAGGCGGCGGTGGACGGCTCCACGATCGGCGACATCGCCGGCAAGCTGCACCTGTCGGAGGGGACCGTGCGCAACTACCTGTCCTCGGCCATCCAGAAGACGCACGCCCGCAACCGCATCGAGGCGGTGCAGCGCGCCAAGGTCCAGGGGTGGCTCTGATCAGCGGAGCCGGGCCACCGCCTTGACCGCCTGGTCCACCTGCTCGGGGGTGGTCACGATGCTGGTGCCGAACCGCAGCAGCGGCGGGTCGTACGGCGTCACGCTCGCGATCACCTTGCTCGCGTGCAGCCGGTCGACGGCCTCCAGCGGCGCCATGCCCTCGATCGAGCAGCACACGAGGCCCGCCGACAGCTCGGGCGCCCGCGGCGTGGCGAGTGTGACGTGCGGGATGCCGGCCAGGCCGTCCTTGAGCCTGGTGGCCAGCTCCTGCGTGCGCCGCCGCACCCGGTCCTTGCCGATCGCCGTCATGAACCCGAACGCCTGCGGCATCGCCCACCGGTGCTCGAACGCCTTGTAACCGCCCGGCGTGACCAGCTCCGCCGTGCTCGCCCCCGGGGAGGCGCCGCCCTGCCACGCCTGGAACGACGCTCCGCTGAAGCTGGCGATGATGGGGGAGAGCGCGTCCCAGGCCTTGCCCCACACGATGCCGGTGCCGCGCGGCCCGAACAGCCACTTGTGCGTGCCGCTGGCCAGGAAGTCGCAGCCCAGGTCGCCGGGGCCGTCGGCCATCGCGCCGAACCCGTGCACGCCGTCCACGCACAGCAGCGCCCTGTCGTGCTCGTCGCGGCCCTTGTTCGCCTCGGCGAGCATGTCGGCGATGGCGCGGACTGGCACGCGCACGCCGGTGCTCGAATGCACCCAGGTGACCGCGACCACCCTGGTACGCGGGCCGAGAGCGGCCTTGACCGCCTCCACCATCCGGCCGGCGTCGGCGCGGGCCGGGTCGTCGTACAGCCTGACCTTGCGCACCTTCGCGCCCGTGCGCTCGGCCAGCAGCCGCAGCCCCTCGTGGGTGGCGAGGAAGTCGTGCTCGGTGGTCAGCACGTCCTGGCCGGGGCGCAGCCTGAGGCCGGAGTAGAGCAGGGCCAGGCCCATGGTGGTGCTGTCGGTCAGCGCGACCTCCTCCGCCCTGGCGCCCAGATAGCGGGCCGC
The DNA here is from genome assembly GCF_043496855.1 of Nonomuraea sp. JJY05. Lineage (NCBI taxonomy): Bacteria > Bacillati > Actinomycetota > Actinomycetes > Streptosporangiales > Streptosporangiaceae > Nonomuraea > Nonomuraea sp. JJY05. The sequence goes on from NZ_JBIEIS010000035.1 coordinate 58,132, forward strand.
GGCCTCGCGTACCGTCTGGTCGGGCGACCCCGCGCCGGGCGGCGTGTACTCGGGGTCGGCGTCCAGGGCGTCGCGGTGCTTGGCGATCGTCTCGCGGACCGGGGCCGGGGCGGGCGCCAGCACGAACGCCGCGAACTGCCCGTAGGCCGGGTCCAATGCGAACTGGGCCCGCACGGACGCCCAGTCGCCGGGGTCGAACTCCGGCTTCACCGGAGGTGTGCCCGTCGTGCACGCGGCCGACATCCCGGCCAGCATCCCCGCCCCGAGCAGGGTTCTCCTGTCCACCCGCATGGCTACTTCCTATCCCGGCCACGCTCCCGCGCCCAGGACCCACGCGGACCTCTTTCAGCTCTTGATTGCGGTGACCTGCCTGATCAGGTCGGAGACGCGGACGATGCCGAGGCAGCGGTTCATCTCGTCGGTGACCACCAGGTCGTCATAGACGCGGGCCGCGTCCCGGCCCGCCGCCTGCATGGCCGCGATCGCCGGGGTCGTCCGCGGCACGGTGCGGGGCGGGTCGGCCAGCCGCTGCGCCGGCTTGGCGCCGTGCAGCGCGTGCCCGTACCGGGCCGCGAACGACAGCAGGAACCGGCTGCGGTCAAGACTGCCCTTGGGCCGCTGGAACTCGTCCACCAGGATCACGCTGGTGATCGTCGGCTCGTGCCCGAACGCCTTCACCGCCTCCTCCGCCTTGGCCTCCGCGGGCAGCGTCACCGCCGGGATCAGCAGCTCCTGGACGCGCGGCCCGAGCATGACCGAGGCGGGCTCGTCGGTGACGGGGAGCGGCACCCGGATCTTGCCGTCGGGGCCGGGGGCCAGCAGGGGGCCGTGCGCCAGCCGTACGCCGAGGCCGCGGGCCACCGCGACCTGCGGCTCGCGTTCGACGCCGGGGGCGAGCACGTGGGCGCCGATGCCGCGGGCCAGCGTCACCACCGACCGCGCCACCGCGGCCGCGCGATGGTCGCCCGGGATCCGCGTGACCGTCTCGGGGTCGAGGGCCAGCAGGTACGGGCTCGCGTCGGCGACCAGGCCCAGGGCCGCGCCGCCGGTGCCGACGTCGGCGAAGCCGAGCAGGTAGCCGATCGTGCGCAGGCCGTCGATCCCGACCTTGAGCAGCGGCCGGTCCTGTTCCTGGCACGGTCCAGTGAGCAGCAGGATCGCCTCGCGGGGATGCCTGCCCGCCCTTCGCAGCGCCTCGTGCAGGGGCGCCAGGGCACCCGCGCCCGCCAGGACGACCCTGACGGGCAGCTCCAGCACCATGGGCAGGGGAGCCGCCCTCAGCGTGCCCGCGGAGTCGACGACGGCCGGGTGGGCGATTACTGCCCCGGTGTCGAGATCCACCATTGGGCTGGTGAGCAGGGAGGACACGTACAGATCGTGGTGGAGTCACGGGCGCCGCTGAAGGCCCAATCAGCAGAATTAACCGACATTTCGTTTTCTCTCCGGTGAGCGGCGGCTTGGCCGCGGGGAACCTCATTCGGTTAGCCTTCGGGCATGAGCGCGCGTCCGGCGAGGGGTGGCGGCCGGTGGGTCACCGTGCCGCCGGAGCGCCTGCATCCGTGGATCGACGGGTTCGCGGGGCGGCACGGGCCCTTCACGGCGACCGGCGACGAGCGGACCGTGCGGCTGCTCGCCGACGACGGGGCCGTGGCCGAGCTGCACGTGCCGTTCCCACCCATGACGCCGCCGGGGCCGCCGCACGTCACCCGGCTCGTCTCCCACGCCCAGGCCGCGCGGCGGGTGGGGGTGTTCCTGGTGCGGCTCGGGGGCTATGCGGCGGGGGTCTTCTCCGGGGCGTCGCTGGTGGCCTCCAAGGTGGGGTCGCGGCTGGTGCAGGGGCGCACGGCGGCGGGCGGGTGGTCGCAGCAGCGCTTCGCCCGGCGGCGGAGCAACCAGGCGGCGCAGGCGTACGACGACGCGGTGGAGACGGCGGTACGGGTGCTGACGCCGTACCTGGGGGAGTTGGACGGGGTGGTGCTGGGCGGGGACCGCCGGGCCATGGACGCCCTGCGCACCGATCGGCGGCTCGCGCCCCTGCTGGCTCTGGAGACCGAGCCGTTCCTGGTGGTGCCGGATCCGCGGCTGGCGGTGCTCCGGGACACCCCGGCCTCCTTCCGCGCCACCCGCGTCCGCGTCATCGACCCACCCTGACCCCGCGCCCCCGCGCCCCGCGTCCGCACGCCGAGTTGCGTGGGGGCTCCCTTCACGCGGCCCCGTGACCGGTTTGAGAGTTTGAGACGATTCAAAAGAATCTTGAATGCCGCTATGATGCGAGAGTTCGCGGAGGACCGTCATCGGCGGTTCGTCCGTTGTCCCTGCGCCCACGGCGTACCGCGTCCAGCGGATCGCCGCAGGTGGCGGTAGGGCGCATCCACGGTGGACCCGTCACGGCGGCCCGCCGCAGCACCTCGGTGGGCCGCGTCCAGCGGACCACCGCCAAGTAGCGGATTATGCATTTCAAGCAGCACGGCCTCGTGAGGATCGATGGCGACCAGGAACATCAAGGAGGTCGCGCAGCTGGCGCGCGTCTCGGTGGGCACGGTGAGCAATGTGCTCAACCGCCCGGAGATCGTGTCCCCCGCCACACGCGAACGCGTCTTCGAAGCGATCAAGAAACTGGGCTTCGTCCGCAATGAGGTGGCCCGCCACCTGCGGGTGGGCCGTAGCCGCACGGTCGGCCTCGTCGTGCTCGACGTCTCCAACCCGTTCTTCGTGGACGTGGCCCAGGGCGCCGAGTCGGTGGCCGACGACCACGACTCGATGGTGGTGCTCTGCAACAGCGCCGGCGACCCCGGTCGCGAGCGTCGCCACCTCGACCAGCTCGAACAGCAGCGCGTCATGGGCATACTGATCACCCCGGTGGAGATGGAGAGCCCCTGGCTGGAGGAGCTGGCCGCCCGCGGCACGCCCGTGGTGCTGGTCGACAGCCCCGCGACCGGCCTGCAGTGCTCGGTGGCGGTCGACGACCGGCTCGGCGGCCAGATCGCCGGCGCCCATCTGATCGAGCGGGGGCACCGGCGGATCATGTTCGTCGGCGGGCCGACGTCCATAAGACAGGTGGCCGACCGGCACGCGGGCGTCAGCAGCGCCGTCGCCGCGGCCGACGGCGCGGTCGAGCTGCTCACCTCCACCGCCCCCACGCTGACCGTCGCGGAGGGCCGGGCCGTCGGGGAGCGCGTCGCGGCGCTGCCCGCCGACGAGCGGCCGACGGCGGCGTTCTGCGCGAACGACATGATGGCGCTGGGCTTCTTACAAGCGATGGCCACGCACGGACTACGCGTGCCCGAGGATCTGGCCATCATCGGGTACGACGACATCGACTTCGCCGCGGCCGCCGCGGTGCCGCTGTCGTCGATCCGGCAGCCGCGTGAGCTGCTCGGACGTACGGCGATCGACCTGCTGCTCGAAGAGGTCGCCGACCCTGAGCAGCATCGGCACCGGCAGGTCATCTTCCAGCCCGACCTGGTGATCCGGGAGTCGAGCGCGTTCGATCGGCGCGCCTGACCCCGCGCGTCCATGAACCGATTCATCGCCGGAGGCCGCGCGCCCGCCGGCCCCGTTCGGCTGCGCGCGTTCCCGGCGAGCCGAGCGACCCCTCGAAGGAGGTCTCTTGACCGAGCTCTACAGCAATCCCCTGGCCACCCCCGATGACCTGGCAGGATTCCGCCTGGAGGGGGACGGCGCCACCTCGTTCCCCCAGGGCCGCCTGCGCCTGGAGAGCCTCAGACCGCCCTCGGACGGCCAGGCGGCCAATCTGGTGCTCTGGTGTCCCGAGGAGTTCCCCGCCGACGTGCGGATCGAGTGGGACTTCTGGCCCATCCGCGAACCCGGCCTGGCCATCATGTTCTTCCACGCCCGCGGCAGGAGCGGCGAGGACCTGTTCGACCCGGGCCTGGCCACCCGCACCGGGCCCTATGACCAGTACCACCATGGCGACATCGACGCCTACCACGTCTCCTATTTCCGCCGGATGTGGGCCTCGGAGCGCGCCCTGCACACCTGCAACCTGCGCAAGAGCCACGGCTTCCACCTGGTCGCGCAGGGTCCCGACCCGCTGCCCGCGGTGCTGGACGCCGAGGGGCCGTACGCGATGCGCCTCGAGGTCGAGGCCGGGACGATCACGTTCTCGGTCAACGATTTGGTCTCGTTCCGGTGGGCGGACGACGGCTCGATCGGCGGTCCCGCCCTGGCAGGAGGCAAGGTCGGGTTCCGGCAGATGGCCCCGCTGATCGGAGAGTACGCAAATCTCCGGGTGTCTCGTCATTGACTTTGAGTCGATTCAACACTAATTTCGCACCACACCGCCGTTCACTGGCTTGTAACGGGGCAGGAATCGCGGTGCAACAACCCCACCCCCGTATCCGTGCACATGCCACGAGAGGTGGTGCCGGATGAACCATCCCGCCATGTCTATCAGGCTTCAAGCTGCCTGCTCAGAGCTCATCTGGGTGGTCCAGCTGAACCTGATGTGGATCGTCTTCACGCTCGCTGGAGGCGTCATCGGCGGGCTCGGGCCCGCCACTGTCGCCGCGTACACGCTGGCTCGGCGGCGGACTCGTAATGAATCGTTTCACGCCTGGGCCGAATTCTGGACCGTCTACCGACGGGAGTTCGCCCGGGCCTCGCTGCTGGTCCTGCCTGTGGCGGCGCTGGCGACCGTCCTGGTCGGCAACTATCTGTACCTCTCCGCTCTCGGGCCCAGCATGGGAGCGTTGCGGATCGCGACCTTTGTGGCGCTCATCGCACTCGCCGGTGTGGGGGCGTACGTGGGACCGCTGTACGCGCACTACGATCTGCCGCTGCGGGCCTACTGGCCCAAGGCGGTGCAGCTAGCGCTCCTGCGCCCGGCCTCGTCCGTGCTGTTGCTGCTAGCGCTCTCAGCCATCGCCTACGCGACCTCGGCGGCGCCCATCCTCGCGCCGGTGATCAGCTTCGGCGCGTGGATCTATCTCAACACGTGGCTCTGCCAGCGCTTCTTCGCGGAGAACGAGGCGCGTCTGCATTCGAAAGGGAACTCATGAGCGCATCCCGTCGTCGCCGGCTTCTCGCCGGTGTGTTAACGCTCACGGCTGCACTCACCGCCTCGGCCTGCTCCGGCGGTGACGCGCCCGCCAGCGATCCCAACACGCTGACCATCATGACCAAGCTGTTCGGCGCCGCGCCCGACCCGAAGGGCGAGATGCAGCAGGCGGTCGAGAAGTTCCTCGGCAAGAAGCTCAAGATCACCTGGGTCCCCAACGCCGAGTACGCCGACAAGGTCAACGTCACGCTGGCTTCGGGCAACATGCCGCAGCTCATCGTCGTGGACCCGCACGGTCCGGCGTTCGTCAAGGCCGCACAGGCCGGGGCGTTCTGGGATTTGACCGACAAGCTGGCCAAGTACCCGAACCTGAAGCCGACGGACGAGCGCCGCCAGCTGAATGCCTCCGTCAACGGCAAGTCCTTCGCCATCCCCCGGTGGCGGCCCATGCTGCGTTCGGCGGTCATGCTCCGCAAGGACTGGCTGGAGAAGCTCGACCTGAAGCTGCCCGAGACGGTCGACGATCTCTACACCATCGCCAAGGCGTTCACCGAGAAGGACCCCGACGGCAACGGCAAGAAGGACACCTACGGCCTGATCATCCCGAAGTGGCCGGGCAAGTACGCCAGCGCCAGCCCCTACGACACGCTCGAGACCTGGTTCGGCGCCCCGAACGAGTGGGGCGAGCGCAACGGCAAGCTGGTCCCCGGCTTCGACACCCCCGAGTTCCTCGAGGCCAACAAGTTCCTGAAGAAGATGATCGACGAGGGTCTGGTCAACCCGGACTTCGCCAGCTACGACACGGCCAAGTGGGACGATCCGTTCTTCCAGGGCAAGGGCGGCATCATCATCGACGTGAACGTCCGCGCCAGGGCGCTGCTCGACAAGTTCAGGGACGACGGCGACAAGGACTACGGCGACAAGGTCGCCATGGTCGGCAACCTCAAGCGCGCCGACGGCAAGAAGTTCTCCCTGCCGTTCACCGGCTACAACGACGCCATCGCGATCTCCAAGCAGAGCGTGCGGACCGAGCAGGACCTCGACAACGTCCTGAAGGTCCTGGACAAGCTGGGGACCAAGGAGGGCCAGGTCCTGGTCCAGAACGGCATCGAGGGGCGCAACTTCAAGGCCGAGGGTGACACCGCCGCGCTGATCAACGAGACCGACCCGGCGGTCAGGGTCGTCCAGGACAACGTCGACCAGGCCTTCACCCAGCTCGGCTTCAAGGGCGACACGACGTACGGCGGCCTCGCCTACGCGCGCACGCCGTCCGGCCAGCCGTACAAGGACATCATCAAGCTGGGCTACGACCTGATGAACGAGGACCTCAAGACGGCCGTGTTCAACCCGGCACTGCCCGTGGTCTCACCCACGAAGGTCGCCAAGGGCGCGCAGCTCGACGACATCATCCCCGACGCCCGGATCAAGTACCTGTCGGGTGAGATGACCGAAGAGCAGCTGAAGGGCGAGATCAAGCGCTGGTACGACGCCGGCGGCACGCAGGTCGCCGCCGAGATCAACGACCTGGTCTCCAAGCTCGGCACCAACTGATCCGCCTGAGGGGCCCGGGCCGCGCGCCCGGGCCCCTCACATGAAAGGAGGCCGCTGTGGCCACCGACCTGGCGCCGCCTCCCGCGAGGGCGGCGAGCAAGCCCGGCCGACGCCGGAGGCCGGGATTGGGCGCGTCCCTCGCGCGCTATCGCTGGCTCTACCTGATGCTCCTTCCGGGCGTCGTGTACTTCGCGCTCTTCAAGTACCTGCCGATGTACGGCATCACCATCGCCTTCCAGGACTTCCTGCCGTTCCTCGGCTACTCCGGCAGCCCCTGGGTGGGCTTCCAGCACTTCCAGGACCTGTTCACCGGGCCGGACTTCGGCCGGCTGATGTTCAACACGCTGTTCCTGGCGCTCCTGACCGTGGTCTTCATCTTCCCCGCGCCGATCGTCGTCGCGCTGCTGCTGAACGAGCTGCGGATCAACGTGCTCAAGCGTTCGGTCCAGTCGGTGATGTACATCCCGCACTTCCTGTCCTGGACGATCGTCGCGTCGCTGACGTATCTGCTGTTCTCCGCGGATTACGGGGTGCTCGCCGGATGGATCCGCGACATACTCGGCGACACCGCGAAGATCGACTACATAGCGCAGGAGGAGTGGTTCCGGCCGCTGATCATCCTGCAGCAGCTGTGGAAGCTGACCGGCTGGGGCACGATCATCTACCTGGCCGCGCTGGCCGGGGTGGACCCGCAGCTGTACGAGGCGGCACGCATGGACGGCGCCGGCCGCTTCCGCCAGCTCTGGCACGTCACGCTGCCCGCGATCCGCCCCACGATCGTCGTCATGGCCATCCTCACCTCGGGCAACCTGCTCGACACGGGCTTCGAGCAGATCTGGCTCATGACCACCTCGCTGAACCGCTCCGTGGCCGACGTGTTCGACACCTACGTCTACTACACCGGCATCACCCAGGGTGCCATCAGCTACTCCACCGCCGTCGGCGTGTTCAAGGGTGTCGTCGGCTGCATCCTGATCTTCGGCTCCAACTGGCTGGCCAAGCGCCTCGGCCAGCGTGGACTGCTCTAAGGGGCCCTTGATATGAACAGCATGAAGCACAAGAAGCTGAGCACCGAGTACAGCACCGTGGGCAGCCGGGTGTTCGACATGATCAACGTCGCCGTGCTCGTCGGCCTGGCGCTGATCACGGTGCTGCCGCTGCTGTACGTGCTGGCGGGGTCCTTCGCGAGCGAGGCGGAGATCGCCGCGCGGCCGTTCTTCCTGTGGCCGGAGAAGTTCGTCACGGACACGTACAGGTTCATCTTCTCCACCCCCACCTTCGTCCGCGCCCTGCTCACGACCATCGTCGTGACGGCGGTGGGCACGGTGGTGCAACTGGTGCTGACGTTCTCCATGGCGTATCCGCTGGCCAAGCGGTACCTGCCGGGCCGGACGCTGGTGCTCAACCTGGTGATCTTCACGCTGGTCTTCTCCGGCGGCATGATCCCCACCTACCTGGTGGTGCGCGACATGGGGCTGCTGGACAGCTACTGGGCGCTGATCCTGCCGCTGGCGATCAATCCGTTCTATCTGATCATCGTGAAGAGCTTCTTCCAGGAGCTGCCGCAGGCGCTGGAGGAGGCGGCGCGCATCGACGGCTGCAACGAGATGGGCGTCTTCTTCAAGATCGTTCTGCCGCTGTCGAGGCCGATCATCGCGACCTTCGCGCTGTTCTACGCGGTGGCCATCTGGAACGACTACATGTCGCCGCTGCTGTACATCAGCGACCCCAGCAAGTGGACGCTGCAGATCCTGGTGCGCCAGCTGACCAGCGCCGACCAGGCCGACGCGCTGGCGAACATGGACAGGACGTTCGTGCCGCCGGAGCAGGGCCTGAAGTTCGCGGTCGTGGTGATCGCGACGCTGCCGATCCTGTTCTTCTACCCGTTCCTGCAGAAGCACTTCACCAAGGGCGTCCTGATCGGGGGCGTCAAGGAGTGAGCCGCGCCATCCTCCTGGCCGGTGACTCGACGGTCGCCTCGTGCCCGGCCTGGGAGGCGCCCATGTCCGGGTGGGGGGCGCAGCTCGGCGCGTACGCGGGCGAGCCCGTGCGCAACTTCGCCAAGGGCGGCGCCACCACGGCCAGCCACCGGGCCGAGGGGCTGTGGGCGGCGCTGCTGCGCGAGGTCGCGCCCGGAGACGTGGTCGTGATCCAGTTCGGGCACAACGACCAGAAGGATCCGGCGATCCCGTACCAGGACAACCTGCGCGCCTTCGTCGAGGAGGCGCGCGGGGCGGGGGCGTCGGCGGTGCTGTGCACGCCGGTGCAGCGGCGCAGGTTCGACGGCGACCGGCTGGTGCCCACGCACGGCGACTACCCCGACCGGGTGCGGGCGCTGGCCGCCGCCGAGGGCGTGCCGCTGATCGACCTGACCGCCGCCACGACCGAGCTGTACGAGCGGCTCGGCCCCGACGGCTCCAAGGCCCTGTTGACGCACTTCCCGCCGGGGGAGCACCCGCTCCACCCCGACGGGGTGGCCGACGACACCCACTTCAGCTTCCGCGGCGCCGACGAGGTGGCCGCGATCGTCGCGACGCGACTGAAGGAGATCATTCGATGACCGCACTGCGCTGGCTGGACCGACCGGGGGAGCAGGGGGTGACCTGGGGGGTCCCGTGGCCGCGCGGCGCGGTCGAGCGGGACGCGCCGTTCGCGCTGGCCGACCCGGAGGGCCGCGAGGTGCCCGTGCAGAGCTGGGTGAGCGCCACCTGGCCCGACGGCTCGGTCAAGTGGTCGGCCCACGCGATCGGCGCGCGGCCCGCGGCGCTGTCGTACCGGATCGAGGCCGGCCGCGAGCCCGCCGCGGCGGCCACCCCCGTCACCGTCGCCCGCCGGGACGGCGTGCTGAGCGTGAGCACCGGCGTGGTCACCTGGACGATCGAGGAGTCCGGCGGCACGCTGGCCCGCTCGATCTCGCGCGGGAGCCGCGAGATCGCCAGGGACGTGCGCCTGGTCAGCCTCCGCCAGGGCGAGCCCACCCCCGACGAGGGCGGCCCGGTGGCCCGTACGCAGGCCACCGGGCAGGTCGAGACGGTCACGGTCGAGCAGGACGGGCCCGTGCGCGCGGTCGTCCGGCTGGAGGGCCGGCACGGCGACTGGCTGCCGTTCACGGTGCGCCTGTACTTCCACGCGGGCGCCGAGCAGGTGCGGATCATGCACACGTTCGTCTGGGACGGCGACCCCGAGCGCGACTTCCTGGCCGGTCTGGGGCTGCGCGCCGACGTGGTCATGCGGGACGAGCCGCACGACCGGCACGTACGCCTGGCCGGCAGCGGCGGCTTCCTCACCGAGGCCGTGCGCGGGCTGACCGGCCTGCGCCGCGACCCCGGCGAGTCCGTACGGCGGGCGCAGGTCGAAGGGCGCCCGGCCGGGGAGATCGCCCCCGAGGTCGCGGGCCGGTTGCACCTCATCCCCACCTGGAACGACTACACCCTCGACCAGGGCTCGGCCGATGGCTTCACGCTGCGCAAGCGCACGGCCGAGGGCCATTCCTGGGTGACGATCCCCTCCGGCACCCGCTCGGCCGGCTACGGCTACGTCGGCGGCGTGGGCGGCGGCCTCGGCTTCGGGCTGCGCGACTTCTGGCGCCTGCACCCCACCCGCCTCGACGTCAGGAACGCGGCCACCGACCTGGCCACCGTGACCGTCTGGCTGTGGTCGCCCTCCGCGCCCGCCATGGACCTGCGCTTCTACCACGACGGCATGGGCCAGGACACCTTCGCCGAGCAGCTGGAGGGCCTGGAGATCACCTACGAGGACTACGAGCCCGGCTTCGGCGACGCGCACGGCGTGGCGCGCACGCACGAGCTGACCCTGCGCGCCTACGAGACCACGCCGTCCGCGCAGGACCTGTCCCGGCACGCGACCGCGATGAACCAGCCGGGGCTGCTGGCCGTGGCGCCCGAGCGGATGCGCGAGGCGGGCGTCTTCGGCGTCTGGGAGCTGCCCGACCGCTCGACGCCCGCCCACGCCGAGATCGAGGACCGGCTGGACTTCCTGTTCGACCTGTACGTGCGCGAGCGCGAGCAGCGCAGGTGGTACGGGTTCTGGGACTACGGCGACGTGATGCACACCTACGACCCGGACCGCCACACCTGGCGCTACGACGTGGGCGGCTACGCCTGGGACAACTCCGAGCTCTCGCCCGACCTGTGGCTGTGGCTGCAGTATCTGCGCACGGGCCGGCCGGACGTCTTCCGCTTCGCCGAGTCGATGACCCGCCACACCGGCGAGGTCGACGTCTACCACGCCGGCCGCTGGAAGGGCCTGGGCAGCAGGCACAACGTGCAGCACTGGGGGTGCAGCTGCAAGCAGCTGCGCATCTCCAACGCCGCCTACCGCCGCTTCTACTACTACCTGACCGCCGACGAGCGCACGGGCGACCTGATGGACGAGCTGAGCGTCCCCGAGGAGACGTTCACCGTCATCGACCCCCAGCGCAAGGTGCGCGAGGACGTCTACACGCCGGACCCGTCGGCGCTGTCGGTGGGCCTCGGCACCGACTGGGGATCGCTCGCTGCCGCGTGGCTGACCCGGTGGGAGCGCTACGGCGACGAGCGGGCCAGAGACCGGTTGCTGGGCACGATGGCCGACATCGGCGCGCTGCCGAACGGCTTCCTCACCGGCGAGGCCCGGCTGGACCTGGCGACCGGGCGCTTCGACGTCTCCCGGGACAAGATCTCCGTCTCGCACCTGTCGTCGCTGTTCGGGCTGCCGGAGATGTGCGCGGAGCTGATCGCGCTCGACCTGGACGTGCCCGGGTTCGAGCAGGCGTGGCTGCAGTACTGCCGCCTCTACCTCGCGCCGCCCGAGCAGCAGGAGGCGGAGGTGGGGGAGCGGCTGAGCGGGATCTCGCTGATCCAGGCGCACAGCAGGCTCACCGCGTACGCGGCCGCCCGCACGGGCGACGCCGGCCTGGCCGCCTGGGCATGGCGCAAGTTCGCCCTGGACGAGGGGGACCAGCTCAACAGCAACCCGATGCAGCGGGAGAAGGACTGGCGCCTGACTCTGGTGGACGGGCCGGACGTGCTGTCCCCGGTGCGCGAGGCGCCCTTCGTCAGCACCAACGGCGCCGCCCAGTACGGGCTGGCCGCCATCCACAACCTCGCCCTGATCGGAGCGCATCTGAAGGAGTCGTAACCGTATCGTATGGCGTACGGTACGCTGTACGGAACCCCGGAAATGTCGGGACGGCGCTGTACGCTGTCCCGGCTTTCCCCTTATGGCAACAGATCCAGACGATGGAAGGGTTCCGTGGTTTCCAGCCAGGCCAGCGCCGTTCACCGCGACCACACCGCCGCCGACAGTCACGACCTCATCCAGGTCCGCGGCGCGCGTGAGAACAACCTCAAGGGCGTCTCCCTCGACATCCCCAAGCGCCGCCTCACCGTCTTCACCGGGGTGTCCGGCTCCGGCAAGTCGTCGCTCGTCTTCGACACGATCGCCGCGGAGTCGCGACGGCTGATCGACGAGACCTACACCTCGTTCATCCAGTCGTTCATGCCGAGCCTGGCCCGCCCCGACGTGGACGCGCTGCACAACCTGAGCGCGGCCATCATCGTGGACCAGGAGCGCATGGGCGCCAACGCCCGCTCCACCGTGGGCACGGCCACCGACGCGCACACGATGCTGCGGATCATGTTCAGCCGCATCGGCGAGCCCCACGTCGGCGGGGCCGGCGCCTTCAGCTTCAACCTGGCCGAGGGCATGTGCCCCGAGTGCGAGGGGCTGGGCAAGGCGTCCACCATCGACGTCGACGCCCTGGTCGACCGCGAGCTGTCGCTCAACGACGGGGCGATCAAGGTCCCCGGGTTCCCGGTGGACAGCTGGCAGTGGCAGGTCATCGCGGGGTCCGGGCTGTTCGACCCGGCCGTCAAGCTGAAGGACTTCACGCCCGAGCAGTGGGAGGACTTCCTGCACAAGCCCCCCACCAAGCTCAAGTACGGCTCCAACAACTTCACCTACGAGGGCCTGGCCAGCAAGGTCAGGCGGACCCTGCTGGGCAAGGACCGGGAGTCGATGCAGCCCTCGGCGCGGGCGTTCGCCGACCGGGCGCTCAAGCTCACGCTCTGCGAGTCCTGCGGCGGCTCCCGGCTGAACGAGGCCGCCCGATCCGCCCGGATCGCCGGCCGCAACATCGCCGAGTGCGCGGCCATGCAGATCAACGACCTGGCCGACTTCGTCCGCGGCATCGGCAACCCCGCCGTCGGCCCGGTGCTGGACGGGCTGCGCTCGACGCTGGAGTCCCTCGTCGAGATCGGCCTGGGCTACCTGAGCCTCGACCGCGAGTCGTCCACCCTGTCCGGCGGCGAGGCGCAGCGGGTCAAGATGGTGCGCCACCTCAACTCGAGCCTGACCGACGTCACCTACGTCTTCGACGAGCCCACGGCCGGGCTGCACCCGCACGACATCCAGCGCATGAACAACCTGCTGCTGCAGCTGCGCGACAAGGGCAACACGGTGCTCGTCGTCGAGCACAAGCCGGAGACGATCGACATCGCCGACCACGTGGTGGACCTCGGTCCCGGCGCCGGCACGGCGGGCGGGAGCCTGTGCTACGACGGCGACCTGGCCGGGCTGCGCGCCTCCGGCACGCTGACCGGCCGCTACCTCGACCACCGGGTGCGCCTGCGCGACGACGTCCGCAAGCCGGCCGGCCACCTGCCGATCACGGGCGCCACGCTGCACAACCTCAAGGACGTGAGCGTGGAGGTCCCGCTCGGCGTGCTGACCGTGGTCACCGGCGTGGCCGGCTCGGGCAAGAGCTCCCTCATCCACGGATACATCGCCGGGCGCGAGGGCGTGGTGGTGGCCGACCAGTCGCCGATCCGCGGCTCGCGCCGCAGCAACCCGGCCACCTACACGGGGCTGCTCGACCCGATCCGCACCGCGTTCGCCAAGGCCAACGGCGTCAAGCCCGGCCTGTTCAGCGCCAACTCCGAGGGCGCCTGCCCGGCCTGCAAGGGCATCGGCCTGATCTACACCGACCTGGCCATGATGGCCGGCGTGGCGTCGGTGTGCGAGGAGTGCGAGGGCAGGCGCTTCACGCCGCAGGTGCTGACGTACACGCTGCGCGGCAAGAACATCGGCGAGGTGCTCGACATGCCGGTGGCCGAGGCCCGCGACTTCCTGACCGAGCGGCAGGCCCGCACGATCCTCGACCGCCTGGTGGCCGTCGGCCTCGGCTACGTGGGCCTGGGCCAGCCGCTCACCACGCTGTCGGGCGGCGAGCGGCAGCGGCTCAAGCTGGCCATCAACATGGCCAAGAACGGCAACACGTACGTGCTGGACGAGCCCACCACGGGCCTGCACCTGGCGGACGTGGACCAGCTCCTGGCCCTGCTCGACCGCCTGGTGGACGACGGCAACACGGTCATCGTGATCGAGCACCACCAGGCCGTCATGGCGCACGCCGACTGGATCATCGACCTCGGCCCCGGGGCCGGTCACGACGGCGGTCAGGTCGTCTTCTCCGGCACCCCCGGCGAGCTGGTCGCCGACGGCACCTCGCTCACCGCCATCCACCTGCGGGACTACGTGACCAGGTCCTGACCGCTCCCCGCTCCTGGAGCCCGCCGAGGCCGGCTGCGCGGACTCAGACGGCCAGGCGGGCCAGGACGCGGGCGAACTCCGGCGGCGGCGCCACCACGAGCCTGGTCTGCCCCTCCTGGGTGACGATGTCGGCCCTGATGTGCGTCAGCCGCCCCTCGTGCCACCAGTACACCTGCGAGCTCAGCCCGTCCGTGCGCGCCGCGTGCACCCGCAGCCGCTCGATGGCGCGTACGACGCCGATCCCGTCCACCGGGTGCACGAGCAGCGTGTACGGGTCGGGCAGCACCACGAGCACCCCGTCGGAGGGCACGGGGAGGTAGTCGTCCAGCCACCGCAGGTGCGTGGCCGCCGCCGGGGTCATGGCGGTCAGCCGCGTTATCGGCGTGCCGGACAGCAGGATCGTCTCCACCTCCAGCCGCTCCTCGCGGCGGACGTTGGCGACGGCCAGGTCCAGCGCCTTCGCGGCGGCCACGGGCCAGCATCCGGCCTGCTCCGGCCGAACGGGGCGCGAGCCCGCGAAGAGCAGCTCCACCAGGTCGGCGTTGAGGTGGCGGCCCACCACGCGGGTCAGGTCGGGCACCGCGTCCACGGCGTCCACGCGGGTGCGCAGCAGCGGGCGGGCCTGCTTCAGGTCGCACACGTCCAGCCGCTCGCCCGCGGTGGCCACGGCGTGCGCGAGGTGCTCGGAGACCAGCATGGGCCAGTCCTCCCTGGCCCGGCGGCCCGCCTCGCGGCGCAGCCCGGTGAGCCTGACGACCAGCTCCATGTCGCCCTTGAGCGTGACGGAGCCGCCGTCCTTGGCGAACTCGAAGGAGTATCCGAGGGATTCCGCGACGAGCGAGAGCAGCGAGTCCAGGTCGACGTCCTCGACCGGCCGGCGCGAGGGCCGGCGGTCACGCTTGAACAAGCTCACGCGCCGTGTCCCTTTCTGTCGGATTCGTCCCTCCTACCTTGCCTGCCCCTCATCACTGACCATGCCCGCTAGCGAGCACGATTCGGTATCGATAACCCCAAGTCTCCCCAGCCACACGCTCATCTGAGGCGACCCGTGCCCCACCGCGAGCCCCGCCAGGACAGGCACCCCGAGCCTCCCGAGCCGGTCCTCGAGCACCGGGTACGGATCACCGCAGTCGACCCACGAGCCGAGCGCGATCCCGCGCACCCCGTCGAACGTCCCCGCCTGCAGGAGCTGGGTCAGCATGCGGTCGATCCGGTACGGCTCCTCCCCGATGTCCTCCAGGAAGGCGAGCCTGCCCGCGAACGACGGCTGCCACCGGGTCCCGCACATCGAGGCCAGCAGCGACAGGTTGCCCCCGGCCAGCACGCCCTCGGCCCGCCCGGGCACCAGCGCCCGCTCGCCCCGCACGGTCTGCGGCGTCCCGAACAGCGCCGCCCGCAGGCTCTCCCACGTGCGCGGCTCGGGCCCGTCCTCGCCGGCCAGCAGGTCGCAGGCCGCCATCGGCCCGTGCAGCGTGGGCACGCCCAGCTCGATGGCGAACGCGTTGTGCAGCGCCGTGATGTCGCTCGACCCCAGCAGGACCTTGGGGCCGGCCGCCCGCATGGCGTCCCAGTCGAGCAGGTCGAGGAGCCGGCCTGCGCCGTACCCGCCCCGGCAGCAGAACACCGCGGAGACGGCCGGGTCACACCAGGCGGACTGCAGGTCGGCGGCCCGGGCGGCGTCGTCGCCGGCGAGGTAGTCGAGCGGCTGTCGGTCGAGCGCGTGCGCGCCCACCAGCACCTTCAGCCCGAGGCCCTCCAGTCGTTCCACGCCGCGCCCGAGCAGCACCGCGTTGGGCGGCCCCGACGGCGAGACGACCGCGACGGTGTCACCAGGTCGCATGGATCAACTCCTCGTTTGGCTCGTACACGTGGCAAACGGTGTCACACTTACCTCTCGTATGCGACTTCCGCCCCACATACTCGTGGTCAACGGCATCAAGGTCCGCCGGCCGGTCTTCCTGATCGGAGCGCCGCATTCCGGTACGGACCTGCTGGCCCGCGCCCTGAAACGATCCCCCGGCTTCCATGTGACCATGGGCCGCGCGAGTGTGGCGCACGTGGTGTACGCCTTCGCCCGCAAGCCGTCCATCGGCCAGACCTCCGGCGCCGTGCGCGTCATGCGCGACGCGCTCGCCGAGTCGTGGCAGGTGCTGCCCCGATCGTGCGGCCAGTGCGCCGAGTCGTGCCGCGAGGCGGGCGGCGTCACAGGCACCGGTCCCTGTGTCTCGGCCGGCGACATCACCAGGTTCGGCGACGGCAGCCCCGACCTGCTCTACAGCGCCCCCGTGCTGCTCCAGGCCTTCCCCGACGCGCGGTTCGTGCAGCTCATCCGCGACGGCAGGGACGTGGTGGCCGGCATGCTCGACGACCCCGCGTGCCTGGCCTGGTTCAAGCCGGTCATGCTGACGGAGCAGACCGAGTTCCCCAACCCGTTCCTCGGCGTCAACAAGGACGAGCACCTGGAGCGCTGGAAGGGCATGCCGGCGGCGGGCAAGAGCGCCCTGCGCTGGCGCAGCGCCGTGCGCATGAGCGCCGAGCTGCGCAGGACGCTGCCCGAGGAGCAGCTCCTGACGCTGCGCTACGAGGACCTGGTGCTCAAGCCCGCGCCGTCGGTCGCCACGCTCGCGGAGTTCCTGGAGACGCGGGTGTCCAAGGTCGTCCTGTACGACACCGGTGTCCCCAGGGTCGGCGCCTGGCGCGCCAAGCTCAGGGGACCCGATCTGGAGCTGGTGGAGAAGGTGGCCAGGGAGGAGCTCAAGCGCCTGGGCTACCTGAAGAGGTGAACTGGGTGCGGTAGAGCTCGGCGTAGAGCCCGCCGCGCTCCAGCAGCTCCTCGTGGCGGCCCCGCTCGGCGATGCGGCCCTCGTGGATCACCAGGATCTCGTCGGCCTCCCTGATCGTCGAGAGCCGGTGCGCGATCACCAGCGAGGTGCGGCCCTGCAGCGCGGTCTTCAGCGCCACCTGCACGGCCGCCTCGGACTCCGAGTCGAGGTGGGCGGTGGCCTCGTCGAGCACGACCACGCGCGGCGCCTTGAGCAGCAGCCGGGCCAGCGCGAGGCGCTGCTTCTCGCCGCCCGACAGCCGGTAGCCGCGGTCGCCCACGACCGTGTCGAGCTGCTCGGGCAGGCCCTCCACGAGATCGCCGATCTGCGCGGCCCTGAGAGCCTCCCAGATCTCCTCGTCGCTCGCCTCCGGCCTGGCATAGCGGAGGTTGGCCCCGATCGTGTCATGGAAGAGATGAGCGTCCTGCATGACCACTCCGACGGTGTCGCGCAGGGAGTCGAGGGTGGCCTCGCGCACGTCGAGCCCGTTGATGCGGACCGCGCCCTCGTTGACGTCGTACAGGCGGGACACCAGTGACGTGATGGTCGTCTTGCCCGCGCCCGAGTGGCCGACCAGGGCGACCAGCCGGCCCGGCGCGGCCGTGAACGAGATGCCCTTGAGCACGGGGTACGACGGGCCGCTGTCCTGCCGGGCGACCGACTCCAGCGAGGCCAGCGAGACCTCCTCGGCGGCCGGGTAGCGGAAGCGCACGTCGTCGAACTCGATCGTGACCGGCCCGCCGGGGATCGGCTCGGCGCCGGGCCGCTCGGCCACCATGGGCTTGAGGTCGAGGATCTCGAAGACGCGGTCGAAGCTCACGAGCGCGGTCATCACGTCGACGTGCACGTTCGACAGGGACGTGAGAGGGCCGTACAGGCGCATCAGGAGGGCGGCCAGGGCCACCAGCGTGCCCAGCTCGAAGACGCCGGAGACGGACAGTACGCCGCCGATGCCGTACACCAGGGCGGTGGCCAGCGCGGCGACGAGCCCGAGCGCGACCCTGAAGACGGTGCCGTACATGCCGACCGTCACGCCCACGTCGCGCACCCGGGCCGCCCTGCGGCCGAACACCTCCGCGTCGTCCTCCGGACGGCCGTAGAGCTTGGCCACCATGGCGCCCGCCACGTTGAACCGCTCGGTCGTCACGGAGCTCATCTCGGCGTCGAGCTGCATCTGCTCGCGGGTCAGCGCCGACATGCGCCGCCCGACGAACTTGGCGGGCACGATGAAGATCGGCAGCAGCACCATCGCGACCAGCGTCACCTGCCACGACAGCGCCAGCATGGCGCCCAGCACCAGGACCAGGCTGACCACGTTGGAGACCACCGACGACAGCGTGCTCGTCAGCGCCCGCTGCGCGCCGATCACGTCGGTGTTGAGCCGGCTGACCAGCGCGCCGGTCTGGGCCCGCATGAAGAACGCCACCGGCATGCGCTGCACGTGGTCGAACACCTCGGTGCGCAGGTCGTAGATCAGCCCTTCGCCGATGCGCGCCGAGAACCACCGCTGCACCAGCGTCAGCCCGGCGTCCACCAGCGCCAGCGCGCCGATCGTCACCGCCAGCCCGACCACGACGCCCGGCCGCCTGGCCAGGATGCCGTCGTCGATGATCGCCTTCATCAGCAGCGGGTTGGCGATCACGATGACCGCGCCCGCCACGACCAGCAGCAGGAACGCGGCAATGTGCGTCCTGTACGGCTTGGCGTAGCGCGCGATGCGCCGCACGGTGCCGGGCCTCAGCCGCTGCTTGGTCACCGAGCCGTCGCGCCGCAGGGACGCCATCACATTGGGGCCGAAGCCCCCTCCCATCATCGCCATGCGGGGGATCCCTCCTCCTTCACGGGAGAGAGCACCGCCGGCGCGCCCGGCGATTCCCCCGTCCGCTCACCGCGAAACCCGACCGGCGCCGCCCCCTCCCCAACCTACTGCCCACCCCGCGCCCCGAGGCGGCGACGGCTCGCACCCCGCCAGGTCCGCCGCCCGGGGCCGCGACCGGCGAGCGTCCCGCCTCGCGCCTTTCTCCCCGAAGGACGGATGCGACAGCGGTGGCGGGCGGCCGTCCGAGACGCGCTCACGACGGCCCCGCGCCCGGCTGCGCGCCACGCCCCGCGCCCGGAGTCGTCCCTCGCGCGGAAGGCCCGCAGCCCTGCCCTTCGCCCATGAGCCCGAGCGCGCGGCGGTGGGGGGCGGCCGTCCGAGGCGAGTCGTAACCCCCGAAGGCGGTGGGTGGTCGGTCGGAGGGGTCAGGAGAAGAGGGCCCTGATGCGGGCCGCCTGCTCGAGCCGCTCGGCCGCACACTGCTCCTCCAGGGAGCGGCCCTGCGCCCCCTGGAGGAGTCGCTTCGTCGCGATCGCCGCGTCCCGGTTGACGGCCAGCAGCTCCGCGACCTTGTCTCGTACGGCTTGATCCAGGTCGCCCCGAGCGACCACTTTCTCCGCGAGGCCGATGCGCATGGCCTCGTCCGCGTGCACGGTCCTGGCGCTCAGGCAGAGGTCGATCGCCTTGGCCAGGCCCACCAGCTCGACCAGGGGCTTGGTCCCCGTCAGGTCGGGCACCAGACCCAGTGCGGGCTCTTTCATGCAGAAGGAAACATCATCGGCCACGATCCGCAGGTCACAGGAGAGCGCGAGCTGGAACCCCGCACCGATCGCGTGCCCCTGCACTGCGGCGATGGAAACGATCTCCGGGCGGCGCAGCCACAGGAACCCCGCCTGTGCGTGGCTTATGCGCTGCTCGAAGCTTGCGTCGTCGCTCTTGGCCGCCGAGCTGAACGAGCCCTGTCCGGGCACCCCCTCAGATGTGAACATTCGCAGGTCGATCCCTGCCGAGAAGGACGGTCCCTCACCTTTCACGACGACTACGCGCACCTGCTCGGGCAGGCTCTCGCCGATCCGAGCCAGCGCCGACCATGTCGCGAACGTCTGCGCGTTCCGCTTTTCCGGCCGGTCCAGCGTGATCGTCGCTATCTCACCGTCCACCTCGAAGCGAACTCCGCCCTCCGCCGCAACGGAGACCTCGTCCGCATTCCCCCCGCGCTGTCGCGCCTGCGCTTCCGCCATCGCCCGCTCCCTCCAGTCCTGGTCGCGCAAGGAGTGCGCGCCCAGTGTGCTGACCGTCGCGCCCGAGCTTACAGAATATGATTCTGGCCCGGGCGCGACGGTATGGCTGACTAGGGACGGGCGGCTGCGGTCGCACGTTCCGAGGCGGCCGTCAGCGCTTGGACTTGCCTCGGGTCGCCCCGCCGCGCCCGCGCAGAGTCACGCCGGACTCGCTCAGGATGCGGTGGATGAACCCGTAAGACCGACCGGTCGAAGCGGCCAGGGCGCGGATGCTCTCGCCCGCGGCGTAGCGCTTCTTGAGATCGCCGGCCAGTTTTTCCCGGTCGGCCCCGGTGACCCGGGTGCCCTTCTTCAGTGTCTCGGCCACGAGTACCTCCTGTAGTGCCGGACTTCCGCAGCGTTACTCCGCCATGATCAGTCATTTCAGCGGGATCGGCTACCTACTCCACGGGAAAAGATCCGTACCCACTCAAATTAAGATCAGGCAAGTGCCACAAGATCGGAAAATTCGTCGCTCCATGCGTCTTCAGTTCCGTCCGGTAGCAAGATCACCCTATCCGGTGACAGGGCGTCAACGGCACCCTCGTCATGTGTGACTAGGACGATTGCTCCTGAATAGGACCTCAGAGCATTGAGAACCTGCTCGCGGCTGACCGGATCGAGGTTGTTCGTGGGCTCGTCGAGAAGGAGGACATTGGCGCTCGACAGCACCAGGATCGCCAGCGCCAGCCGGGTCTTCTCGCCGCCGGACAGCACCCCGGCGGGCTTGTCGACGTCGTCGCCCGTGAACAGGAACGAGCCGAGCACCTTTCGCAACTCGGTGTCGGTGAACTGGCCCCCGGCCGACCGCATGTTCTCCAGCAGGGTGCGGCCGGCGTCGAGGGTCTCGTGCTCCTGGGCGTAGTAGCCGATCTTGAGGCCGTGGCCGGGCCGGATCGCGCCCGTGTCGGGAACCTCGATGCCGCCGAGCAGGCGCAGCAGCGTGGTCTTGCCGGCGCCGTTCAGGCCGAGGATGACGACCCTGTGACCTCGGTCGATGGCCACGCTGACGTCGGTGAAGACCTCCAGCGAGCCGTACGACTTGGACAGCCCCTCGGCCGTGAGCGGGGTGCGCCCGCACGGCTGCGGCTCGGGGAAGCGCAACCGCGCCACTTTGTCGCTTTTACGCTCTTCCTCGGTGCCCGACAGCAACCGGTGCGCACGCCGCATCATGTCCTGCGCGGCCTTGGCCTTGGTGGCCTTGGCGCGCATCTTGTCGGCCTGCGCGAGCAGCGCACCTGCTTGTTTCTCGGCGTTGGCGCGCTCGCGCTTCCTGCGCTTCTCGTCGGTCTCGCGCTGGGCGAGGTACGCCTTCCAGCCGACGTTGTAGTGATCGATCACCGAGCGGTTGGCGTCCAGGTGCAGGACCTTGTTGACCGTCGCTTCAAGAAGACCGACGTCGTGGCTGATGATCACCAAGCCGCCTTGATGCGAACGCAAAAAATCACGAAGCCACCCGATTGAGTCGGCATCTAGGTGGTTTGTCGGCTCGTCGAGAAGGAGAGTTTCCGCTCCGCTGAAAAGAATTCGTGCCAATTCCACGCGTCTGCGCTGACCGCCGGAAAGCGTTTGCAACGGCTGCGACAGCACGCGATCGGGCAGCCCGAGGCTGGAGGCGATGGACGCGGCCTCCGACTCGGCCGCGTATCCGCCCAGCACGTGCATCTGGTCCTCGAGCCTGCCGTACTTCCTGACGGCCTTCTCGCGGGTGCGGTCGTCGGCGGAGGACATGCCGAGCTCGGCCTCGCGCAGCTTGCGCAGGACCTCGTCGAGACCCCGCGCCGACAGGATGCGGTCGCGGGCGAGCACCTCCAGGTCGCCGGTGCGCGGGTCCTGGGGGAGGTAGCCGACGCTGCCGCTGGTGGTGACGGTGCCGGCGGCGGGCAGGCCCTCGCCCGCCAGCACCTTGGTGAGGGTCGTCTTGCCCGCGCCGTTGCGCCCGACGAGCCCGATCTTGTCGCCCGGGTTGACCCGGAACGTAGCTTTTTCAATAAGCAGCCGCGCGCCCGCGCGCAGCTCTATGTCACTGGCGATGATCATGTTGGCGGAACACTCCCGAGGTAGGAAACGGAGGATTGGGCGTGCGACGCCAGATCAATCGGGAGTATGCATACGGATCAGTGTAGGCTGTTCGGACCCACGTGTCGGCAGCTTGGCCCCGTCGTGGGCCTGGGCGCCTGAACGGGTGGAGCTCGACGGGCAGATCACCGAGGACGGCCAGGCCGTCGTGACGCACGACAGGCGGATCAGCGACAGGAAGTGCCGCGACCGCGACTTCCTGCAGACCGGGCAGCCGGGCGCCTCGCCCTGGCCGGGCGGCGTCATCACGGCCCGCCCGGACCCCCGTGGAGCGCCGCCGGGGGCCCGGGTGGAATCTCAGGCCGACAGCGGGTTGACGTGCCGGTGGTGCACCCCGATGACGGGGATCTCGTGCAAGCTGCCGGAGTACAGGAACTGCGTCATGCCGATGAGCAGCCGCCGCACGTCGTCCTGGGGCCGCACGACCAGGCGGATGAACTGGCTCGTCGTGCCCAGCTTGTTGCCGCACTCGCGCACGTACACGCCGTGCTCGGAGAGCAGGTGGTCGCGCAGGCCCACCCCGTCGTAGCCGGGCGGCAGCTTGATCAGCAGGAAGTTGCCCTGCGAGGCGAACACCGACAGCCCCGGCATGGTGCTGAGCTGCTGGAACATGGCCCGCCTGTCCTGGCCCACCAGCCTGAGGCTGTTGTGGTACTCGCCCATGAACTGCCGCATCATGAACACGATGACCTCGGCGAACGAGTTGAGGTTCCACTTGGGCAGCGCGTCGCGCACCCGCCCGGCCAGCGCCGGATTGGCGACCATGTAGCCGAACCGGATGCCGTGCAGGCCGAAGTTCTTGCCCAGGCTGCGCAGCACGATCACGTTCGGCCGGACCGCCGCCTCCGTCGCCAGCCCCGCGTCCGGCTCGCAGTCCACGAAGTCGCCGAACGACTCGTCGACGATCACCAGGTCGAGGTCGATGAGCTCGTCGAGCAGCTGCAGGACGTCGTGCTTGGGCAGGTAGCCGCCGTCGGGGTTGTTCGGGTTGCAGATCACCGCCACCCGGGAGCCGCGCATGCGGATGAACGAGACGTAGTCATGCACGTCGAGGGCGAAGTTGCGGCTCTCCAGCAGCGGGTACATGTCCACCCGCTTGCCGGTCTCCAGCGGCTGGTCGGTCCAGCGCCCGAAGGTCGGGATGGGCACCGCGAGGCTCTCGCGCACCAGCAGGTGGTCGATCCAGGTGATCAGCTCGGTCGACCCGTTGCCCATGGCGACCGTCTTCGGGTGGAGCCCGAGGGTGGCGCAGAGCTCGGCGGTGATCGTGCCCGCGTCGCTCGGATAGAACTTGAGAATCGTCTCCAGGTTTCTCCCGAGATGCTCGAAGATCTCCGGGGTCGGGAAATATGGATTGCACGGGATGCAGAAGTCAACCGGCGCGCGCTCTCCTGACGAGGCACGCATCAACGAGAAGTACGACGGGCTGTGAGCCTGTGCCCGCAAGAGGCTGAGCTCCACGACACCTCCATGGACATGTCCGATGTGTGTAGGTACGCGTGGGTGGAGCGACCGGTTCATGATGTTCGCGCGAGCGGCTCCCGGCAGGTCAGGGTTCGGTCCGGCGCAGCGTGAGGATCGCGATGTCGTCGCGCGGCGCGGTCCTGGTGAACGCGCGGAGGTCCTCGCCGAGCGCCTGGGCGAGCCGTTCGGGAGGGTCGGGGGCCCAGCCCTCCAGGCGGTCCTCCAGCGGGTAGAAGACGCCTCGGGGATCGCGGGCCTCGGTGACGCCGTCGGTGCACAGCACCAGCGCCGCGCCGGGCGGGAACGCGAACCGCGCGCCCCCGCGCGGCCAGGGGGCGAGCGTGCCCACGCCGAGCGGCACGGACGGCTCCCCGAGGTTCACCTGCCGCGCGTCGCCGCGGTGGATCATGTACGGGGCGATGTGCCCGCAGTTGACCGCCTCGACGTCCAGCCGCCGGCTGATGTCCAGCACCAGGGCGGTGACCAGGCGCTCGGGCTCGCCGGTGGTGGCGGCGAAGGTGTTCTGCCTGACCACGGCGTTCTCCATCGCCTCGACGACCCCGGCCAGCGTCTCCTCCCGGTAGGCCGCCTCCCGGAACGAGCCCAGCACGGCCAGCGCGGTCCCGATGGCGGGCAGGCCCTTGCCCTGCACGTCGGCGATGAGCACCCGGGTGCCGTGATGGGAGACGGCGACCTCGTACATGTCGCCGCCCACCATCGTGTCCTCCTCCACCGGCTGGTAGAGGCCGTCGATGACGACGTCGGCGGTGCGCAGCGGCAGCGGGCGCACGATCAGCCGCTGGAGGGCGGCCGCCGCCGAGCGCAGCCGGCGCACCTCCTCCTCGCGCCGCACCCGGTAGGCGCAGCCGAGCACGCTCAGGGCGCCGAACACGGCGGTGAACCCGGCAGCCAGCAGGTTGTCGTCCAGCTCGCCGCCCAGATACGTGGTGATCCCCGCCGCCGCCAGGATCACCCACACCGACGCGACGAGCGTCTGCCGCACGGTGCCCAGCCCGGCCACGATCGCCGGGAGGAAGATCAGCAGCGGGAACAGCCGCACCGCCGTGCCCGTGAAGATGTCGAGCGCGGCCACCACCGCGGTGATGACGACGAGTCCGGCGACGAACGCCGGTGTCGAGAGATTCGGCCCTTCGCGCCGCCCGCCATCCGTCACGAGTCGTTCATCCCCCATCGGTCGAACGGCGTAACGGTGATTTTTTCGAACGTCCGGAAGAAATCGTGAGATGAGTGGCCGAATTCGGGCCGTCGAGCCCGGATCAGGCCCCTGTACAGGGAAGATAAGGGGATGAAAGCCAGAAGCAAACGACTCTGCACCTTATGGCGGGATTTGCTGGTTTCGGCGGCGGATTCATTATGGTCTGCTCATTGATTTCTCATCGACAATGTCATTGACAAGCAAAGACGATCTTGTAAGCATTTTGAGTTAAGGCGTGCCGGGTGCAATTCGCGCGAGAAGGGGTGGGCCGTGTGAGTGAGCAGGACTGGACTTTGCTGCCGGCCGTGACCGTCCGGAGCGCGGGCTTTCCCTGGGAGCTCGTCCGATCCCTGGCCTACCCGCGGGCCGCGGCGGCCGCCGCCGAGGTCGTTCGGCTGGAGCGGCGGGCGCTCGACCTGCTCGCCGAGGCCCCGGCCCGCGGCCCCCGGCCCGAGGACCCCCGCCCGGCCCGCAGCGCCGCAGGCGGGGACACCCGTCCCGCACGCGGGACGGGCAGCGGGCGGCTGCCGCGTGGCCTGCGCAGCCGCCTGCGCGACCTGCGCCCGCTCCCGGGCGACACCCCCGCGCCCGCCGGCTGGCTCGCCGCCTGGAACGAGGCGACCGGGTCGCTGGAGGACGCCCGGCTCGCCCTGGCGGGCACGACGGCCGCCGAGGCGGCGCTCGCCCGCTCGGCCGTGGCCGGGATCGCGGCCGACGAGCGCTTCCTCGACGCCCTCGTGCGCTGCGCGCCCGGCCTCTACCGCGACGTGCGGCGCGGCCTCGCCAAGGGCGGCCGGCTGCGGCGCCTGGTCGGCTCGGTCCTGCAGGGGCTCTGCGCCACGTGCTGCTTCGGCCCGCTCGACCACGGCCGCGTGGAGCCCGCGGCGGCCGGCGGCCACACGTGGTCAGGTCACCTGACGCGCCCGCGGCGGGTCGCGTACCCGGCCGACTGGGTGGGCGAGTCGCTCCAGCAGCGCGTCCTGGCCGATCCCGCGCTCGTGGCGGGGCTGGTGCCGCGCCGCCGGACGTGGACGGGCGACGTGCCGGACGCCGTGCCCGACGCGGCGCCGTTCGTGGCGCTGTGCGACGGGAGCCGGACGCTGGCCGAGATCGCCGCCGAATCGGGGGTGGAGCTGGAGCAGGCCGCCGCGGCCCTGGCGGTGGCGGTGCGCCGCGGGCTGCTCACCCACGACCTGTGCCCGCCGGCCACCGTCGCCGACCCGCTGTCCTGGCTCCGCGAACGCCTGCCTGCCGAAACCCCCTGCCCGGACGCCTGCGGCCCCGGCGGCGACCTGCCGGTGGGGCGGCGCGTACGGGAGATCACCGAGCTGCTCGCGCAGTATCCCGCCGCCTCTCCCGACGTGAAGCTGGCCCTCCAGCGGCGGATCGAGACGCTGGCCGGCAGCGGGCGGGCGCACGAGGACCGGCCCGGTGACCAGCCCCGTGACCGGCCCGGCGACAAGGGCGTCGTCGTGCACGAGGCCGCCGCCGGCACGCTCCGGGTGACCGTCGGCGAAGGGCTGGCGGCCGACCTGGAAGGCCGCGTGCCCCAGGTCCTCGACCTGCTCGCCGCCGACGCCGAGCTGACCAGGCAGCACACCAACCGGCTGCTCGCCGGCCGGCTCGGCGCGGGCACGTTCGGGCTGGCCGAGGTGCTGGGGGCGAGCGACGACCTGGAGATCCGCTACGGCGACCGCCTCGCCGAGCGGATCGCCGCGATCGTGCGGGCCGCGCCGCCCGGCGCCGCCACCGTCGACCTCGCGGGCCTGCTGGAGGACCCCGAT
This sequence comes from Nonomuraea sp. JJY05, assembly GCF_043496855.1. NCBI lineage: Bacteria > Bacillati > Actinomycetota > Actinomycetes > Streptosporangiales > Streptosporangiaceae > Nonomuraea > Nonomuraea sp. JJY05. The sequence continues at coordinate 84,718 of NZ_JBIEIS010000035.1, forward strand.
CCGCCGGCCGCGCCCGTGCTCTGCTCGGCCGACGTCATGGTGGCCGCGCCGTCGCTGGAGGCGTACGAGCAGGGCCTGACCCCGCTGGTCCTCGGCGACCTCCATGACGTCGCGCTGCTCACGCCGTGGGCCCTGCAGTTCCACCCCGACGGCGCCGAGCTCGTCGCCGAGCGCGACGCGGCGATCGTGCGGGCGCTCGGCAACCACACTGCCCTCAACGTCATCTCGCGGCGCGCCACCGGCCGGCCGCCGCTGGAGTTCCCCGGGCCGGTGCTGGAGCTGGGCGGCGTGACGGCCGACGGCGGGCGGCGCCGGATCGGGCTCGACGAGCTGTACGTGCACAGCGACGGGCGCAGCGCCGTCCTGCGGGCCAAGGGGGTGGACGGGCCGCTGCTGCTGCACAACGGCGAGCACGACGACACCGCGCTGCACACGGCGCTCGCCCTGCCCAGGGTGCGGCGGCCGGACCTGCGGCACCTGTCCAGGGTGCCCCGGCTGACCTGGGACAACGTGGTCATCTCGCGGCGCGCGTGGCGCGTGGGCCGGGCCTCCTTCGAGGCGCTCGGGCAGGCGCTCGGGGATCGCGAGCTGCTGGTCGCGATGGCGCGGCTGCGGGAGACGCACGACCTGCCCGTGACGTTCTTCGCCGCGTCCCCCCGCGAGCGCAGGCCGATCCACGTCGACACCCGCTCGCCCGCGCTCGTCGAGGGGCTGGGCCGGCTGGCGGCCACGGCCGAGCGGCTCACGCTGACGGAGACGCTGCCGGGACCGGAGGAGTGCTGGCTGCGCGACGGCGGGCTCCGGTTCGCCGCCGAGCTCCGCTGCGTCTACCTGCGCCCGGCCGGTGGCCACCCGGTGCCCCGGCCGAAACCGGAGGCTCCCGACACCTGCTCTCCCGCCCCGGCGACGCGCTCGCGGGCGGTCGCCCGCTATCCGGGGCCGGCGGACGTGCGCGCGGATTCCTGCTCACGGGCGGCGGATCCGGTCACCCCGCGCGCGCGGGCGGCGCATCCGTACCCGTGGCAGGGGGAGTGCCGCTGAGGGAGGACAAGGACGCCGGGCCCGTCGAAGGGCACGGTCGCGGGACGCCTCGGACACCCGGCCGGGGAAGCAGGTGCGCCGGGTGACCGGGGCGTGCCGCCCGCGCGGTCGGCACGCGGTGCCGAGGAGGAGCGGATAAATCGGTTGCCCGGCCCGCGCCGGGCTGCTGTACTCCCTGGAGCGAGCCCATCGGATCAAGGAGGCCGGCGATGAGGACGACGTTCATGTCCCGCCAGAGCAATGAGACCTCCTATCCAAAGGGCATGACGTTTGTCGTCGAGATCATTCGACCAAGGGATTCCACCGCATAGCACCTCCGTCCTGCGCCTGCTGCGCCCAGGACCCCGCCAGAGCGCCGCGCTCGTCGCGGCGATCGCCGCCGCCACCGCGCTCCCGCTGGCGGCGCCGCAGATCACCCGCCGCTTCGTGGACGACGCGATCGGCGGCGCGAGCATCAGGCACCTGACCGTGATCGCCGCCGGCTATCTGGCGCTGGCTGTCGCCGGGCAGGCCGCCCGGCTGATCACCGCGTGGCTGGCCGGCCGCCTGGCCTGGGACGGCACCAACCGCCTGCGCGAGCGCCTCGCCCGGCACGCGCTCGGCCTGGACCTGGCCTTCCACGGCCGGCACACGCCCGGCGAGATGATCGAGCGCGTGGACGGCGACGTCGTGGCCGTGGCCGACTTCGTCGTCGCGTTCCTCATGGACGTCGTGGCCGGCGTGCTGCTCCTGGCCGGGGTGGTCGTCCTCGTGTTCGGCGCCGACTGGCGCATCGGCTGCGCGCTGCTGGTCTACTGCCTGCTCATCGGGTGGGGGATGGCCCGCGCCCAGCGGCTGGCCGTCCCGGCCGCCGCCCGGTCACGCGCGGCGAGCGCGCGGCTGTTCGGCATGCTGGAGGAGCGGCTGGCCGGAGCCGAGGACCTTCGCGCCAACGGGGCCGGCGAGCACACCGTACGCCGCTTCCACCAGGTCAGCGCCGCCCTCTTCCGCGCCGAGGTCAAGGACGCCCGCATCGGCACCACGCTGCTGGCGGGCACGTCGGTGGCCTTCGCCGCGGGCACCGCGATCATGCTCGGGCTCGCCGCCTGGGCGCTGCGGTCGGGGGCGCTCACGGTCGGCACCGCCGTGCTGATCTTCCAGTACACGCTGATGGTACGGGCGCCGTTCGAGCGGCTCATCGACCAGATCAGGCAGTACCAGGCGGCGCTGGCCGGCCTGGCCCGCATCGCGGACCTGCTGGCAGAACGGCGCACGCTGCCCGAGGGCACCCGGTCCCTGCCCCCGACCGGCCCGCTCGGCCTGCGCCTGGACGGCGTCGGCTTCGCCTACCCCGGCGACGACGAGCAGGTGCTGTCGGGCGTCAGCCTCACGCTGGCCCCAGGCGAGACGCTGGGCCTGGTGGGGCGCACCGGCAGCGGCAAGACCACGCTCGCCCGCCTGGCGCTGCGCCTGTACGACCCGACCGAGGGCGCCGTACGGGTCGGCGGGCTGGACCTGCGCGAGGCGGACCAGGCGTCCCTGCGAACGCGGATCGGCGTGGTCACGCAGGACGTGCAGCTCTTCGCGGCGAGCCTGCGCGACAACCTCACGCTCTTCCGGCCGTCACCGGGGGACGGGCGGTTGCGGGAGGTCCTGCACGGCGTCGGACTGGGCGACTGGCTGGCCGGGCTGCCCGACGGGCTCGACACCGAGCTGCGCGCGGTGTCGGCGGGCGAGGCGCAGCTCATCGCGTTCGCCCGCGCGTTCCTCGCCGACCCTGGCCTCGTCGTGCTCGACGAGGCCTCCAGCAGGCTCGACCCCGCCACCGAACGCCGCATCGAGCAGAGCGTCGACCGCCTGCTCGACGGCCGGACCGGCGTGATCATCGCGCACCGCCTGTCCTCGCTGTCGCGCGTGGACAAGATCGCCGTGCTCGACCACGGCAAGATCATCGAGTACGGCCGCCGCGCCGACCTCGCCGCCGACCCCGGCAGCAGGTTCGGGCGCCTGCTCGACCTGGCGGGGGTGAGCCGGTGAAACCGGTCATGCTGGTGGCCACCAGGCTGGCCACGTTCGACTTCCGCCGCTACCTCATCGGCGCGCTGCTCTGGCTGCCCGTCCACGTGATCCCGCTGGCGAGCGGGCTCGTCCTGCAGCGGATCTTCGACGGGCTCGGCGGCGACCCGGGCTGGGCGCTGTGGTTGTGCGCGGCGTTCGTGGGCGTGGAGGTGGCGCGGGGCCTGATGATCGTCATCGCGTGGACGTACGGGGTCTACTGGTGGGCGGCGGCGGCCACCCTGCTGCGGGCCAACACCCTGCGCTCCGTCCTGACCGCCCGCGGCCCCGCCGCGGCGCGGCTGCCGCACTCGCCCGGCGAGTCCGTCGCCCGCCTGCGGGACGACGTGGCCGACGCGGTCGACTTCACCGACGAGAGCGTCAGCCTGGCCGGGACGACGCTCTTCGCCGCCGCCGCGCTGGCGATCATGGCGTCCGTCGATCCGGTCATCACGCTGGCGCTGGTGCTGCCGATGATCGCGATCGGAGTGCTGGGCAGGCTCATGCGGCAGACCGTCGAGCGGCTGCACCAGCGGTCCAGGACGCTCGGCGCGGCCGTCACGGGGTACGTGGGCGAGCTCTTCGCCGGAGTGCTCGCGATCAAGACCGCGGGAGCCGAGGCGGCCGCGCTGGAGCGGCTGCGCGAGCACAACCGGCGACGGCGCGCGGCGGCCGTCAAGGACCGCCTGGCCACCGACCTGCTGGACGCCACGACCGGCGCGACCGTCGAGCTCAGCATCGGGCTCGTCCTGCTCCTGGCCGCCCCCGCGATGCGCGGCGGCGAGTTCACGGTGGGCGACCTCGCGCTGTTCACCAGCTACATCGGCTGGCTGACGGCCCTGCCCCGGTCGATCGGCACCATCCTCTACCGCCTGCCGCAGGCCGCGGTCGCCACCGAGCGGCTCACCCGGCTGATGGCACCGCACGAGAGCGCCGACGACCTGTCGCGCGGCGCCGACGTCTGGCTGCGCCGGGACCCGCCGGCCGCTCCGGCCGTGCCCCCGCACCCGGGCCCGCTGCGGGTGCTGGAGGCCCGCGGGCTGAGCGCGGGCGGGGTGCGGGGGATCGACCTGCGCGTCGAGCGCGGCTCGTTCACGGTCGTGACGGGCGCGGTCGGCTCGGGCAAGACCACCCTGGTACGCGCCCTGCTCGGCCTGCTGCCGCCGGACGAGGGCACGATCTCGTGGAACGGCGTGCCCGTCGACGACCCGGGCACGTTCCTCGTCCCCGGCCGGGCGGCGTACGCGAGCCAGGTCCCGAGGCTGTTCTCCGAGACCCTGCGCGAGAACCTGCTCCTCGGCCGGCCCGCGACCGACGCCGAGCTCCGGCGGGCGCTGGAGCTGGCCGCGTTCGAGCCGGACCTGGCCGCCATGCCCGACGGGCTCGACACGGTGGTGGGTCCGCGCGGGGTGCGGCTGTCCGGCGGGCAGGTGCAGCGGGCCACCGCCGCCCGCGCCCTCGTACGCGACCCGGACCTGCTGGTCGTGGACGACCTGTCGTCCGCGCTCGACGTCGAGACCGAGCGCCTCCTGTGGGAGCGGATCGCCGGCCACGGCACCCTGCTGGTCGTCTCCCACCGGCAGGCCGCGCTCGAACGCGCCGACCAGGTCGTGGTGCTCGACCGCGGCCGGGTCGCGGGGCGCGGGCGGCTCGGCGAGCTGCTGGCGAGCTGCCCGGAGATGCGGCGGCTGTGGAGCGCCGAGCGGATCGCCGAGGCCGGGGAACACGCGGGCGAGTAGCCACCGGGAGGCGCCCGTCCCCCGGTGCGGGGCCGGGGGACGGGCGGTCGCGGAGATCGGGCACCATGGAGGTTGTGACAGTGACACGACTGGCCGAGCTGGTCGCCGGGGGAGGCGTGGCTGTGCTCAGCGGAGCGGGCCTGTCGACCGAGTCCGGCATCCCCGACTACCGGGGGCCGACCGGCCGGGCCCGGCGCGCGGAGCCGATGACGTACCAGCGCTTCACCGGCAGCGCGCAGGCGCGGCAGCGATACTGGGCGCGCAGCCACGTCGGCTGGCGGCAGATCGGCCAGGCCCGGCCCAACGCCGGCCACCGGGCCGTGGCCGAGCTGGAGCGGCGCGGGCTGCTCGCCGGCATCGTCACCCAGAACGTCGACGGCCTGCACCAGGCCGCCGGGGCGCGGCGGGTGATCGAGCTGCACGGCGGGCTCGACCGGGTGGTGTGCCTGTCGTGCCGCGAGCGCACGCCCCGCGCCGAGCTGGAGCGGCGGCTGCGGGCCGCCAACCCCGAATGGGAGGCCGCCGGCGCCCGGATCAACCCCGACGGCGACGCCGTGCTCACCGACGCGCAGGTGGCCGGCTTCCAGGTGGTCGACTGCGCGGCGTGCGGCGGGGTGCTCAAGCCCGACGTGGTGTTCTTCGGCGAGAACGTCCCCCGGCCCCGCGTGGACGAGTGCTTCGCCCTGGTGGCTGGCGCGCGCCTGCTGCTGGTGCTGGGGTCGTCGTTGACCGTCAGGTCGGGGCTGCGGTTCGTCACCAAGGCCGCCTCGCTCGGCATCCCCATCGCCATCGTCAACCAGGGGGCGACCGGCGGCGACGCCGACGCCTCCCTCACCCTGGACGCCCCGCTCGGGCCCACGCTGACCGAGCTCACGACGCGGCTGCCGGTCCCGGCACAATAGGGGTCATGCCTCGTACATGTCCGTGCGGTCTGCCCGCCTCCTACCAGGACTGCTGCGGCAGGTTCCACCGGGGCGAGGCGGTGGCCGCCACCGCCGAGCAGCTCATGCGGTCCCGATACAGCGCCTTCGGCGTGGGCGACGCGGCCTACCTGCTGCGCACCTGGCACCCGTCCGGCCGCCCCGCCCGGCTCGGCCTCGACAGCAAGACGCGCTGGGTGCGGCTGGAGGTGCTGGAGACGACCGGCGGCAGCGTCGTCCACACCGAGGGCACGGTGCGCTTCCGCGCCCACTACGTCGAACGCGGCAATCCGGGGGAGCTGGAGGAGAACAGCAGGTTCGTCCGTTTCGAGGGCCGCTGGGTCTACGCGGGCGCGCTGTGACCCCTCACCGGGGCTTGCGCGCGACGGCTCCGGCCAGGGTGTGGCGGGACAGGCCGGGCCGGGCGAGGTCGCCGGAGTCCGGCCGCCATTCCGGCAGCGGCACGAGCCCGGGCTCCAGCAGCTCCAGGCCGTCGAAGCAGGCGAGGATCTCCTCGCGGGTGCGCCACCGGCCGGTGCCCAGGGTCTCGTTGAACAGCTTCTCGGCCGCGCACGCCTGGGCGGACGCCTCGGGGTGCGCCATGCCCGGGTCGCAGAAGTGGGAGACGGCCAGGTGGCTGCCGGCCGGGAGGCGGGCCATCAGGCGGGCGGCGATCCCGGCCGGGTCCTCGTGGTCGGCCAGGTGGTGCAGGATGCCGAACATCAGCAGCCCGACCGGGCGGCCGAAGTCGATGAGGCCCCTGGTCTCCGGGTCGTCGAGGACCGCGTCCGGGTCCCTGACGTCGGCCTCGACGACCGTGGTCGCCTCGTTCACGGCCAGCAGCGCGCGGCCGTGGACGAGCACGATCGGGTCGTGGTCGACGTAGACGACCCGGCTGCCGGGGGCGGCCGACTGGGCGATCTCGTGGACGTTGCCCTGCGTGGGCAGCCCGGAGCCGAGGTCCAGGAACTGGCGCAGGCCGGCCTGCGCCGCCAGGAACCTGACCACCCGCCCGAGGAACTCCCGGTTGGCCCGCGCCGCCTCCCGCGCGTCCGGGACGATCTCCAGCGCCCGCAGCGCCATCTCGCGGTCCGCCTCGTAGTTGTCCTTGCCGCCGAGCATGAAGTCGTAGACGCGGGAGACGCTGGGCCTGGAGGTGTCGATTCTCCGCGGCGCGCGCTCCGGCCAGCGGTCGGCCATGGGCGGCTCCTTCGCGTACGCGCCGTGGTGCGGAGATGGCGTAAAGCGATCATAGTGTCGCGGGGAGTCAGATTCCGCAATTTCGGTAAATGGCGGTCAGGATTCCGTGTCAGGCCCGGCCCGGTGGCTCCGGGGACGAGAGAGGGGCGCGTGCGGGAGATCAGGAGTGGCCGAGGACGCGCATGGCGGGCAGGGCGCGGTCGGAGTAGTCGAACAGGGCCTGGTTCTCCCAGCCGTTGCCCGACGACGGGTCCGCCGGGTCCCAGCCGTTGCCCTTGACGCCGGTCCAGGTCGCCTCCCAGGTGAACAGGCCGAGGCCGAGCCCGTCGGGGACCTGGCGGACGATGTCGGCGACCTTGGCCAGCATCGCGGCCTGGCCCTGCGGGGTCGCCCGGTAACCGGGGTACGGCTCCGCCGAGACGATGATGTTCGGCCAGCCGTCGTCGTCCTCCGTCGTGAACGGGTACGCCGTCTCCACCACGACCACCGGCCGCCCGTAACGGGTGGCCACGTCGTTGAGGTTGGCCTGGAACGTCTCCAGGGTCCCGTGCCAGTACGGGTAGTACGACAGCCCGATCACGTCGTAGCGGATGCCGTAGGTGGCGGCGTTGTCGAACCACCACCGGTACAGCCCGTTGTCGCCCCCGTTCGCCAGGTGCAGCACGACCTCGGTCGAGCGCGAGACCCGCTTGACCGCGTCGTACCCGGCGTTCAGCAGGCGGGCGGTGTTCGGCCAGCCGGAGTTGGAGCCGTCCGGCCAGAGCAGGCCGCCGTTGATCTCGTTGCCCACCTGCACCATGTCCGCCGTGGTGCCCTGGCGGCGCAGGGCGGCGAGCACGTCGTACGTGTGGTCGTACACGGCCTGCGCGAGCTGGTCGAGCGTGAGCGACTCCCACGCGGCGGGCTTGAACTGCTTGCCCGGGTCCGCCCAGGTGTCGGAGTAGTGGAAGTCCACCAGCAGCTTCATGCCCTGCGCCTTGGCCCGCTTGGCGACCGTGAGGATCTGCGCCTTGGTGTTGTAGCCGTCGGCCGGGTTCACCCAGACCTTGAGCCGGATGTAGTTGAGCCCGGCGTCCGACAGGATGCGCAGCGCGTCGCCCCTGCGGCCGCGGGCGTCGCGGTAGACGCCGCCGTACGCCTCCGACTTGGCGAGGCTGGAGACGTCCGCGCCCCTGATCCGCAGCACCCCCGCCTGGGCCGGGTGCGCGACGGTCAGGGACGCGAGCACTAACAGGAGCGTGGTCAGGATGCGTTTCATCGAGATCTCCCTAGGGGGTGGGGGCGATGACCGTGACCGCGCCGGGCGCGACGGTGACCGATCCTTCGTGCCGTACGCCGTCGAACACGCTGGTCCCGGTCACCCCCTCGACCGTCACGCTCTGGTCGCCGTGGTTGATCAGGAAGACGTGGCCGCCCCGGCGTACGAGTTCGAGGGTGTCGGGGAGGCCGCGCGGCCGGGACACGTCCGCGTGGTCGAGCACCTGCGCGAGCAGCCCGCGCAGGCCCGTCACGGGTGCGGTGGCGAGGTACCAGGCGCAGCCCGCGCCCAGGTCGTGGCGGGTGACGGCGGGGTGCCCCGCGTCGGGCCCGGTGGCGAACTCCCGTACGGCGACCGCGCCCGCCGGGTGGACCCGCTCGGACCAGATCCGGGCGGTGTCGCCGCCCGCCAGCGTCACCGTCTCGTGCTCGCGCAGCGGGTGGAACTCCTCGATCGACAGGCCAAGGAGCTCGCGCAGCGCGCCGGGGTGGGCGCCCGGGTGGATGGTGTCGTGCTCGTCCACGATGCCGGAGAAGTAGGAGACGAGCAGGTTGCCGCCCCCTTCGACGTACCGGTGGAGGTTCTTGGCGGACGCCTCCGTCAGCAGGTACGAGCTGGGCGCCACCACCACCCGATATCCCGAAATATCGGCTGAAGGGTGGACGAAGTCCACCGTGACGTGCTCCCGCCACAGCGCCTCGTAGAAGGCGTCCATCCGCTCCCTGAACGTCAGGTCCACCGACGGCCGCCAGTCCAGCTCCAGCGCCCAGTACGACTCCCAGTCCCAGACGATCGCCACCTCGGCCCGCACCCGGCTGCCCCGCAGATCGGCCAGCCGGCGCAGGTCGGCGCCCAGCCGCACCACCTCGCGCCACTGCTCGGAGCCGGTCCCCGCGTGCGGCACCATCCCCGAGTGGAACTTCTCGGCCCCGAACCGCGACGCCCTGAACTGGAAGAACAGCACGCTGTCCGAGCCGCGGGCCACGTGCGCCAGGCTGTTGCGGCGCATCTCGCCAGGGCGCTTGGCGATGTTGCGCGGCTGCCAGTTGACCGCCCCCGCCGAGTGCTCCATGAGCATCCACGGCGCGCCGCCCGCCACCGAGCGGGCGAGGTCGGCCGACATGGCCAGGTCGATGTGGTTGTCCGGCCGTTCGGCCTGGAGGTAGTGGTCGTTGGCGACCACGTCCAGCTCGCGGGCCCACTGCCACAGGTCGGTGGACTTGCAGTTGACGGTGCCGGCGAAGTTCGTGGTCACGGGGATGCCCGGGGTGAGCTCGCGCAGGATGTCGCGCTGGAGCGCGTAGTGCTCGCGGTGCTGGCCGTCGCTGAAACGGGCGTAGTCGAGGCGCTGGGCCGGGTTGACGACCGTGTGGTTGAACCGGGGGGCGTCGATCTCCGCCCAGTCGGTGTACGTCTGGCCCCAGAACGTGGCACCCCAGGCGTCGTTCAATGCGGAAATATCGCGATACGTGGCTTTCAGCCAGACGCGCCAGGCCGCCACGCTGTGCTCGCAGTAGCACTCGCCGAGCGGCGCCCCGTACTCGTTGTGCACGTGCCACATGACCACGGCCGGATGCCCGCGGTAGTGCTCGCCCAGCGCGCGCACCAGCCGCGCGGTCGCCTCGCGGAAGGCCGGGGCGCTGGAGCAGGCGCTCTGCCGGCCGCCGAACCCGATCCGCGTCCCCTCCCTGGTCACCGGCAGCACATCAGAATATTTCCGGATGAACCAGGCGGGCGGGGCGGCGGTCGGCGTGGCCAGGTCGACCGCGACCCCCGCCTCGTGCAGCCGGTCGACGATCTCGTCCAGCCAGCCGAACTCGTAGCGCCCCTCCGCGGGCTCCATCAGCGCCCACGAGAACAGGCCCAGGCTGACCAGGTTGACCCCGGCCTCGCGCATCAGGGCCACGTCCTCCTCCAGGATCTCGCGTGGCCACTGCTCCGGGTTGTAGTCGCCGCCAAAGGCGATGCCGGCAGGACGCTCCGGATACATCCATCCCCCTAGAGAAGCTCTTCTGTGAACGTGCACAGTAGCGCCAACCCGGTCTTCCAGGGAAGCCGCCCCGACTTATCCCGATAATGGCTGATTAACGAGAACATAACGACCCCTTGACGCGCGTTTCGCGGCTGTTTCACTCTGTGCACGTTCACAGAACCTTCTGGAGGTACGCATGCGCGCCAACCGCCTCGGAGCCGCCCTGGCCGTCGTGCTCACGGCCACTCTCGCGAGCTGCGGGTCCAGCGAACCCGCCCAAAGCACCGAGGCGGCGCAGAGCCCCACGGCCGCCGCCAAGGGACCGGTCAAGCTGACGTACTGGACCTGGGCCCCCAACATGGACAAGATCGTCGCCGTCTGGAACCAGGCCCACCCGGACGTCCAGGTCACGGTCAGCAAGCAGGCGGGCGGTGACGACGCGGCGGCCAAGTTCCTCACCGCGGCCAAGGCCGGCAACCCGCCGGACCTGGTCCAGGCCGAGTACCAGCACCTTCCCTCGTTCGTCGCCGCCGACGCGGTGGCCGACCTCAAGGCCGAGACCGCCTCGATCAAGGGCGAGTTCGCCGAGGGCCTGTGGGGCCTGGTCACGCTCGGCACGGAGGGCGTGTACGGGATCCCGCAGGACAGCGGGCCGATGATGCTCTTCTACCGCAAGGACCTGTTCGACAAGTACGGCATCGCGGTCCCGAAGACCTGGCAGGAGTACGCCGACGCCGCGCGCACCGTGCACGAGAAGGATCCGAAGGCCTACCTCGGCACGTTCTCCAGCAAGGATCCGGGAGCGTTCACGGGCCTGGCCCAGCAGGCCGGGGCCCAGTGGTGGTCGATCAGCGGCGAGTCCTGGAAGGTCAACATCGCCGACGAGCCCACCAAGAAGGTCGCCGACTACTGGGGCGGCCTGGTCAAGGAGGGCGTCATCGACGGCATGCCGTACTTCACCCCCGAGTGGAACAAGGCGCTCAACGACGGCAAGCTGCTGACCTGGCCGTCGGCGGTGTGGGCGCCGGGCGTGCTGGCGAGCAACGCGCCCAAGGCCAAGGGCAAGTGGGCCGCCGCGCCGCTGCCGCAGTGGAGCGCGGGCGAGAACTTCAGCGGCTTCTGGGGCGGCTCGTCCACGGCCGTGTCCGCCAAGACGCCGAACAAGGCCGCCGCCGCCCAGTTCGCCACCTGGATGAACACCGACCCCGCCGCCCTGGACCTGCTGGTCAAGGAGGCCGCCATCTACCCGGCCGCCACCAAGGCCCAGTCCTCGCTCGGCCAGGCCCCCGACTACTTCTCCAACCAGCCCGACTTCTGGCAGCAGGCCGCCGCCGTCTCCGCCGTCGCCCGCGGCTTCACCTTCGGCCCGAACGTCGGCGTGACGTACAACGCCTTCAAGGACAACTTCGACAAGGCCGTGCAGAACAAGTCATCGTTCTCCGCCGCGATCCAGGGCATGCAGGACGCCACCGTCGCCGACATGCGCAAGTCCGGATTCCAGATCGCCTCATGAAGAAGTCCGAGAGGGGGGCGTGGCCGTACCTCTTCCTGACGCCCGCGATCGTGCTGTTCACGCTCTTCCTCGCGGTGCCCATCGGGTACACCGTCTGGCTGGCGACGCGCCGTACCAAGGTGTCCGGGCTCGGGCTGGGCAAGGGCGCGCGGAAGGAGATCTTCGTCGGGTTCGACAACTTCTCCGCGGCCCTGTCCGACCCCGAGCTGTGGCACGGCTGGCTGCGCGTGCTCGGCTACGGCGCGCTGGTGCTGGTCGTGATGCTGGGGCTGGCCCTGCTGTTCGCGCTGCTGCTGGACTCGGCGCGGGTGCGGCTGGCCCGGTTCTCGCGGATCGCGATCTTCCTGCCGTACGCGGTGCCGGGCGTGGCCGCCACGCTGCTGTGGGGCTTCCTCTACCTGCCCTCGCTCAGCCCCATCAGGGACGTCCTGGACATCGACTTCCTCGGCGCGAGCACCGTCACGTACTCCATGGCGAACGTGGCGGTGTGGGGCGGGACCGGCTTCAACATGCTCGTGCTCTACACCACGCTGCGGGCGATCCCGCGCGACCTGTACGAGGCCGCGCGGCTGGACGGCGCGTCCGAGCTCCAGATCGCCCTGCGGGTGAAGATCCCGATCCTCGCCCCGGCGATCATCCTGACCACGGTCTTCTCGATCATCGCGACCATCCAGGTGTTCACCGAGCCCACCACGCTGCGGCCGCTGACCAACACGATCAGCTCCACGTGGAGCCCGCTCATGAAGGTCTACCGCGACGCGTTCGTCACCGGCGACCTGTACTCGGCCGCCGCCACCTCGATCGTCATCGCGGCGATCTCGCTCGTCCTGTCGTTCGGGTTCCTGCGCGTGGTCCGCAACCGCGCCTTCGGGGAGGGCTGATGGCCACGACACACCGCGCGACGCTCGCGCGCAGGCCGTGGGGGGTGGCCCCGACGGGGCTGCTCCTGCTCGGCGCGATCTACTGCCTGTTCCCGGTGCTCTGGGTGCTGATCGCGGCGACCAAGTCGCCGGGCGAGCTGTTCACCACCTCGACGCTGGCCTTCGGTACGGGCTTCGCCGACAACGTGACCCAGCTGTTCGCCTACCGGGACGGGGTGTTCTGGCTGTGGGCGGCCAACACGCTGCTGTACGCGGGCGGCGGCGCGCTGCTGTCGACCGCGGTCTCGGCGATCTCGGGGTACGCGCTGGCGAAGTTCCGCTTCCCCGGCCGCAACCTCATCTTCAACCTGCTCATCGGCGGCATCCTCGTGCCGGCGGTGGTGCTGGCTATCCCGCAGTACCTGCTGTTCTCCAAGGTCGGGCTGGCCGACACCTACTGGGCCGTCCTGCTGCCGCAGATCCTGCACCCGTACAGCATCTACCTGGCCCGCATCTACGCCGCGGCGGCCATCCCCGACTCGCTGCTGGAGGCGGGACGGATCGACGGGGCCACCGAGTGGCGGCTGATGCACCGGGTGGCCCTGCCGCTGATGGTGCCGGGCATGGTGACGATCTTCCTGTTCCAGTTCGTGGCCATCTGGAACAACTTCCTGCTGCCGTTCATCATGCTCGGCGACGACGGCAAGTTCCCGCTCACGGTGGGCCTGTTCACGCTGCTGCAGTCGGGGGCGAACCAGCCCTCGCTCTACAACCTGATCCTCACCGGGGCCTTCCTGTCACTCGTTCCCTTGATCGCGCTCTTCCTCACGATGCAGCGATACTGGAAGACCGATCTGTCCTCCGGAGCCGTGAAATGAAGCGCCCTACGATCCATGACGTCGCCGCCGCCGCGGGCGTGTCCCGCGGCACGGTGTCCCGGTTGCTCAACGGGGACAAGTACGTCAGCCCGGCGGCACGCGTGGCGATCGAGCGCGCCATCTCCGAGACCGGCTACGTCGTCAACCGGGCCGCGCGCAGCCTCGTCACCCAGCGCACCGGGTCGATCGTGATGGTGCTGTCGGAGCCGCACGAGAAGCTGTTCGAGGATCCCAACTACAGCACGACCATCCGGGTCGCCATCAGGATGCTCGCCGAGCGGGACCTGTCGCTGGTGATGATGCTGGCGGGCGACGAGGGCGACCGCGAGCGGGTGGTCCGCTACGTCCGCGGCGGCCACGCCGACGGGGTGCTGCTGCTCTCCACGCACGCCGGCGACCCGTTCATCGACGCGCTGCGGCCGGGGCCGCCCGCGGTCTCCTGCGGCGCCGTCATCGGCAGCGAGGGCGTCATCCCGTACGCGGCCGCCAACGAGCGCCTGGGCGGCCGCCAGATGACCGAATACTTCGTGAACCAGGGCCGCAGGCGCATCGCCATGATCACCGGCCCGATGGACACCCCCGGCGGCATCCAGCGCCTGGAGGGCTTCGCCGACGTGCTGGGCCGCAAGGCGACGAAGAAGCTGATCGCGCACGGCGACTGGACGCAGGCGAGCGGCGAGCGGGCGATGACCGAGCTGCTGGCCCGCACGCCCGACATCGACGCCGTCTTCGTGGCCTCCGACCTGATGGCCGCCGGCGCCCTGGCCGCCCTGCGGGCGGCGGGCCGCCGGGTGCCGGACGACGTGGCGGTGGGCGGCTTCGACGACTCGTCGGTGGCCCTCTCGACGCACCCGCCGCTGACCACGATCCGCCAGCCGCTGGCGGAGGTGGCGCAGGAGACGGTACGCCTGCTGCTCGCGCTGATCGACGGCGCCGAGCACGTGGACCCGGTGATACTGCCCACGGAGCTGGTGATCCGCGAGTCGGCCTGACCCGGCGGGCGGGCGCTCGCCGGATCAGTCCGGTCAGCCGGCGTCCGCGTTCTCCTTCCTGCGGGCGTACCAGGTGAGCACCCAGAGGATCAGGCCCAGCGCGAGCAGCACGCCCGCGATCTCGTACTGGCCGGAGGGACGCCCGGAGGACCACGGCAGGACCAGGTACACGCACGTGACCACGCCCACCACCGGCAGGACGCGCCCCGCGCTGAAGTGCTCGGTCGCCGCGCTTTCCCTGCGCAGGACGAGAACGGACACGTTGACCAGCGCGAAGACCGCCAGCAGGAGCAGCGAGGTCGTCCCGCCCAGCAACGACACGACCGGGCTGTCGGGACTCAGCGAGACGAACGTGATCAGCCCGAGGGCGATCACGGTGGTGAACACGATCGCCGCCTGCGGGGTGCGCCGCCCCGGGTGCACCTTGGCCAGGAAGGACGGCAGCACGCCCTGCTTGCCCATGCCGTAAAGCAGCCGGCTGGCCATCAGCATGTTGATCAACGCGGAGTTCGCCACCGCGAACATCGAGATGAACGGCAGCAGATCGGAGATCGGGAAGCCGGGAGCCGCCGTCTGTACCACCGTCGCGAGCGGGGTCTCGCTGTCGGAGAGCTGTCCGACGGGGACCACGGCGACGGCGCAGATGGACACGAGCACGTAGATCAACCCGGTGATCCCGAGCCCGGTGAACATCATGCGAGGGAAGATCCGGGCCGGATTCTTGGTCTCTTCCGCCATGTTGACCGAGTCCTCGAACCCGACCATGGCGAAGAAGGCCAGCGACGTGGCCGTGCTGACAGCCAGGAACACGCTCTTGTCGGAGGCGGTCTCGAAGGTGACGACGCGGGAGAAGTCGGCGTTCCCGCCGAGGATGAAGTACAGGCTGACCAGGATGACGATCAGGAGACCCGAGAGCTCGACCGCGGTGAGCAGCACGTTGATCTTGACGCTCTCGCCGACGCCGCGGAGGTTGACGGCCAGGACCAGGAGCATGAACGCCAGCGCGATCAGCAGGATGACGCCGTTGCCGACGTCGAGGCCGAAGCCGGTGGCGAGGTTGGCGGCGAAGGCGCGAGACGCGGCCGAGGCGGAGGTGATGCCGGAGCACATCACCGCGAAGCACACCAGGAAGGTCAGGAGGTGTTTGCCGAAGGCCTTGTGCACGTACAGCGCGGCTCCCGCGGCCTGCGGGTATTTCGTCACCAGCTCCAGGTACGAGCACGCTGTGATCAACGCGACCGCGAAGGCGACGGCGAACGGCAGCCAGGCGGCGCCACCCACCTCGCCGGCGATCTCGCCGGTCAGCGCGTAGATCCCGGTGCCGAGAATGTCGCCGACGATGAACAGCAGCAACAGGCCCGGGCCCATCACCTGCTTCAGACTCGGCTCGCCGCCGCCGCTGCTCTCCTCGGTCGGACTGGGGGGTGTGATTTGGGACATGCGATAGTCCTTCTCGCTGCGAGCCTTGAGGAAACCGTGATCGTGGGGGACATGATGGCCGTATGACGATCGAACTGAGCCCGGACGAGCTGCTCACCACCACGCGCAGCGTGCGCAAGCGTCTCGACCTCACCCGCCCCGTTCCGCTGGAGCTCGTGCGCGAGTGCCTCGAGGTCGCGCTCCAGGCGCCCAGCGGCGGCAACCGGCAGGGGTGGCACTGGCTGGTGGTGACCGATCCCGAGCTGCGCAGGGCGATCGGGAGCTACTACGAGCGCTCGCACCAGGCGTACTTCGAGTCCGGCTCCTCCGCGCGGGCGCTGTTCCAGGACGACCCGGTCCGGGCGGCGCAGCAGCGGCGGGTGGGCGAGAGCTCGATGTACCTGGCCGAGCACATGGGGGACGTGCCGGTGCTGGTCATCGGGTGCATCACGCTGCCGGGCGGCGGGCTGCCCCCGGGGAACCAGGCGGGGCTGTGGGGGTCACTCCTGCCCGCCGCCTGGAGCTACATGCTGGCCGCCCGCGCCCGCGGGCTGGGCACGGCGTGGACGACGCTGCACCTGGCGTACGAGAGCGAGATCGCCGAGCTGCTCGGCATCCCCGGCGACGTCCGCCAGGGCGTGCTCATCCCGACCGCCCACCATCTCGGCGAGACGTTCGCCCCCGCCAAGCGGCAGCCGCTCGACGAAGTGCTTCACGTCGATCGCTGGTAGGCGCACAGCAGGCCACCGCCCTGGAGGGCATCGATGCGGGCGATGGCCGAAGCCGCTCGCCTGTTGCGTCACGAAATATCGGCATAAATCAGGGCTTGCCAATTAGGATCATGGCTCCACCCATCCGACCAAGGAGCCGACAGTGCCCGAGAGCGAGCAGGAGCGCGCGCCTCGCGGGATCGACACCAGCAAGCCCAGTGTCTCCCGTGTCTATGACTACATGCTCGGCGGCAAGGACAATTACGAGATCGACCGCCAGGTGGCGGCGGCCGCTCTCAAGGTCGCGCCCGACGCGCCCGAGGCGGCCAAGGCCAACCGGGAGTTCCTGCGGCGCACGGTCCACTTCCTGGCGGCCGAGGCGGGCATCCGCCAGTTCCTGGACATCGGCTCGGGCCTGCCGACGCAGGGCAACGTCCACGAGATCGCCCAGGCGGTGGCGCCGCAGTCGCGGGTCGTCTACGTGGACCACGACCCGATCGTGCTCGTCCACGGCCGCGCCCTGCTCGCCGTGGACGCCAGCACCACGATCGTCGAGGCCGACGCCCGCGAGCCGGGGAAGATCCTCGACGACCAGAAGACGCGCTCGCTGATCGACTTCAGCGAGCCGGTGGGGCTGCTGATGTTCGGGATTCTGCACCACCTGGGCGACCACGAGGACCCGGCCGGCGTCGCGGCCGCGCTCATCGGGCCGCTCGCCCCGGGCAGCCACGTGGTGATCTCGCACTTCCACAACCCGGGCGAGGCACGCCCCGAGGTGTCGAAGCAGGCGTACGAGGCGGAGCGGATCTTCAACGAGCACCTCGGCACCGGCCGGTGGCGCACCCGCGAGGAGATCCTCGCCTACTTCGACGGTCTCGACCTGCTGGAGCCCGGCCTGGTGCCGCTGCCCGAGTGGCGCCCGGGCCCCGACGACCGCGCCACGCCGGGCATCACGTACCACACCTTCGTCGGAGGCGTGGCCCGCAAGCCCTAGCGGCCCGCAAACCTTAGGCGGGCAGCTTGCCGGTGGCGACCACGTCGCGGTACCAGTGGGCGCTGTCCTTCCAGGTGCGCTCGCGCGTGTCCGGGTCCACGCGCACGATGCCGAACCGCTTGGCGTACCCGTGCGCCCACTCGAAGTTGTCCATCAGCGACCACACGAAGTAGCCGCGTACGTCGGCCCCCGCCGAGATCGCCTCGGCCACCGCGGACAGGTGACGGTGCAGGTAGTCGACGCGCTGCTCGTCCCGGATCCGGCCGTCGGGGTCGACGACGTCGGCGAAGGCCGCGCCGTTCTCGGTGATCATCATGGGCAGGGACGGGTAGTCGCGGTGCAGCCGCAGCAGCAGCTCGGTCAGGCCGGTCTCGTCGATGTTCCAGCCCATCTCGGTGTACGGGCCGGGCTGGGGCACGAACTCGACGTCGTCGCAGGCGATCCACGGAGACGCGGCCCCGTCCTGGTGCCCGTCGGCGGTCGCCCGCTCGGAGGATCCGTCCCACTGGCGGACCAGCGTCGGGTTGTAGTAGTTGACCCCGAGCACGTCCAGCGGCTGGCACGCGGTGGCCTCGTCGCCGTCGCGCACGAACGACCAGTCGGTCACGGCGGCGGTGTCCGCGAGGAGGTCGCGCGGGTAGGCGCCCTCCAGCATGGGGCCGAGGAAGGCCCGGTTGGCCAGCGCGTCCACGCGGCGTACGGCGTCGGCGTCCCGCTCGGACACGCCGCGCACGTGGTGCAGGTTGAGCGTGACCGACATCTGGGCGGCCGGGTCGGCGACCGCGCGCAGCGCCTGGACGGCCAGGCCGTGGCCCAGGTTCAGATGGTGGACGGCGGCCAGGGCGGCGGCGGGCTCGGTCCGGGCGGGGGCGTGCACGCCGGAGGCGTAGCCGAGGTAGGCCGAGCACCACGGCTCGTTCAGGGTGATCCAGGCGCGGACGCGGTCGCCGAGCGTGCGGCCCATGAGGTCGGCGTACTCGGCGAAGCGGTAGGCGGTGTCACGGTTGGGCCAGCCGCCCGCGTCCTCCAGCTCCTGCGGCAGGTCCCAGTGGTAGAGGGTGGCGACGGGGGCGATGCCGCGGGCGAGCAGCCCGTCCACCAGCCGCGAGTAGAAGTCCAGGCCCGGCTGGTTGGCCCGGCCGCCCGGCTGCACGCGCGGCCAGGAGATCGAGAACCGGTAGGCGCCCACGCCCAGGCCGGAGAGGATGTCCAGGTCCTCCTCCAGCCGGTGGTAGTGGTCGCAGGCCACGTCACCGGTGTCGCCGTTCGCCACCAGCCCGGGGGTGTGGGAGAAGGTGTCCCAGATCGACGGGCCGCGGCCGTCCTCGTTCCAGGCGCCCTCGACCTGGTAGGCGGCGGTGGCGGTGCCCCACAGGAAGTTCTCGGGGAAGGCGGTCATGCTGCTCCTCACAGGGTGATCTCGATGTCGTCGGTGCCGGGCTCCGCGGTGACCCGCGGGCCGTCCGAAGTCTGGGGTCCGCCGTGGAGCCGCAGGCTCCAGCGGACGGGCGCGCCCGCCACGCGCCGGGCGCTGACGCGGTCACCGGTGCGGGAGACCTCGAACACGGCGCCGGCGCCGCCGTCGGGGGAGGGCACGGTGACGGTACGGCGGGCGCCGTCGGCCAGGTGGTAGGCGTTCAGGGTGACGCCGTCGGCGTAGTCGTAGTCGGGCCGGTCCTCGCGGGCGCCCGTCGCCAGCACCGCGCCGGGCCGCACGAGCAGCGGCAGGCTGCCGAACCCGTGCCGTTCGGTCCGCCACCCCGGGCCGCTGACGGTCTCGCCGTCCAGCAGCCGGGTCCAGGTTCCCCCCGGGACGTAGTACGAAATGTCGCCATCGGCGGACATGACCGGCGCCACCAGCAGGTCGGGCCCGAGCATGTACTGGGCGTCCAGATGGTCGCAGCCCCGGTCCCCGGGGAACTCCAGCTGCATGGCCCGCATCATCGGCAGCCCCTCGGCCGCGGCCTCGACGGCGGCGCCGTACAGGTAGGGCATCAGCCGCGCCTTCAGCCGCGTGAACGAGCGCAGCACGTCGACCGACTCCTCGTCGAACAGCCACGGCACCCGGTACGAGCTGCTGCCGTGCAGCCGGCTGTGCGACGACAGCAGCCCGAACGCCACCCACCGCTTGAACACGGCCGGATCGGGCCGCCCCTCGAACCCGCCGATGTCGTGGCTCCAGAACCCGAACCCGGCCAGCCCCAGGGACAGCCCGCCGCGCAGCGACTCGGCCATCGCCTCGAACGTCGACTCGCAGTCGCCGCCCCAGTGCACCGGCAGCCGCTGCCCGCCCACCGTGGCCGAGCGGGCGAACAGCACGGGCGCGCCCCGCTCGGCCAGCACCCGGTGCACGGTCTCGTTGTAGAGCAGGGTGTAGTAGTTGTGCATGCGCTCGGGGTCGGCGCCGTCGGCGTAGGCGACGTCGGTCGGGATGCGCTCGCCGAAGTCGGTCTTGAACGCGTCCACCCCCATGTCGAGCAGCCCGCGCAGCTTGCCCGCGTACCACTCCCTGGCCGCCGGGGAGGTGAAGTCCACCAGCGCCCGGCCCGCCTGCCAGTGGTCGTCCTGCCAGACGGTCCCGTCCGGCCGCCGCAGCAGGTGACCGGCGGTGGCCCCCTCGTCGAACAGCGCCGACGCCTGCCCGATGTACGGGTTGATCCACAGGCAGACGCGCAGCCCGCGCTCCTTGAGCCGCCGGATCATGCCCTCGGGGTCGGGGAAGACCTCCGGGTCCCACTCGAAGTCGCACCACCGGTAGCGCCGCATCCAGAAGCAGTCGAAGTGGAACACGCTGAGCGGCACGTCCCGCTCGGCCATCCCGTCCACGAACGAGGCCACCGTCGCCTCGTCGTAGTCGGTGGTGAACGACGTGGACAGCCACAGCCCGAACGACCAGGCGGGCGGCAGCGCCGGGCGGCCGGTCAGCGCCGTGTAGCGGCGCAGGATGTCCTTGGGCGTCGGCCCGTGGATGACGAGGTACTCCAGGTCGTGGCCCTCGGCGCTGAACTGGACCCGCGACACCGACTCCGAGCCGACCTCGAACGACACCCGGCCGGGATGGTTGACGAACACGCCGTAGCCGCGGTTGGTCAGGTAGAAGGGGATGTTCTTGTAGGCCACGTCGCTGCTGGTGCCGCCGTCCTCGTTCCAGATGTCGACGGACTGACCGTTGCGCACCAGGGGGCCGAAGCGCTCGCCCAGCCCGTACACGAGCTCCCCGGCGGCGAGGCCGAGCTGCTCGACCATGAAGTGCCGGTCGCCGGGGTCGCGCATGGCGCCCAGGCTCTTGCCGGCGCTGCGGGTCAGCTCGCGCCCGCCGGCGCTGAAGGTCATCTCCCACGGGGCGTCCCTGCGCACCCGTACGGTGAGCGCGCCGCTGGTCAGGACGGCCTGCTCGGCGTCCACGGCGAGGTCCACGTCCGGGGCGTCGTCGCGCACCTCGAAGACCGGGGCGCCGGGGACGGATCCGGCGAAGTGCACCGTACGGACGCGGATCACGTCCGGCATCGGGGACGACAGGTCCACCCGCAGCACCGGCCCGTCGATCGTGTATCCCCGGTGGGTGATGGGCCTGGCCGGGGCCAGGATCCGCAGCGAGCCGGCCTCGGCGGTCACGTCGTGCGCCGCCGCGGCGTAGTCGGCCCGCACGCCGGGACGCAGCCGCCAGTAGCCGTCCTTGAACTTCATGCCGCTCCTTGAACGAGGGCCGCGACCGCCTGGGGAGCCAGCGTGATCTCGCCGTCCGCGGCGGATCCGGTCAGCAGGTCGGTGGCCGGGTGGGGGAGCGCCACGCGCGCCGTCCCCGTGCCGTGGTTGAGCAGGAACAGCACGTCGCCGCGGCGTACCGCCTCGACCCCGGGCGGCAGGTCCGGCAGGACGCCCGTCACGCCCGCGTCGGCCAGCGCCCGCGCGGCCAGCTCGCCGAGCGCGTCCGGCTCGGGCATCGTCGCCACGTACCAGGCGACGCCCTGCCCGGCCCGGTGCCGCAGCACCGCGGGCCCGTGCTCGGCGGACCCGACGGCGACCCCGCCGGCGGACCCCTCGGCGAACGCGGCCACCGTCTCGGCGCCCTCCGCGGCGACCAGCTCGGTCCAGGCGTGCGCGGTGAACTCCGCCCCGGTGTCCCAGCGGCAGCGCACCGGGCCCTCCACGGGCCGCCACTCCTCGCCGGACGCGCCGAGCACCTCGCGCAGCGGCGCGGGGAACCGTCCGGTACGCACGTGCGCCCGCTCGTCCACGATTCCCGTGAACGGGCCCACGACCAGGACCCCGCCGCCGCGCACGTAGGCGGTCACGGCCGCGGCGTCCTCGTCGCCGAGGAGAAACAGGTTCGGGATCACGACCAGGGCGTAGCCCCGCAGGTCGGCCGACGGGGGCACCAGGTCGACGGTCACGCCGCGCTCCCAGAACGGCAGGTAGTAGGCGAAGAGCTGGTCGGTCGCGTTGAGGCGGTCGCTCGGCCGGCCGCGCTCCTCCAGCGCCCACCAGCTCGCCCAGTCGAACACCATCGCCACGCGCGCGGGCACCGGCCGGCCCGCCACGGAGGCCAGTTCGCGCAGCTCGCGGCCGTGCGCGCGGACCTCGGCGTGCAGGCGGGTGTCCGGTCCCGCGTGCGGGACCATCGCGGAGTGGAAGCGCTCGGCGCCGAACCGGGAGGCCCGCCACTGGAAGTAGCACAGCCCGTCCGCGCCGCGGGCGACCGCCTGCAGCGACTCCAGCCTGAGCCGGCCGGGTGGTTTGGGCGGGTTGTGCGGGCGCCAGTTGACCGCGCCGGTGGCCTGCTCCATCAGCAGCCACGGCCTGCCCCCGGCCAGGCCGCGCATGAGGTCGTGCGTGAGGGCCGTGCGGGCGGGCGCGAGCGGGTCCGACGGGTCGGGGTAGTGGTCGTTGGAGACGATGTCCTCCTCCTCCGCCCACGACCAGGAGTCGACCGGCTTGAACAGGCCCATGAAGTTGGTGGTGACCGGGATGTCCGGGGTCTTGGCGCGGAGGAGGTCGCGTTCGGCGCGGAAGTGGGCGAGCAGTGCGTCGGAGCAGAAGCGCCAGAAATCGAGCTGCTGCGAGGGATTGATGATGTAGGGGGCGCGGCGCGGGGTGAGGATCTCGGCCCAGTCGCTGTAGCGCTGGCTCCAGAACGTGGTGCCCCACGCCTCGTTGAGCGTGCCCAGGTCGCCGTAGCGCTCCCGCAGCCAGGCGCGGAACGCCTCGGCGGAGTCGTCGCAGTGGCAGACCTGGCCGTACTCGTTGCCGACGTGCCACAGCGCCAGGGCCGGGTGCCCCGCGTAGCGGTCGGCGAGGTCGTTCACGATCGCCAGCGCCCGCTCCCGGTAGACGGGGGACGACGGGCAGAACTGGTTGCGCGAGCCGTACCACAGGCGGTGCCCGGCCTCGTCGACCGGCAGGGTCTCCGGCCAGCGGTGCCCCAGCCACGGGGGCGGCGAGGCGGTGGGGGTGGCCAGGTCCACCGCGATCCCCGCCTCACCCATGAGGTCGAGCACCCGGTCCAGCCAGGCGAAGTCCCGCTTGCCCGGCTCGGGCTCGATGCGCGCCCAGCTGAAGACGCCGACCGTGACGAGGTTGACCCCGGCGGCCCGCATCAGCTCGGCGTCCTCGGCCCACACGTGCTCCGGCCACTGCTCGGGGTTGTAGTCGCCGCCGAACAGCAGCCCGCGCCCGGCGGTGAGGGTGTGCATGCCGAGCGTCATGATCTGACTCCTTCGGGGGGTGGTGCGGAGCTGTCGCCGACCACGAGGCGGCAGGGCAGCAGCCGCTGCGCGGGCGGGCCGTCGCCCTCCAGCCGGTCGATGAGCATGCGGGCGCCCAGGCCGCCCAGCTCGGCGCTCGGCGGCGCCATCGTGGTGAGCCTGGGGTGGAACATCTCGGCGACCCGCGCCGACGACAGCACCAGCAGCAGCGTCAGGTCCTCGGGGATCCGCCAGCCGCGTGCCGCCAGGGCCGCGATCACCCCGACCGCCGCGTGGTCGTCCATCACCGCCAGCGCCGTCACGTCGGGATGCGCGGCGACCAGCCGCTCGAACGCCTGCCCGCCCTCGTCGGCCGAGCCGGGCCGGAAGTCGTCGACGTAGCCGATCCCGGCCGCGCGGGCGGCCTCGGCGAACTCCGCCCCGGCGCGGATCGCGGGGCCGTAGCGCGCCGCGTGCCGGTCGGCCGAGAGGTTGAAGAAGGCCAGCTTGCGGTGCCCGAGCCCGGCCACGTGCGCCACGGCGGCCGTGGCCGTGGCCGCGAAGTCGATGTCGGCGTAGTCGATGGAGCCCGGGTCGCGGGTCCGCCCGATCATGCTGAACGGGACGCCCGCCTCCAGGAGGAACTCCGTGCGCTCGTCGTCCAGCCCGACCTCCATCAGCAGCACGCCGTCCACCAGCCCCAGCCCGGTGATGTGGCGCAGCTCCTCGACCGGGTCGGCGTGCTCGGGGGAGAGCAGCAGGTGGTAGCCCAGCTCGCGGGCAGCCTCGGCGGCGCCGGTGGCGAACTGCATCTCGGTCAGCCCGAAACCGCTGCTCGGGGTGGGATACAGCAGCGCCAGGATGCGGGTGCGCTTGCTCTGCAGGCCCCGGGCCAGCAGGCTCGGGCGGTATCCCAGCTCGGCCGCCGCCTGCTCGATCCGCTGCCGGGTGGCCGCCGCCACCGGGCGGGTGCCGTTGAGCGCGGCGGACACGGTGCTCACCGCGACCCGCGCCCGCTCGGCCACGTCACGTATCGAAGACATCCCCTGCCGATCCGCTCGGGTCGAAACGTTTCGCACAACGTAGGACGCGGTTTGCGGGGCTGTCAATGGGGTGGAATCGGGCGTCCTAAATCACGTGCCCGCGCGGAGGGCATCGCCGCCGCCCGGGGCGGTGGACGTCACGGCGGGGACCGCGCGGAGCAGCTCGCGCGTGTACGCGTGCCGGGGCGCGGCGAAGACGTCGGCCGCGTGGCCGCTCTCCACCACCCGGCCCGCGCGCATGACCGCGACCCGATCGCTGACCTGCCGGATGACGGCCAGGTCGTGGGAGATGCACAGCATCGCCAGGCCGAGCTCGTCCCGCAGCCTCAGCAGCAGGTCGAGCACCCGCGCCTGGATCGACACGTCGAGTTCCGGCGCGTACGCGGCCACCCTGGAGAGCACGTCCTCGGTCCAGGGACGGGCACGGCGGCGGCGGGCACGTTCACGCCCGTGGCCCAGCCCCCCTGTCCGACGATCGCCGCCACGCGCCGGCCGGCCCAGCCCGTCACGCCCGGGCCCTGCCTGACGACGGTCCCGGCGACGTCGCGCCCTGGCACGAAGGGGAAAAGGGGCTGCCCGGGGAAGGCGCCGCGGCGCATGAGCATGTCGTCGAACGACACCCTGGCGGCCTCCACGCCGATCCGGACCTGTCCGGGAGCCGGCGGCTCCAGCTTGCTCGCGGACGGACGCAGCCGCCGCGGCGCGACGAGCGCCTCGGGGGAAACGATCTCGATGATCTCCACGACTGCGAACCCAGGGGCTGCGACTATAGCCGGACTCGAGCGCGCCGCCCTACCGTCGGCCGGTATGGGGCTTGAAGTGGCGATCCTGCGGTATCTGTCGCGTGGCCTGCGCCTGCTCGGCCTGGCGACCTACCTCCCGGCCGAGCACCTCACGCAGCACGACCGGCCGGACCCTCGTGTCGCCTGACGCCTGACGGCTCACGCCTGGCGGATCACGGCGGGGGAGCGGTGGACCGGCGCTGGATCAGCTCGATCGGCCCGGCCAGCACTTCCGCCACCGTGGCGTCCGGCTCCAGCCCGGCCAGCAGGCTCACGCCGCGCCGGCCCAGCTCGCCCAGCGGCATGCGCACCGTCGTGAGCGCCGGATTGAGGTAACCGGCCAGCTCCAGGTCGTGCACGGCGACGATCGAGACGTCCCGCGGGATCTCCAGCCCGGCCGCGCGCACGCCCTCCATCGCCCCGATGGCCGAGGCCACGTTGGCGACGAACACCGCCGTCGGCCGCTCGGGGGCCGTCAGCAGCCGGGCCATCGCCGCCGCCCCGCCCGCCGGCGTGTAGCCGGCGGCCACGATCGGCCCCTCCGGCAGCCCGGCCTCGCGCATCGCCGCCGAGTACCCCGCCGACCTGCGTGTGGCCGTGTCGGAGCGCGACGGGCCCGCGAGGTGCGCGATGCGGCGGTGGCCCAGGCGTACGAGGTGCTCCACCGCCAGCGCGGCGGCCCGCGCGTCGTCGAGGATGACGTAGCGCTTGACGCTCCTGCTGCGGTTGTTGAGCATGAGCCACGGGATGGCGGCCCGGTCGAGCTGCGCGATGAGCCCCGACTCGTCGCCGGTGCCGGCCAGCAGCAGGCCGTCGATGCGGCCCTGCCCGATCCGGTCCATGTAGTCGCCCAGCGCCGCGCCGGACGCGCTGCCGGTGACCAGCACGTAACCCTGCGAGGCCGCCTCCGCCTCCGCGCCCTTGATGATCTCCGCGTAGACCGGGTTGGCGAAGTCGGGGATGAACAGCCCGAACATGTGCGCCCGTGACGTGCGCAGGCTCCGCGCGGCCACGTTGGGCCGGTAGCCGAGCTCCTCGACCGCCGCCAGCACCCGCTCGCGCGTCTCCGGCCGGATGTTGAGCGTGGGGTCCTTGTTGACGACGCGGGAGACGACCGCCCGGTCGACCTTGGCGACGGCGGCGACGTCGGCCAGCGTGACCCGGGAACGCTTCATGACGACGATCCTCCCCTGTCCGCCGGGCGGCAGCGCACGCTCTCGCCGGTGTCCATCGAGCGGTAGAGCGCGTCGAGCAGGCGCAGCGTGCCGAGGTTGTCCGCGCCGGACGTCTCAGGCTCGCCGCCCTCCGCGACGGCCCGCAGCAGCGAGCCCATCGGCCCGGCCACCGCGTCCGGCAGCCACCGCCTGGTCACCGGGTACGGCAGCCAGCCGTCCGTCGGCAGCGCCCGGCTGTTGACCGCCAGGGTGTCGGGGCGGCCGTGCGGATAGTTGTACAGCAGGCCGAGGGTGCCCTTGATCGCGCCCTCCGTGCCGTCGACGCGGAAGGACGCCTCCTGGTCGCCCGTCCGGTTCTCGTGCGTGACGTGCACGAGCGCCCGCAGGTCGCCCGGGTAGACCAGCGTGCTCATCGTGCGCGTCTCGCCCCGGGCGAGCTGGCCCGGCGTCCGGCTGCCGGTGCAGAAGACCAGCTCGGGATCGCCCAGGATCGAGCGGATGGCGTCCAGATAGTGGATGGAGTGGTAGACGATCTCCAGCCGGTCGGTGGTGACGAGCCAGTCCCAGGCGCTCCAGTCGGTGAGGATGTTCACGGTGAACGTCATCGCCGTCGGCTCGCCGATCCAGCCCGCGCGCACCATGGCCCGGGCGGCGGCGATGCCCTCGTCGAAGCGGAGCTGCTGGTTGACCGCGACCTTCAGGCCGCTGGCCGCCGCCAGGTCGACGATGCCCCGGCCGGTCGCCACGTCGGGCGCGAACGGCTTCTGGCACAGCAGGTGCTTGCCCGCCGCCAGCGCCGCCCGCGCGATGCCGGGCTGAGCCGCGGGCGCGACGGCGATGTCCACCACGGCCACGCGCTCGTCGGCCAGCAGCTCGTCGAGCGAGCCGTACGTCCTGGGGATCCCGTGGCGCCGGGCCACCTCGGCGGCGCGATCGGCGTCGAGGTCGTACAGGCCGGTCACCTCCAGCCCGGCCTGCCGGTAGGCGGGCAGGTGGGCCACGTCCACGATGGCCCCGGCGCCGACGACGGCGACGGGCAGCCGGTGCGCGGCCGGGACGGACAGGTCGGCCGCGGCGGCGATGGGCGCGAACACGTCGATCACGCGGCGGCCTCCCGGGCGTGGCGGGTGCGGGTCATGGCGCCTCCTGGAGGCCGTAGAACCGGGTCGCGGTGCCGCCGAGGACGGCCGCGCGATCGGCGGCCGACAGTCCCGGCATGCCCGACAGCAGGGCGTTCGTCTCGCGCCACACCTTCGCGTAGTCGCCGGCGAGCAGCGCCACCGGCCAGTCGCTGCCGAACATCAGCCGTTCGGGGCCGAACACATCCAGCGCGTGCTCCACGTAGGGGCGCAGGTCCGCGGCCGTCCACGTCGCGGCGTCGGCCGCCGTGTTGAGGCCGGAGACCTTGGCGTACACGTCCGGGCACTCGGCCGCGCGGGCGAGCAGGGACGCCCACGGCTCCCAGCCCTTCTTCTCGATCGGCGGCTTGGCCAGGTGGTCGATCACCATCCGCAGCCCGGGCACCCGCTCGGCCAGCACGGGCACGTGCTCCAGGTGCCGCGGCAGCACCGCCACCACGTCGAACGGCAGCCCGGCCGCGGCCAGCAGCCCCAGCCCCTCGATCACCGGGTCCCGGAGCACCCAGTCGGGGTCGGGTTCGTCGTGGATGAGGTGCCGCACCCCGGCGAACCTGGGATGCCGCCGGTACCGCTCCAGCGCCCCGGCCGCCTCATCGGGCCGGTGCAGCGGCACCCACCCCACCACCGCGCCGATGAAGTCGTGCGCGTCGGCCTGCGCGAGCATGGCGTCGGTGTCGGCGTAGGAGTCCATCGACTGCACCAGCACCGTGCGGCCGACCCCCGCCGCCGCGAGCTGGGGGATGAGCTCCGCCGGCTCGAACGTGCGGTGGATCGGCCCGTGCTCCGGCGTCAGCCACGGGTACGAGCCCGTCTCCAGGTTCCAGAAGTGCTGGTGGGCGTCGACGACGGTCATCCAGCCTCCTCACGTGATCAATCGTTTGAGCGTGCACATATTAGGGGTTGTCCGGCGGTTGCACGAGCTCCAAGGTGATGTCGTCGGGGTCGAGGAAGTAGCAGGCGTAACCGCCCCGGTTCACCCCCGCGGTGATCGCCTCGGGCGGGTTGACGAAGCGCACGCCGGCCGCCGCCAGCCGGGCGTGCTCGGCCGGGGCGTCCTCGACGGTGAGCGCCAGGTGCGCGGCGCCCGGCAGGTGGCGGGCCGGGTCGCGCGGGGCGCCCTTCGGCCGTACGTACTCCACCAGCTCCAGATCGTGCGTGGAGACGCCGCGCGGCTGGCCGGGCACGGCGAGCTGGGCCACGCGCAGTACGGCGTCGGGGTAGCCGACGAGCCTGCGGGTGTAGTCGTTGTCCTGCTGCTGCCGGTGCACCAGCGCGAACCCGAGCAGGTCGCGGTAGAACTCCACGGACCTGTCGAGGTCGGAGACCGTGAAGGAGAAGTGCCAGACGCCTCTCATCATGGCGCCTCCCCGCCTGCGGCCAAACGCCTGACTTCGCGCGTGATCCGCGCGGCGTCGGGGACCAGCGCCTGCGCGAGGACCGGCGCGGCGGGCATCCGCACGTCGGGCGCGCCGATCCGGATCGGCGGCGCGGCCAGCGCCACCCCGGCGCCCGCGACGCGGGCGACGACCTCGGTGCCGAAACCGCCGGTGACGTTCGCCTCGTGGACGACCGCCAGCCGGCGGGTGCGGCGCGCGCTCTCGACCACGGCCCCGGTGTCGAACGGGTTGAGCCACGGCGTCTCCAGCACCTCTGCCTCGACCCCCTCGCGGGCCAGGGCCTCGGCCGCCTCCAGCACCCGGTGCGTCATCGCGCCCCAGGTGACGAGCGTGACGTCGGAGCCCGCGCGGCGGGTGCGCGCCCCGCCCATCGGCTGGACCGGCCCGTCCGTCCTGACCGGCTCCTTCGGGCCGAAGTACAGCGTGCGGTTCTCGATCACCAGGACCGGGTCGTCGCCGTGCACGGCCGTCACCAGCAGGTCGTGGGCGTCCTGCGGCGTGCTCGGCATGCACACCCGCAGCCCGGGCACGTGCAGGAACAGCGCCTCCAGGCACTGCGAGTGCTGCGCGCACGCGCCGGGCGCGTTGCCCTGCTGGGTGCGGATCGTCAGCGGGGCCCGCAGCCGCCCGCCCGACACGTAGCGGACGTTGGCCGCCTGGTTGACGATCTGGTCCAGCGCCACCAGGGAGAAGTCGGCCCACATGATCTCGACGATCGGGCGGCGGCCGAACATCGCCGCGCCCACCGCGCTGCCGAGGATGGCCGACTCGCTGATCGGGGTGTCGAACACGCGCTCGCCGTACTGCTTGCGCAGGCCCCTGGTCACGCCGAACACGCCGCCGGGCACGCCGACGTCCTCGCCGTACACCAGCGTCTCCGGCAGCTCCTCCATGAGGCGGTGCAGGGCCGCGTTCACGGCCTCGCCGTAGGACAGGTCAGGCATACAGGTGCTCCCTCGCGGTGGCGGGGTCGGCGGGAGGCGCGGCCAGCGCGCGCCCGGCGGCGGTCTCCATCTCGGCCCGCGCCCCGCGCTCCACGGCGTCCAGGTCGGCGGCGGGCACCCCGTCGGCGAGCAGGCCCTCGCGCAGCCGGGCGATCGGCTCGCGCCTGCCGATCCGCTCCAGCTCACCGGGCTGCCGGTAGGTCTCCGCGTCGCCGACGTAGTGGCCGACCAGGCGATCGGTCATGCACTCCAGCAGCGTCGGGCCGCCGCCCTCGCGGGCCACCTCCAGCGCGTCGCGCACGTGGAAGCGCACCGCCTCCACGTCGTTGCCGTCGACGCGGTGCCCCGGCATCCCGTACGCGGCGGCGCGGTCGGCCAGGCGCGGGTTGCGCACCATGTCGGCGATCGGGGTCAGCTCGGAGTAGCGGTTGTTCTCGCAGACGAACACCACGGGCAGGGAGAACGCGGCGGCGAAGTTCATGGCCTCGTGCACCGCGCCCTGGTTCATCGCGCCGTCGCCGAAGACGCTCACGGCCACCCGGTTGGAGCCGTCGTGCCGGCCGGCCAGCGCCGCCCCGCACGCGATCGGCGCGCCCGCGCCCACGATCGAGTTCTCGCCGTGGAAGCCGTACTCGGCCGCGGTGAAGTACGCCGAGCCGCCCCGCCCGCCGTTCACGCCCGTCGCCCGGCCCGTCAGCTCGGCGAACAGCGCCTGCGCGGGGACGCCCCTGGCCAGCGCCCAGCCGTGGCCGCGGTAGGTCGCGAACAGCGCGTCGTGCGGCTCCAGCACGTCGCACGCGCCCACCGGGACGGCCTCCTGCCCGATGCACAAATGCACCGAACCGACGACCGGCCCTTCCTCGCGCAGGTCGCGCACCCTCTCCTCGAACGCGCGGATCCGCCACATGGCCAGCAGGTCCGCGAGCCGTCTCTCACTCATCCTCGCTCATCTCCCCAGGCGTCCAGCGCCGCGGCGCAGATCGCCTCGGCGTCGCCGATGTAGGACTCGGGCGGGATGGGCAGCGCGCCCAGGCTCGCCAGATCGTCCGGTCCCGCCACGTCGCGCAGCGCGTCGGCCAGCGCCCGCCCGCGCTCGCGGGCCTCGTACGCCGCCTTGTAGACCAGGTCGTGCGCCCGCTCCCGGCCCAGCGCCGGGGCCAGCCGCATCATGTACGCCTCCGCCATGATCAGCCCGCCCTCGGCGTCCAGGTTGGCCCGCATGGCCTCCGGGTAGACCCGCAGCCCGGCGGCGACCTCGGCGGCCGTGGCCAGGGCGCCCGCGGCCAGCTCGGCCAGGAGCGGCACCACGTACCACTCGACCTGCCACTCGCCGGCGGCCCGCTCGTGGCCGGCCTCCATCGCCCGGAACAGGCCCGAGCTGAGCGCGCCCGCCGTGCCGGACATGCCGATGACGGCCTCGCAGCCGATCGGGTTGGCCTTCTGCGGCATCGTGGACGACGCACCGCGGTGGTGCCCGCCCGCCTCGCGCACCTCGCCGACCTCGGTCCTGGACAGGTCCACGACCTCGCGGGCGAAGCGGGCCGCGGTGGCCGCCAGGCTCGCGCAGGTCACGCCGAACTCGGCGACGCCGTCCCTGGCCACGTGCCAGGGCACCTCGGTGGTGGCCAGGGCGAGCGCCCCGGCCACGCGCTCGCGCACCCGGCTGGAGCGCTCGCCCATCGCGGCGGACGTGCCGCCCGCGCCGAACAGCGACACCACCCGCACCGCCCGCGCCGCGTCGCCCACCCGGTCGCGCTGGCGCGCCACCTCCGCCAGCAGCACCGCCATCTTCGCCCCGAACGTCGTGGGCACCGCCTGCTGGGCGTGGGTGCGGGCGGCGATGACGGTGCCGGCGTGCCCGGCCACCAGCCGGGCCAGCGCGCCGCCGAACGAGCCCAGCAGCGCCCGCAGGTGATCGAGGGCCTCGCCCATCTGCAGGGCCAGGCCGGTGTCCATGATGTCCTGCGTGGTCGCGCCGTAGTGGACGCGGCCGTTCGGCCCCTCGGGGAGCGCGGCGGCGATCATCCGCACGAGCGGCAGGATCGGATAGCCCACGTTGACCGCCTCCGCCCAGAGGCGCTGGAGGTCGATGTTGGCGGGCACACAGGCCGCCTCGATGGCCCGCGCGTCGGCCTCGGAGATCACGCCCTCCTCGGCCTGGGCCCGGGCCAGCGCGGCCTCCGTGCGCAGCCAGGCGAGCACGGTCCGCTCGGCCGAGAAGATCTCGGCCATCGCGCCGTCGCCGAACAGCTCGGGCAGCAGCTTGAACGTCTGGCGCACGGTCAGTTCATCTCCAGTCCGCCGTCGACGTTGAGAGCCTGGCCCGTCACGAACGACGCCAGGTCGCTGGCCAGGAACAGCACCGCGGCCGCGACCTCCTCGGGACGCCCGGGGCGGCGCAGCGGGGAGCGCTCGCTGACCTCCTTGAGGTAGCCGGCGCCCGCGTCGGGGCCGAAGCGCCGGTCGCGGTCGGCGATGATCTCGTCCCACATGGGGGTGAGGAAGACGCCGGGGCACACCGCGTTCACCCGTACGGGGGCCAGCGCCTCGGCCGCCGACTTCGTCAGGGAGAGCAGGGCCGTCTTGGTGGCGGAGTAGTGGGCGGCGTTGGGACGGCCCGAGCGGGCCGCCACCGAGGCCAGCGTCACGATCGAGCCGCTGCCCCGCTCGGCCATCGCGCGCCCCACGGCCTGGGTGAGCCAGAACGTGGCGTTGAGGTTGACGTCCACGATCCGCAGCCACTCGCCGGGCTCGATGTCGAGCAGCGGGGTGGTGCGCATGACCCCGGCGCAGTTCACCAGCACGTCGATCCGGTCGCGGGCGCCCGCCAGGGCCGCCGCCTGGGCCCGGTCGGTGAGGTCGGCCGCTCGCGCCTCGGCGCCCAGCTCGGCCGCCGCCTCGCTCAGCCGCGGTCCCTCCAGGTCGGAGAGCACGACGTCCGCTCCGGCGTCGGCCAGCGCACGGGCGCACGCGAACCCGAGCCCTCCCGCGCCGCCCGTGACGAGCGCCGTCCGCCCGCCCAGGTCGATCGTGACCGCCATCCCCGATGGCCTCCCGTCTCTCGTTCAAACGATTGACCAGAACATAACTCGAACGGCACAAACCAGACAAGAGGATGATCGGGAAATCAGCGCCAGCCGAGCTCCTCGTAGAAGGCGGCGCGGGCCAGCTCGAACGAGGCGCGGTCCAGCACCGCGCCCTCGTGCGGCCCCGCCGCGACGGGCTCCTCGTGCATCCGGGCCGGCAGCTCGTCCGCGCCGCCGCCCTCACGGATCGCGTACGCGCGCATCTCGTCGAGCCGCGCCTGACCGGCCGCCAGCAGGTCGTCCAGGGTGAACTCCCGCCCGAGGACGGCCGTGACCAGGGCGCTCAGATGGTCGAGGGTCAGCGGGCGGGTGGGGGAGGAGGCGAAGACGCACAGGTTGAGCGCGTCGAGCCCGCTCCACAGCCGCAGCAGCCGGGCGGTGCGCCGGCCCCGCTCGGCGTCGAGCCCGGCGACCGGCGCGGGCTCCGCCCCGATCCGCCGGGCCTCGCCGAAGCTGTAGGCCAGCCCGGCCACGGGGTCGAAGTCGAGGTCGTGCTCCAGCGCGTCGTAGCGCGGCCCGCCTGGGGCGATCGCGTACCCGAGGCCGATGCCCGGCTGGACGCGGGGGTCGAAGCAGGGCAGCTCGGCGCCCTTGACGGTCATGGCGTACGGGGCCGCGGCGGGACCGAGCTTCGCGGCCGCCCGCGCCGCGCCCTCGGCCAGCAGGTCGCCCATTTCGCCCGCGCGCGCCGCGACGTCGTCGATCAGCCCGGGCAGCGCCGCGGCGTCACCGAACGCGGGCCCGCCGGGGAGCAGGCCGCGCTCGGCGCACTCCATGGCGAACGCGAGCGTCCCGCCGAGAGAGACCGGGTCCAGCCCGAGGTCGTTGCAGCGGGCGTTGGCGGCCAGCACGGTGTCGAGGTCGTCGATCCCGAGGTTCCACCCGAGCGACAGGAACGCCTCCTGCCCCAGCCCGCCGCTCCGCCGCTCGGCGAACCCCGGGGGCGCGTACACCTTGAGGCAGTCGTTGGGGCAGCCGGGGCAGGCCCCGGTGGTCGCCACCGCGCGCCCGTCGTAGTCGCCCGCGGCGGGCACCCGCAGCCCGTGCGCGCCGGTCACCGAGAAGTTGCGCACCGCGGCGTACCCGGGGGCGGGCGGATCGCCCACCCATCCGGCGAACCCGGGCATCCCCGCCTGGATCGCCGCCAGCGGGTTGGTGGCCAGCGAGTCGCGGTAGTAGGCGGTCAGCCCGGCGATCGCCCCGGGGTCGGCGACCTGCGCAGGGGCCTCGCCCGCGCACACGACGGCCTTGAGGTTCTTGGCCCCGAAGACCGCGCCGAGCCCGTAGCGCCCGGCGGCGTAGGCGTAGTCGGTCACCACGCTCGCGTACCGCACGAGGTTCTCCCCGGCCGGCCCGATCGCCGCCACGTGCGCGCCCTGGCCGTGCCGCGCCCGCAGCGCGTCCGTCGTCGCCGCCGTGCCCAGCCCGCGCAGCTCCGAGGCGTCGTGCAGGGAGACCTCTCCGTCCTGGACCAGCAGGTAGGACAGCCGCGCGGCCCGCCCCGTGACGGCCAGCGCCGTGGCGCCCGCCCCGCGCAGGCCCGCCGCGAACGGCCCGAGCGCGTGGGACTCCCCGGCCACCCCGGTCAGCGGCGACTTCGCCAGGAACACCGCCTTGGCCAGCCCCGGCGCCGCCGTCCCGCCCAGCGCCCCGGCCGCCACGTACAGCAGAGCCCGCGGATCGTACGGATCGAGCCCGGCGGGCGTGCGCCCGGCCATCAGCCGCAGCCCGGGCACGGACCCGCCGATCTCGCCCGGATGCTGCTCCTTCTCCACGTTCCCGCTGGTCAGATCCACAATGAACGGCACGGTCAAGCCTCCAGAGCGATTGAGGAAAGCGAGCCGCACCACATCACACAACACCCGGGAAAGGCAACCCCGTCAGGGCCGCTCCGGGTGCGACTGCAGCCAGCGCGACAGCCCGCGGGCAGCGCCGACGACGGCCGGAACGAGCGCGCCCGGCTGCGGCTCGCCCACGCGCACCACGACCGACAGCGCGGCGATCACTTCGTCCGCCGAGTCCCGTACGGGCGCCGCCACCGACACCGCGTCCAGCGTGACCTGCCGGTCGCTGATGACGTACCCGTGGCGCCGCACCTCGGCCAGCATCCACCGCAGCCGCCCGGGGTCCGCGATGGTCCGGTCGGTGAAGGCCGCCAGCGGCCCGGCCAGGTACGCCTCCTGCGTCGCGGGCGGCGTGTGGGCCAGCAGCGCCAGCCCGACGCCCGTGGCGTGCGCGGGGAAGCGCCCGCCCACCCGGCTGCGCACGCCGACCGCGTCCCGGCCGGAGATCCGCTCCAGGTAGAGCACCTCGGAGCCGTCCAGGACGGCGAGCTGAGCGTGCTGGTGGGTGACCTCGTACAGGTCCTCCAGGTACGGCATGGCGGCCTCGCGCAGGCCCAGCCCGCGCGGCGCCAGCGCGCCCACCTCCCACAGGTGCAGCCCGATCTGGTAGCGGCCGTCGCGGTCGCGTTCCAGCGCGCCCCACGACATCAGCTCGCTGACCAGCCGGTGCGCCGTCGTCAACGGCATCGAGGCGCGGCGGCTGATGTCGGACAGGCTCAGCTTGGGGCACTCGCCGGAGAACGCGCTGAGCACGCTGAGGACCCGGCTCGTCACGGTCCGGCCGGCGGGCCGCTGCGCGCTTCCGGAAGCCGTCCGGCCCGCCGGCTGCTTGCCGCCGCCTGGAGCGTGGACGCCGCGGCGCATCGTGGCCGCGGCCGGGCCGTCGTCGGTTGTGGTCATGGTCGCCGCCTCCCGGTTCGGACCTGTCACCCCGCGATGTTCCGGTTTTTATGTTGTTTGCGGCAACGTAAACCCGTGCTGCCTGCGGGTCCAGCCCTCGAAGCCCCAGAG
The DNA here is from genome assembly GCF_043496855.1 of Nonomuraea sp. JJY05. Taxonomy (NCBI): domain Bacteria; kingdom Bacillati; phylum Actinomycetota; class Actinomycetes; order Streptosporangiales; family Streptosporangiaceae; genus Nonomuraea; species Nonomuraea sp. JJY05. The sequence continues at coordinate 120,353 of NZ_JBIEIS010000035.1, forward strand.
TTTGTTGCTATGGGTAACAATCCAGAAACACACCGAACGACGTTCTGAAAAGTCTTCCGTTCAACGGAGAACGCGGTTACGCAACCTCTCCGCGGCTCATATGTTGCGGGCGCGACCCCAGCCGGTCGGCCCGTTCCTCCGAAGGAGCTGTTCGCATGGCTGAAGCCCTCAATCCGTCGCTGACCCGCCGCGACGCGGCCCGGCTGCTCGGCGCGGCCGCCGTCGCGGCGGCCGTCGCCCCGCAGTGGGCCGTCCGCCACGTGAACGTCGACGCCCTGCTGCGGCGGCTGACGCTGGAGGAGAAGGTCTCGCTGCTGCACGGCGGCACCGACCCCGCCTCCAAGGGCCAGGCCGGGTACGTGCCCGGCGTGCCCCGCCTCGGCATCCCCGAGCTCCGCCTGGCCGACGGGCCCGCCGGGGTGCGCGTCACGGCGAACGCCACCGCCCTGCCCGCGCCGGTGGCGCTCGCCTCGACGTTCGCGCCCGACCTCGCCCGGCGGTTCGGCGCGGTCATCGGCAGGGAGGGCCGCGCGCTGGGCATGGACGTCCTGCTGTCGCCGATGACGAACATCGTCCGGGTGCCGCAGGCCGGCCGGAACTTCGAGACGCTCGGGGAGGACCCGCTGCTGGCCGCCGCGCTCGTCGCCGGCGAGATCCGCGGCATCCAGGGCGAGGGCCTCATCGCCACGGTCAAGCACTACGCGGCCAACAACTTCGAGAACGCCCGCCAGACGATCGACGTCAAGGTGGACGAGCGGACCCTGCGCGAGATCTACCTGCCGGCCTTCGAGGCCGCCGTGCGAGCGGGCGTGGGCGCGGTCATGGCCGCCTACAACCACGTCAACGGCGTGTACGCCGCCGAGCACCCGCAGCTGCTGACCGGGATCCTGCGCGACGAATGGCACTTCGGCGGCTGGGTGATGTCCGACTGGTTCGCCACGCACAGCGCCGCGCCCGCGCTCACCGCAGGGATGGACATGGAGATGCCCTTCGGCGCCAACTACCGGGGCCTGGCCGCCGCCGTCGCCTCGGGGCAGCTGGCCGAGTCGGTGGTGGACACCGCGGTGCGCCGCGTCCTCGTCCAGCTCGACCGGTTCGGCCTGCTCGGCGGCGGCCGGCCGCGGCCCGCCCCGGACCCGGTGGGAGGCGCCCGCGCCGCGAAGGAGATCGCGCTGGCCGGCGCCGTGCTGCTGCGCAACGAACGGGACCTGCTGCCGCTGGGCCGCGCGGACCTGGCCGACCTGGTCGTCATCGGCCCCACCGCGGCCAGCCCCCTGGTGGGCGGCGGGGGCAGCGCCCGGGTGATCCCCGCCAGCGCCGAGAGCCCGCTGACCGCCCTGCGCCGCCAGGCCGGCCCGGGCAGCCGCATCCGCTGGGCCACGGGCGTGGACCTGGAGGGCGTCCCGGTGCCCGCCTCCGCCTTGGTGCTGCGGCGCAGCCGGCCTGGCGGCAGCCCGCAGGCCGCCGCCCAGGTCGACCACACCGGCGCGGACGCCCTGCCCGCGGGCTCGTCGTGGACCTGGACGGGCACGCTCACCGCGCCCGCGACCGGCGACTACGACCTGCGCATCCAGGGCGCGGGCGGAGTGCCGTCGTTCAACGGGTCGATCTCGCTGACCCTCGACGGCGTCAGGATCGGCTCGGCCGGCGCCCTCATCGGCGGTAACAGCAGCCTCATCGCGACCTCCGGCGGCCTGACGAACGCCGGCGCGACCGTCCGCCTCGAAGCCGGGGTGGCCAAGCCCGTCACCGTCGCGGCCACCGGCGTCGCCGGCACGCCGCTGCAGGTCAGGCTGGCCTGGGTCACCCCGCAGCGCCGCCAGGAGGCGCTGCGGGAGGCCGCCGCGCTGGCAAAGGGGGCGCGGGCGGCGCTCGTGTTCGCCTTCAACGAGGGCACCGAGGGCGCCGACCGCGCCGCTCTCACCCTCCCGAACGGCCAGGACCCGGTGGTCGAGGCCGTCGCCGCCGCCAACGCCCGCACCGCCGTCGTGCTCAACACCGGCGACCCGGTGCTCATGCCGTGGGCGCGGGGCGTGTGCTCGATCCTGCAGATGTGGTATCCGGGCCAGGAGGGCGCCGACGCCACGGCCACGCTCCTGCTCGGCGGCGCCGGCCCGGGCGGCAAGCTGCCGGTGACGTTCCCCAGGCGGGCCGAAGACATGCCCACCGCGCGGCCCGAGCGCTACCCGGGCGTGGACGGCGTCGCCGACTACGGCGAGGGCGTGCTCGTCGGCTACCGGCACTACGACGCGCACGGCATCGAGCCGCTGTTCCCCTTCGGGCACGGCCTGTCCTACACCCGCTTCCGGTTCGGCGGCCTGTCGGTGCGGGCCGCGGCCGGCGGGCTCGCCGTGTCCTTCACGGTCGCCAACATCGGCCGGCGCGCCGGGGTGGAGGTGGCGCAGGTGTATCTCGGCCCGCCGCCGAGCCCGCCGGTCCCCATGGCGCCCCGCGCGCTCGCCGGGTTCGCCCGGGTGCGGCTGTCGCCCGGCGAGCGGCGCAGCGTCACCGTGATGGTGCCGCTGCGCTCACTGCAGTACTGGTCGGACGGCCGATGGACCCTCGCGGGGGGCCGCCGTACCGTCCACGTCGGGTCCTCCTCCAGGGACCTGCGTCTACGTCAGGAGGTCACAATCCGATGAGACGATTACTGATCGCGCTGGCCGCGGCGGCCCTGGCCGCCGCCGTCCCCATGCCCGCCGCCGCGTCCGGCGGCGACCGGCTGGTCGCCCGCACAGACACCGGCTTCGTCCGCGGGGCCCGCGCGGACGGCGTCGACCGCTTCCTCGCCCTCCCGTACGCCGCCCCGCCCGTCGGCGGGCTGCGCTGGCGGGCCCCCCGGCCGTCGCCCGCCTGGCAGGGCGTGCGCGACGCCTCCGAGTGGGGCAACCGCTGCCCGGCCGCCGCGAGCTCCAACGGCCCCCGCTCCGAGACCGAGGACTGCCTCTACCTCAACGTGTTCCGCCCCGCCGGCACGAAGGCCGGGCAGCGGCTGCCCGTGCTCTTCTGGATCCACGGCGGCGGCCTGCAGAACGGCTCGGCCAACCAGCACGACGACACCCTGATCGCCCAGCTCGAGAACGTCGTCGTGGTGAGCGTCAACTACCGGCTCGGCGTCTTCGGCTACCTGGCCCACCCGCTCCTGGCCGCGGAGGCGGGCACAGGGGCGGGCACAGGGGCCGGCACAGGGGCGGGCACGTCCGGCAACTACGGCCTGCTCGACCAGCAGGCCGCGCTGCGCTGGGTGCACCGCAACATCGCCGCGTTCGGCGGCGACCCCCGCCAGGTCACCATCGACGGCGAGTCGGCCGGCGGCTTCTCCGTCTGCGCCAACCTCACCTCGCCCGCCTCCGCCGGGCTGTTCGCCCGCGCGATCATCCAGAGCGGGTCCTGCACCAGCCGCCCGTACGCGGAGGGCGAGCAGGCCGGCACCTCCATCGCCACCACGCTCGGCTGCTCCGACCTGGCCTGCCTGCGCGGGCTGAGCGCGGCCAGGCTGGTCGACGGGCCGCAGTTCGCCTCGTTCCTGTACGGCACGCCCGCCCTGCCGGAGAACCCCGACACCGCCGTCCGGGCGGGCCGCTTCCAGCGGGTCCCCCTGATCGTCGGCTCCAACCGCGACGAGGGCCGCACGTTTCTGCAGGGCGCCCGCGGCTGGACCAAGGAGCAGTACGAGGCCTGGGTCCGCGGCCTCTTCCCCGGCCGCGCCGACGCCGTACTGGCCAGGTATCCGTGGCCGGCGCAGTCGGACCAGTTCACCTCGGCGTACCTGGCGGCGGCCGTCTTCACCGACTCCGGCTTCCTGGCCGGCCTCGGCGGCTGCCCGACGCTGCGCTTCATCGAGGCCCTGTCCGCCCACACCCGGGTGTACGGCTACCGCTTCGACCACCGCACCGGCCCCGGTCTGACCCCCGAGCCGGCCGGCTACGAGTGGGGCGCGGGGCACGCCGCCGAGCTGGCCTACCTGTGGCCGAGCTTCGACAACGGCATCCCGATCGCGCCGACGTTCGACGCCTCGGAGCGGCGGCTGGCCCGCGACATGGTGCACTACTGGGGGTCGTTCACGATCACCGGGCAGCCGCGGGCCGCGTACTCCGCGCGCTGGCCGGCCTTCGACCGCACCTCCCTCGTCATGTCGCTGCGGGCGGGCGGCCGGTCCACGCCGGTCCCGCTGGCCACGATGCTCGCCGAGCACAACTGCGACCTGTGGGAGTCCGGCTGAGGTGATGCGCCGCGGGGGCCGGCCGCGAGATCATGGAGATCCCAGGACTCGCGAAGGGCGGCCCCCGTGACGAGAGTTTCCCTGATCGTGCCGTGCTACAACGCGGCCAGGACCCTGCGCCTGTGCCTGGAGTCGGCGCTGTCCCAGACCCGGCCGCCCGATGAGATCGTCGTGGTCGACGACGCCAGCGGCGACGGCTCCCCGGCCATCGCCGAGGAGCTGGGCTGCCGGGTCGTCCGGCTCCCCGACAACCGCGGCGTCTCGGCGGCCAGGAACGCCGGGGTGGAGAGCACCACCGGCGACGTGATCTTCTTCCTCGACAGCGACGTGGCGTTGTCCCCGGACGCGGTCGCCAATGCCGTCCAGGTCCTGGAGGAGGATCCCGGGGTCGGCTGCGTCCACGGCGTCTACGACACCGAGCCGCTCATCGACGACGGCCCCGTGGAGTGGTATCGCCTGCTCCACCAGGTCCACTGGCGGCGCAGGCACCTCGGCGAGGTCAACAGCGTCGTGTTCGCGCTCGCCGCGATCCGCCGCTCGGTGTGGCTGGAGGCGGGCCGGCTCGACGAGGGCCTGCGCGACAGCGAGGACGTGGAGTACAGCAGCCGCCTGGCCGTGCGCACCAGGATCGTGCTGACCGACGCGGTGACGGGCCGCCACGACGAGGGGCACCGGTTCCTGCCGGTGCTCGCCGAGCAGTGGCGGCGCGCGCTGCCGCTGATCCCGCTCGCGCTGGCCACGGCCAGGCGCGGCGCGGCCAAGCCGGAGAACGCCAACAGCCGGGCCGGCATCCTCGCCTGCGCGCTCGCGCTGGCGTCCCTGCCGCTGGGGCTGGTGCATCCGGGCCTGTTCGCGATGCCGGTCGCGCTGGTGGGGTGGTTCGTGGTGGCCGATCCGGGGCTGCTGCGGTTCGTGCACCGGGAGCGGGGGACGGCCTTCACCGCCTACTTCATGGCCGTCCACCTGGCGGTCCACCTGGTGCTCGTCACCGGTCTGGCAGTGGGCTCCCTGCGCGTGCTCAAGGGAGCTCCCGCCTGACCCGGCCGCCCGGTGAAGGAGCTCCCGGCCGTCCGGCACGGGTGGTCAGCGGGGCTCCCGCCTGACCTTCACCGCCGTCCGGTAGACCTGCGCCGTCTCGGCGGCGGCGCGCGACCAGCTGAGGCTCTCCCTGACGAACCGCTCGCCCCGTTCGGCCAGCTGCCGGCGCAGCGCCGTGCCGGACATCACCTCGATCACGCCCCGCGCGATGTCGGCGGGCTCGCTCGCCCGCACGAAGTACGCCGCGGGCCGGTCCGGGTCGGGGCCGAGGAAGACCCGGGAGAAGCCGTCCCCCAGGATCGTCGCCCGCCCCATCGCCATCGCCTCGGTCGCCACCAGCCCGAACGGCTCGAACAGCGACGGGAACACGCACGCCGCGGCCAGCTCGTAGTACTCCAGCAGCTCCCGCCCGCCGACGAACCGCCCCGGGACCAGCACCCGTCCCCGCAGCCCCGTCGAGGCGACGATCCGCTCGACGCCCTCGACGTCCCCCTCGCCGACGATCACCAGCCGCAGTCCCGGCACCGCGCCGGCCGCCGCCCGCATGGCCTCCAGCAGCTGGTAGACGCCCTTCTGCCGCTCGATCCTGCCCACGAACAGCAGCACCGGATCCCCTTCCGGCAGCCCCAGCCGCCCGCGCAGGGCCGCCGCCCCGGCCCGCAGCGCGTCGCGGTCCAGCGACGGGAGCACCGCCTCGTACGTCCCGCCCAGCGGCACCACGTCGATGGGCGTCCGGCCCCAGCCGGCGGCCACGAGCTGGTCGCGTACCTCCGGCGTGGCCACCACCACCCGACGGGCGATCCGGGCCAGCCACCGCTCCAGCGCCGCGAACACCTTCAGCGGGTCCGAGATGCTGCGCTGCGGCGCGACGCCGTACTCCGTGGTGTGCACGTGGAAGACCACCGGCAGCCGCAGCACGTAGTGGCAGAGCAGGCCCGCCAGGAAGTTCGTCGAGTCGTGCACGGCGACCAGGTCGGGCCGCTCCCGGCGGCGCAGCCGCAGGAAGTAGCGCCAGTTGCTGACCACGACGTTCAGCGCGAGCAGCAGGAACTCCGAGCGCCTGGTGCGGTTGAGCCGCCTGCCCCCGAGCAGGGAGCCGCGCGGCCGGTGCACGCGGACGCCGTCCACGATCTCGTCCACCGGCAGGCGGCCGTCGTTCGGCGTGTAGACCGTCAGCTCGTGGCCGCGGGCCAGGTACGGGGTGATCAGCTCGGCGTACCTGCCCAGCCCGGCGGTGATGTTCGGCGGGAACTGGTTGACGACGCAGGCGATTCTCATGGGGGGCTCCGGTAGACGCGGGCGGCCGCCACGGCCACGACGGCCAGCAGGACGAGGTTGGCCAGCGCGAAGCCGGCGAGCCCGCCGGCCAGCCCCTGCCAGCGGATGCAGGCCGCCAGCGCGGCCAGGGCGGGCGGCGTCCCCGCGGCCAGGCAGCCGATGAGCACCTTGGCCCCGCGCACCCCGTCCATGGACAGGGCGACCGAGTACAGGTTGAACGTCGTGTGCGCGCCGATGCCCAGCGCCGACAGCGCCATCAGGCCCGGCGAGTATGGGTACTCGCCGCCCATCACCCGGAAGAACACCGTGCTCGCGGCGAACGAGAACACCGCCGTGCCCCCGGCGACCGCCGGGACCAGCCGGGCGATCCGCCGCATCAGCAGCGGCTTGTCCGCGGTGGCCATCACCGGCAGCAGCACCAGCCCGACCCCGTCGGTGAAGACCACGCCCAGCAGCCGCTTGGGGAAGCCGTTGTAGACCGAGTACACGCCGACGTCGGCAGGGCCCGCCCAGTGGTTGAGGAAGATCACGTCGATGCCGAAGAGCACGCCGGTGAGCGCGGCGATGGCGGTCACGTACATGCCGTGCCGGTACAGCGACCGGGCCAGCCGCGCCGACCACAGGCGCGGCCGCACCCGCACCGCCGCCAGCGCCGCCGCGGCGAACGCCACGTTCGTGGCGATCAGCGCGACCAGGTACGGCTCGGCCTGCCTGATCCCCAGCGCCAGCAGGCAGTACGCGGCGGCGCCCAGGTACACGATCGCGATCGCCAGCTTGAGCCCCGCCACGAAGGCGAAGCGCTTCAGCCCGCGCAGGAAGCTCTCGGTGAGCTGGTTCGCCGTCATCGACGCCGCCAGCGCCAGCCCGAAGGCGAGCGTGCGCGTGTCCACGTTCAGGACGGCCGTGAGCAGCGGCGCCGCCAGCAGGCCCAGCGCGGCCAGCCCGGCGCTGACCGCCAGCGTGGCCGGCAGCGCCGTCGCCACCAGCTCGGCTCGCCGCCCCGGCTCGGCCCTGGGCAGCTCCTGCAGCATCACGTAGTGCAGGCTCGTCAGCATCCCGACGGTGACGATCAGCGCGATCGACAGCACCACCGTGAACTGGCCGAACGCGCTCGCCCCCGCGCCCCGTGCGATGACCAGCGTGGTCGCCGCCGCCGTGCCGCTGGCCACCGTGCTCACCAGCGTCGGCCCCGCCACCGGGCGCAGGCGCGCCGTGCGGGCCTTCAGGAGCCGCACCGCTGGTACGCCCGCCGCGCGAACTCCAGGTCCTCCGGGGTGTTGATGCCGCGCGCCTCGGCCGGGTCCGCCACCGGCACGACGGTCACCCGCCGGCCCTCGGCCCGCGACAGGTGCGTCAGGAACGGCAGGAAGTTCACCTCGCCGGTGGCCGCGCCCGCCGCCGCCCCGGCCGCGTACCGCTCCCACGCCTGCGGCAGCCCGCCGGTGGCCAGGCAGAACACGCCGACGTCGCTGAGCCCGCCGGGACGGCACTCGTCGCCCTCGCGGGACTGCCGCACGCGTACGAGCCCGTCCCCGTCCAGCTCGTACTCCACGTACGGATCGGCCATCGGCACCAGCGGCAGCGTCAGCCCCGCGCCCGGGTGGGCGGCCAGGACCTCGCGCACGGTCACGGGGGAGAGGTTGGCCTGGTCGCCCCAGACCACCAGGATCGTCTCGTAGGCCGCCCAGTGCGCGGCGGCGCCGAAGATCGCGTCCCCCATGCCGGTCGGCCGCTCCTGCACGCTCACCGACACCGTGCCCGCGGCGAGCTCCCCGGCGGCGAGCTCCCGGAACGGGCCCTCGCCGTCGGGGGAGACGACGACGTGCACGTGCCGCGTCCACGGCCGCAGCCGCCGCAGCAGCAGGTGCCACACGGTGACGCCCTCGGCCACCTCGATCATGATCTTCGGGATGCCCTGGCCCAGCCGCGTCCCCCGCCCAGCCGCCGGGATCACCACACAAATGCTCACTCGTCCTCCAGCAGCGCCACGATGTCCTCCAACCCGCGCACGCCGGCCGCGCCGGGGGCGGGCTCGGCGGTGTGGACGTGCAGCGTCGCCAGGCCGGCGCCGACGGCGGAGGCCACCCCGTGGGCGGAGTCCTCCAGCACCACGGCCTCGGCCGGATCCACTCCCCAGCGGCGGCAGGCCAGTCCGTAGAACTCCGGGTCCGGCTTGCTCACCGGCACGTCGTCGGCGGTGAGCACGTCGCGGAAGCACGCCCCCAGCGACGAGCCCGCCAGCACCCGCTCCACCGACCCCCGGCTGCCGCTGGTGACCAGGTACGCCACCCGTCCCCCCGCCGCCAGCCGGTCGAGCAGCCGGCGCGCCCCCGGGAACGGCCGGACCCGGCCCGCCGCGACGAAGTCCCGGTAGAGCCCCTGCTTGCGCCGCGCCAGCCGGGCCGCCACGTCCCGGTCCCCGGTGAGGAGCGCCGCGACCTCGGCGGTGCTCGCCCCCGCGTGGGCGGCGTACCGGAAGGACGGGAGGGCGGCCGGGACGAGCTCGGCGATGGCCTGCCGGAACGCGGCCTCGTGCGCGGGGAAGGAGTCCACGAGCGTCCCGTCGAGATCGCACAGCCACACCCGCCGCCCGGCCACCACCTCCGCGAGCGGCACCCCCGCGCCGTCGGCGGCTCCCCGGGCGGTGCCGGGCGTGGCGTCCACGGGGCCGCTCATCCGGCCCGTGCCAGCGGGATCTCGCCGAGCACGGCCCGCAGCGCCCCGGCGGTGCGCGGGCCGTCGTGCGTGCCGGGACGCTCGGCGTCCTCGAGGTCCGCGCCGATCCAGCGTGCCCCCGCCCAGCAGCCCCGCTCCACGACCCCGCGCGGCACGGCGGGCCCCTCGGACCCGCCCCGGCCGCCGAGCACGTGCGTGATCGTGCGCCGCTCGTTGCCCGGGTCCCCCAGGTAGGCCAGCGTGCGGTCCACCAGGTCGGTGGCCGTCAGCCCCTGGATGTCGTGATCGCCCCCGAGGTTGACGACGAACACCCTGGCCGCGGCCCGGCTCTCCGCGATCGCCCCGGCCAGCCCCGGCGTCAGGTAGCTGGGCAGCAGCGAGGAGTGCGGCGTGCCCGGGCCGTACACGATGAGGTCGCTGTCGCGGACGGCCGCCAGCGCCTCGGGGTTGGGCGTGACCCTGGCGGCGCGCCGCGCGAGCAGCTCGCGTACGCGCTCCGGCGGCCCGCAGAGCTCGGCCGGACCGGCCGGCGGCTCGCGCAGCAGGAACAGCCCGGTGATGGCCACCGCGTCCTGCGGCGCGACGATGTCGGCCTCGTCGGCCAGCACCCGCCCGTCCTCCTTGAGCGCGACCAGGAACGCGTTCTCGCCGCCCGTCACGTTGAGCAGCCGCGCCGGCGACCCGAACGTGTGCGCGCACGCGCGTACCGCCGCGTTGAAGTCCTCGCCCAGCCGCAGGTACGCCCCCGCGAGCACCAGGTTGCCCAGCGCGCAGCCGGCCAGGTCGAGCCCGTCCGGCTCGGCGCGCAGCCGCCCGGCGAACACCCGCAGCTCCCGCGCGATCCGGTAGTCCAGCGGACCGCCGGCCAGCCGCGCCAGGTCCGCCGCGGTGGTCCCGGCCGGCAGGCGGCGTTCGAGCAGCTCGCGCCGGGGGTCGCCGGGGTCCAGGTGGAGCAGGAGGTTCTTGCGGAAGTCCGAAGGGCCGAGCATGCCCGGCAGGTAGCGGCGCAGGGCGCCGGTGGACAGCCCGTTGTCGTACCCGTTGATCAGCAGGGACAGCTCCAGCCCCGGCACCCGCAGCAGGGCGCGGGCTGTCCCCGCCGCGCCCCGCCCGCCGCTGAACATGGCGACCCTCACCGGACCTCCTCGTGGCCGGCGGGGACGCGCAGCACGCCGCGCCGCAGCAGCCAGTGGCGCAGCCCGAGGTAACCGACGAACAGGGCCCGATCGCGCGCCCCCCGCCAGAACCGCCAGCCCCGGCTGCCGCCGCCCCGCTCGCGGTGCTCGATCGGCAGCTCCACCCACGCGTGGCCCAGCTCGGCGACGCGGGCCGTGATCTCGGTCGAGCAGTTCATCCCGGCCGACTCCAGCGGCAGCGCGCGGAACAGCGGCCCGTGCACCACCTTGAAGATCGAGTTGAAGTCGCGGTAGCGGGTGCGGTGCAGCAGGTTGCTGACCGCGCCGCTGGCCGCCGACCCCCACCGGTACGGCAGGCTGTCGGCCTTCCTGATCCGGGCGCCCGAGAACGCGGGCCCCGCCCCGGCCCGGATGCGCTCGATGAACCGGTCCAGGTTCGCGATCGGGAACTGGCCGTCGGAGTCCAGCAGCACGACCCAGTCCATCCGGGTACGCGCGATCGCGGCCGCGATGGCGGCCCCCGCGCCCCGGTTGCGCCCGAACGTGACGACGACGAGCTGCGGGCACTGCGCCCGAAGGGCCTCCAGGATCTTCCCGGTCGCGTCGGCGCTGCCGTCGTCGCACACGACGATCTCCCAGGCGCCGACCGCCGGGTTCCGCTCCAGGTAGTCCCGCCATTCCGTCACCGCGGCCGCGATGTTGTCCGCCTCGTTGTACGCGGGCGCCGCCACCGAGATGTCGATGAGGGGCGCCGCGGCAGGCGCGTTCGGCAAGGGTCACCTCCTCCGGGTGGCGTCCGCGCCGGCTCCCGTCAGGCGCGCGATCCAGCGGTCAAGGGGAAGCAGGTTGAGGCCCACGATCAGGGGGACGTGCGCCAGCGTGAACCAGATCGCCGCGCCGAACGTGATCGGCCCGCCGGTGAACAGGTTGATGTGCGGGGCGTCGATGCGCTCGGGGATCGGCACCGGGTTGACCACCTGCCACATCACGTCCAGGAAGCCCGAGAACACGATCAGCACCCCCGTGGCCATGATCTTCAGGCAGCGGCCGGGGGAGCCGCCGCCGATCCGGTACGCGGCGGCGGCGGTGAGCACGATCCCGGGGTAGAGCAGCAGGTAGAGATGGGTGTAGAAGGCGTCGCCGTACGCCCGCGCGCCGTCGCCGTAGTAGAACCAGCTGATCCGGGGGATCAGGTAGCCGGTCAGGAAGACGAACGGGGCGTACAGCAGCCAGTGCAGGCGCGGCGACACCCACGGGAAGAACGCGATCGCGCAGCACAGGAAGGCGAAGGCGAGCAGCTTGGCCACGAGCTGCCAGGCGGCGCCGATCTCCCGGGCGTGCGGGGTGGCCAGCCAGACGAAGGCGAAGCCGGCCGCCCCGATGGCCAGGGCGATCCACCAGATGTGCGCGGCCCATGGGCGCCGGGCGTCGAGCAGGGGGTCGGGATGGTTCACTGCCGGTCCTCGTGGAGGGGCGTCAGGGAGGAACGCGCTCGCGGGAGCGCTCCCAAACGCAGTATGGCAGCTATGCGAGCAATGATGGCCTCAATACCAAATATCGGACCCGCCGGAATTGTCTGGCCTTTTGACTAACCGTAGTGAAGGGACAAAAGCCCAGTTCATCCGCCATACTTCAAGGTATCTAGAAATATGGAACGTTTTACTCACGAATCGGCATAGGTGGGCCTGCCTGGGGTGTCAAGCCCCCACTCTCGGCGCGATTGTGCAGCTCTGGTGCTGTCCACCAACTGGGCAAATGTCGGGATTTATGGACATGTGTGCAGCTCAAGCGGCGGTCGATAGGGTTGGGAGCGCTCCCGTGCCCGATTCGCATTCTGCACCCGAAACACTGGTTTCCGGGTCGCCGGAACCAGGCCCTGAGGAGGATCCGGCCGGGTGGCATCCCTTCAGGGCCCGCGTCTCGGCGCGACTTCGGGCAGGGGCCGGACCGAATCCTCCAGGCGTTGAGCGTGATCGCGGGCCGGAGTCCTGGACTGCCGGACGGTCTCGCGAAATATGCGCGGCTGCCAACATATGTCCGACACATTTCGCGACAATCGGTCGCACTTTTCGTTTCTCTCACCATAAGTCGGTCGGCCATCGAAGTAAGGTAGAGCCCATGTCAACGGGATCCAACGGCCAGGGCACCGGAGCGGGGGCGCTGCTGGCGATCCTCCGGGACGGGCGGGCGCGCACCCGCGGCGAGCTGGCCCAGCTCACCGGCCTGTCCAGGTCCACCGTGTCGCAGCGGCTCGACGGGCTGATCGCCGGGAGCTGGGTGGTGGCCGCCGACGACTCGATCTCCTCCGGGGGCCGCCCGGCGGCGGTGTTCGCGTTCAACGAGGGCGCGCGGGTGGTGCTCGCGGCCGACCTGGGCGCCACCCGCGCCCGCCTGGCCGTGCTCGACCTCGGCATGAGCGTGCTCGCCGAACGGGCCGCCGAGCTGCCCGTCGACCGTGGGCCCGAGCGCACGCTGGAGTGGGTCGCCACCGCCTTCCGCGAGCTGCTGGCCGGTGCCGGGCACGACCTCGATCAGGTGTGCGGCGTCGGCGTCGGGCTGCCCGGGCCGGTGGAGCACGCATCGGGACGGCCGGTGAACCCGCCGATCATGCCCGGCTGGGACGGCTTCGACGTGCCCGGATGGCTCGGCGGGCGGCTCGGCGCGCCGGTGCTGGCCGACAACGACGTGAACATCATGGCGCTCGGCGAGCACTGGGCCGCCGGGCCCGAGGTCGACCACCTGATCTTCATCAAGATCGGCACCGGGATCGGCTGCGGCATCATCTCCGGCGGCCGGCTGCACCGGGGCGCGCAGGGCGCCGCGGGGGACGTCGGCCACATCCGGGTCCCGGCGTCAGAGGCGCCGTGCCGGTGCGGCAACACCGGCTGCCTGGAGGCGGTCGCGGGCGGCGCGTCCATGGCCGCGCAGCTGCGCGCCGCCGGGATCGAGGCGCACGGCAGCCGCGACGTGGTGACGCTGATGCGCGCGGGCGACCTGCGCGCCACGCGGCTCGTCAGGCAGGCCGGCCGCGAGGTCGGCGCCGTGATGGCCTCGATCGTCAACTTCTTCAACCCCTCGCTCATCGTCATCGGCGGCGACGTCGCCGAGGCGGGCGAGCAGGTGCTGGCAGGGGTCAGGGAGACGATCTACAGCCGGTCGCTCCCGCTGGCCACCCAGCATCTCGGCATCAGGTCGAGCCGGCTCGGCGACCGGGCGGGCGTCGTCGGAGCCGCCGTCATGGTCGTCGGCCACGTGCTCGCACCGGACGCCATCGATCAGGCTTTCGGCCACCATTGACCGCGGCGCGCTCGCGCTCAACCCGAAGCTCGCGCAGGCCGAGCCCGCCGACCAGAGCAGCGGCGTGACCAGGGCCGCCGACGACGGGGCGAACGGCCGGTACGCCCGCAACGTCACGCTCACCGTCACCGCGACCGGCAGTGGTGTCCGACGCGACGCGTGCGGCGGCCCCGGGCGGGGACGAGAGGTCATGCGATGTGGCCAGGGCCGGAGACACCGCAAGCGGCATCGCCGCAGACCATGGCCGATATTCCTCTTCTCCGGGTCTCGTGGTCCGGGTGGAGCGGGCGCGGGTCCGGCATCCCGCTCCTTCCTCGGGCCACGACAAGGCCGTACGCCCGGGTTTACGAGATTTTCTCGAAGAAGAATTCGTGCTTCAAGAACGACGTGTCATATTCGTGCCCGGGATACGGCGGGATGAGCTGAGACGCCTGGAACAGCCGCCACCCGTCGCGCAACGCCTCCACCCCCGTCTCGTACGGCGGCTCGTCCCCGTCGCCGGCCGTCGGCTCGGTGCGCCCGGTGCCGTCGTAGCGCGACCAGCCCACCACCTGGGCGTCGAGCGCGGAGGTGGCCAGGTAGAGAACGAGCACCTGCTGCTTCATGCGACCCTCCCGGGGCGGTTGTTCACGCGAGTCGTCCAGTATTCGATGTCGAACGACGGATCGTTGGTCAGGGCCCGCCACATCCGCACCCGGTTGTGGACCTCCAGCCGTCCGGTCGCCTGCTCGTACCAGGGGAAACGCCGGCCCAGCTCGGCCGCGACGGCGGGATCGTCCAGGTCGGAGGTGTCCCAGAGCCGCACCTGCGGCACGGTCGGGTTGAAGCGGATCTTGTACATGTACCTGCGGACGTCGCTGTCGTTGCGCCGCCCGCCGTGCCAGATGCCGTGGTGGAGCAGCATCACGGTCCCGGCGGGGCAGGTGAGCCGGGTCTGGCCGCGCAGGTTCTGGTAGCGGCCGGTGTCGCTCTCGTTGATCCGGCGCAGGTGGCTGCCCGGCACCACGAGGGTGCCGCCCATGTCGGCCGTCACCTCGCGCGGGTAGTACATGAGCTGCACGTCGAAGGCGTCCATGCGGGTGTCGATGATGGCGTCGGCGTGCAGCGGCTGGGCGTGGCCGTTGCGCGGCTCGCGTACGTGCACGGCATGGTGGTCGACGGTCGGGTCGGGGCCGACGAGCGAGTGCAGCGCGCCCGCCACGGCGGGCAGCTCGATCAGCCGGCGGGCGAACGATCCCTCGGGGTAGGCCTGGGCGACCGGAGTGCCGTACGGCGGGTGCGGGAGGCCCGCCTCCAGCACGTCGATCGCCTGGTCGTTGAGCTCGTCCGGGACGATCCCGTCGAGCCGCAGATAGCCGGCGGCCACGAAACCGGCGACCTGTGCGGAGGTCAGCAAAGTGGTTCGCATGCCTCGAACTTAGAACCGGACACCCGCTATGTCGTGGGTTGTAATCATCAACTACTGGTTCATTTTCCCCCAGTGAGATAGAACAGATCCCTGTGCGTCAGGTGACGATCACGCTCTCCGACCCGCCGGCGGTGGCCGGCGCGGGGGCGGCCGTGCACGGCGTGGTCAGCGCCCACGACGTGTTCCGGCTGCCCGACCTGTGGCAGCTCCACCTGTACGGGTACACCGCCGAGCTGGTGCTCGAGGGCACCGTGCACGCGATCAAACCCGGCCACGTCAGCCTGATCCCGCCGGGCGCCGAGGTCCACTACCACTACCGGGGCAGGTCGGAGCACCTGTACGCGCACTTCAGGCTGCCCGGCGGCGACGAGCGGCGGGTCGTGCCCGTCATGCGGGACGCGGGGGACCAGGCGCCGCTCATCGCCGCCTCGCTGCGGCAGGCCATCGCGGCCGTCCCCGACACCAGGGCCAGGGCGTCGGCCGAGGTGTGGACCGTGCTGTGGCGGATCGCGAACCTGCCCGTCGCCGGCAGCGCGCACGCCGTCGTGGCGGCCGCCATGGAGTACATCGACGCCGACCTCGCCGCGCCGCTGACCGTCCCCGGCATCGCCCGCGCCGCCGGGGTGTCGCACAACCACCTCACCCGGCTGTTCCGCGCCCAGACGGGACACACGGTGGTCGCGTACATCCGCCGCCGGCGGCTGTCCCGCGCCCTGCACCTGCTGCGCGAGTCGACCCTGGCGATCCCCGCGATAGCGGCGGCGGTGGGCATCCCGGACCTGCAGGCGTTCAACAAGGCCTGCAGACGCGAGCTGGGCGCCTCACCCCGGGCCCTGCGCGCGAGCGGCCCCCGAGCAGCGGCGCGGGTAACCCGGCGGGGAACGGCCCCGACCAGCGGCGCGGGTAACCCGGCGGGGAACGGCCCCGACCAGCGGCGCGGGTAGCCGTCACCTGCGGCGAGCGGCACCGATCGGCGGCGGGAGTAGGCGCGTGTCCGAGCCTGCCTGGCGTCGGCGGGCGGCCGCACCCGGTAGGTTGGCCGACCATGGAGGAACGCCACGATCATCACCGCCGCCCCGCCCGCGCCCTGGCCGCGACGGCGCTCGCCGCCCTCCTCGGCACGGCCGCCTGCGGCGATCCGGCCCCGGCGGCCTCGGCGGCCGGCCGGCAACCCTCGCCGAGCCCGTCCACGTCCACGTCCACCCCGCGGCCGGACGTGACGCTGCCCGCGCCCGACCAGAAGATCCCCGGCGACCCCGCCCGGCTGGCCGCCGCGCTCAAGGGGACCAGCGCCGCACTCAACGCCGCGATCGACGCCTGGCCGAAGACCGGCAAGCCGCCCCGCGACGTCGAGCTCCTGGCCCTGCACCAGCAGCGCGTTTACCGCTACACCGCCCGCCACCCCGACGTCGCCGCCCGGGCCTTCGCCCGCCTGCCGTCCGGGCTGGCCGCCCAGGCCAAGGACAATACGGCCGCCATCCGCGAGCTGCTCTCCCTGGCCCACCCGGTCAAGCCCTCGGCCACGTTCAAGGTCCAGCCCGCCCCGCCCGCCGCCGAGCTGCTCGGTCACTTCAAGAAGGCCGAACGCAAGTTCGGGGTGGAGTGGGAGGTGCTGGCGGCGGTGATGTTCGCGGAGACCAAGTTCGGCCGGGTGAAGTCGGACAGCCACGTCGGCGCCCAGGGCCCCATGCAGTTCATGCCCGGGACCTGGAAGGCGTACGGCATGGGCGGCGACGTGCAGGACCCGCGCGACGCCGTCATGGGCGCCGCCAACTACCTGCGCGCCTCGGGCGCGCCCCGCGACTACCGGCGGGCGCTGTACGCGTACAACCATTCCCGGGCGTACGTGAACGCCATCCTCCTGCACGCCCGCCAGATGAAGCGCGACCCGAGGAACTACTACGCCTACTACAACTGGCAGGTGTTCGTGATCACCACGGCCGGCGAGCGCCGCCTCACCGGACCGTAGGCCCGCGCTACGACCCCCGCTACGACAGTGCGCGGGCGGCGTGGATCAGGGGGACGTGGCTGAAGGCCTGCGGGAAGTTGCCGACCAGCCGGCCGTAGCGGGGGTCGTACTCCTCGGCCAGCAGCCCCACGTCGTTGCGCAGCGCCAGCAGCCGCTCGAACAGGCTCTTCGCCTCCTCCTTGCGGCCCTGCATCGCCATCACCTCCACCAGCCAGAAGCTGCACGCCAGGAAGGCGCCCTCCCCGCCGGTCAGGCCGTCCACGTCGTTGTCCTCGGCCAGCGGGTAGCGCAGCACGAACCCGTCCGACATGAGCTCCTTCTCGATGGCCGCCACCGTCCCCACCACCCGGGGGTCGTCGGCCGGCAGGAAGCCGACCATGGGGATCATCAGCAGCGACGCGTCCAGCTCCGACGACCCGTACGACTGCGTGAAGGTGTTGCGCCGCGCGTCGTAGCCCTTCGAGAGGATCTCGGCGTGGACGACGTCGCGCAGCGTGCGCCACTTGTCGACCGGGCCGGTGCGGCCGAACCGCTCCACGTACTTGACCGCCCGGTCCAGCGCCGCCCAGCACATCACCTTCGAGTGCACGAAGTGCCGCCGGGGCCCGCGCACCTCCCACAGGCCCTCGTCGGGCTCGTCCCAGTGGTCCTCCACGTAGTCGAGGAGCTCCCGCTGGATGGTCCATGCCCGGTCGTCGGGTGACAGGCCGCGCGTGCGCGAGACGAACAGGCAGTTCATCACCTCGCCGTACACGTCGAGCTGGAGCTGCTTGACCGCCTCGTTCCCGATGCGGACGGGCCGGGAGTCCTCGTAGCCGTCGAGCCAGTCGAGGCGCAGCTCGGGCAGCCGGCGCTCGCCCGCGACGCCGTACATGATCTGCAGGTCCTGGGGCCGGCCCGCGATGGCCCGCAGCAGCCACGCGCGCCAGTCGGCGGCCTCCTCCAGGTAGCCGGAGGTGATCAGCGCGTCGAGCGTCATCGTCGCGTCGCGCAGCCAGCAGAAGCGGTAGTCCCAGTTGCGCACCCCGCCCACGTCCTCGGGGAGCGAGGTGGTGGGCGCGGCGACGATGCCGCCGGTGGGGGCGTAGGTGAGGCCCTTGAGCGTGATCAGCGAGCGCACCACGGCGTCCCGGTACGGGCCCTGGTAGGTACACCGCGCGACCCACTCCGCCCACATGGCCTCGCTCTCGCTCAGCTGGGTCTCGGCGTCGATCTGCGGCGGCATCGGCTCGTGGGAGGGGTGCCACGTGAAGACGAACGACACTCGCTCACCCTCCTTGACCGTGAACGTGGCCCGGTGGGCGTAGTCGCCGCCCTTCAGGGGCACGGGGGAGTGCAGCCACACCGAGTCGGGTCCGCCGATGGCCTGCAGGTGGCCGTCGCTCTGGCGCACCCACGGCACGATCCGGCCGTAGTCGAAGCGCACCCGCAGCTGCGTGGACATCTCCACGCTCCCGGAGACGCCCTCCACGATGCGCACCACGTCGGGGTTGCGGTCGCGCGGCGGCATGAAGTCGATCACGCGGACCGTGCCCGTCGGGGTGTCCCACTCGCTTTCCAGGATGAGCGTCTCGGGCCGGTAGCGCCGCCGGGTGGCCGGCCTGCGGCCCGTGGGGCCGAGCCACCAGTGGCCGTTGCGCTCGCTGCCGAGCAGCGACGCGAAGCAGGAGGGCGAGTCGAACCTGGGCAGGCACAGCCAGTCGATGGAACCGTCCCGGCCCACGAGCGCCGCCGACTGCATGTCCCCGATGAGGGCGTAGTCCTCGATCCGCATGCCTAGACGCTACTCGGATGAGGGGTGATCCCGTGAGCGGGTCCGATCATGTCGCGTCATGCCCGGTCCCGGTCACGGGATCACGTCAGGGGGAACCAGCGGGTGAACAGCTGGGTCAACGGCCCGATGGCCAGCGCGAACACCAGCGTCCCCACGCCCACGGTGCCGCCGAGCAGCCAGCCGGCGGCCAGGACCGTGATCTCGATGAGGAAGCGGCCCAGCCGCACCGACAGGCCGAGCCGCATCAGCCCGGTCATGATGCCGTCGCGGGGGCCGGGGCCCATCCCGGCGCCGATGTAGAGCACGGTCGCCAGGGCGATGGCGACGACGCCGAGCACCACGTACAGGCCCTGCAGGACCAGGTGCGACGGGGTGGGCAGCAGGAAGATCGCGCCGTCGGCGAACAGGCCCAGGAAGACGACGTTGCTGATCGTGCCCAGTCCGGGCTTCTGCTTCAGCGGGATCCACAGCAGCAGCACCAGGGCGCCGATGCCGATGATGACGGTCCCGATGGACAGGCCGGTCCGCAGGGCCAGGCCCTGGTGGAACACGTCCCACGGGTCGTTGCCCAGCCCGGACTCGACCTGGAGGCCGATGCCGGTGCCGTACAGGGCGAGCCCGCCGTACAGCCTGACGAGGCGGGCGGGAAGGGACGAACTGAGCCGGGGGACGGTCGCTTCACTCATAGTGGCCACAGATTGGCATGCCACCGACTTGCCAAAACAGGGCCAATCACGAAAAGTGGCCTTATGAGGCATCTGTCGGCGACCCAGGTGGCGCGGCTCATCAAGATCGACCCGGCCGCGCGGCCCTACTACCGGGCGCTCGCCGACGGCGTGCGCGCCCTCATCATGGACGGCCAGATCCCGGTACGCGTACGCATGCCCGCCGAGCGGCACCTGGCCGAGACCCTCAAGGTCAGCCGCACCACCGTGACCTCGGCCTACGACCTGCTCCGCGAACGCGGCTACCTGGACAGCCGCCAGGGCTCCGGCAGCTGGACCGCCCTGCCCGACCCGGCCACCACGCCCGACAACCCGTGGCTCAGCACCGACGGCGACGGCCTCGTGCAGCTCCAGTGCGCCGCCCCGCCCGCGCCGTCGGCCCTGCGGCAGGCGATGCTGGAGGCGGTGGACGACCTGCCCAGGTACGGCATGGGCAACGGCTACGACCCCATCGGCCTGCCCGTGCTCAGGGAGCGCGTCGCCGCCCACTACACCGCCCGGGGCCTGGCCACCCGGCCCGAGCAGATCCTCGTCACGACCGGCTCCCAGCACGCCATCCAGCTCGTGCTCGGCCTGCTCGTCGGCGCGGGGGACCCGGTGCTGGTGGAGTCGCCGACCTACCCCCACGCCATCGACGTCGCCCGGCAGCGCGGCGCCAGGATCGTCCCGGTCGGCATCTCGCACGAGGGCTGGCAGGCCGACCTGCTGGCGGGGGCCATGCGCCAGTCGGGGGCGCGGCTGGCCTACCTCATGCCCGACTTCCAGAACCCGACCGGCGCCCTCATGGACGACGCCACCCGCGCCGCCGTCGTGGGCGCGGCCCGGCGTGCGGACACGGTGCTGCTGGTGGACGAGACCTGGTCGGAGCTGGCGCTGGACGAGGTGCCCCGGACCTCGCCGGCGGCGGCGTTCGACACCGACAGCCGGGTGATCAGCATCGGCTCGGCCTCCAAGCTGTGGTGGGGCGGGCTGCGCATCGGCTGGGTGCGCACCACCGCCGCGCTGGCGCGCCGGCTGGCCATGTTCCGGGCGGCCGTGGACATCGCCAGCCCGGTGCTGGAACAGCTCGTGGTGGCGCGGCTGTTCGACCGGCTGGAGGAGACGCGCGCCGAGCGCCGCCGCACGCTGCGCGCCTCACGCGACGCGCTGGTCTCGGGGCTGCGCGAGCACCTGCCCGAGTGGACGTTCACGGTCCCGCGCGGCGGCGGCACCCTGTGGGTGCGCCTGAACGGCCCGGGCGCCACGCCGCTCGCGGAGGCGGCCGCCCACCACGGGGTACGCCTCGCGCCCGGCCCCTGGTTCGGCCTGGAGGGCACCCTGGAGAGCTATCTCCGCCTGCCCTACACCCAGCCGCCCCAGGTCCTGACGGAAGCGCTCACCCGCATCCGCGCCGCCCGCGACCACGGCCCCACCGGTCCCCGCCGCTCGGTGGACGCGCTCATCGCGATGGTGTGAGGGTCATTCACTGGAGCCCCGGGCCAGGGGAGCGCGCCATTTGCGGCGCATCGCCATGATCCGCAGCCCGAACGCCAGCACCGCCGCCGCCAGCGTGGCCGGCCAGCCGTGCAGCCCGTACACCGACAGCGCCGCCATCACCCCGGACCCCAGCAGCGCGGGCACCGCGTACAGCTGCCGGTCGTACAGCAGCGTCGGGATCTCCCCGGCCAGCACGTCGCGCAGCATGCCCCCGCCGATGCCCGTCACCACCCCCAGCAGCGCCGCGTGCAGCGGGGCGAGGCCGTACTCCAGGGCCTTCTCCGTCCCCACCGCGCAGAACAGCCCGAGCCCCGCCGCGTCCAGCACCAGGATGAGCGGCATCACCCGCGCGACGTGCGGATGCCAGAAGAACACGATCACCGTCGCGGCCACCGGCACCAGCACGTAACCAAGGCTCTGGAAGGCGGCGGGCCGGACGTTGAGGATCAGGTCGCGTACGACGCCGCCGCCCAGGGCGGTCATCTCCGCCAGCACCACCATCCCGACCACGTCGAGCCGTTTGCGCACGCCCATGAGCGCGCCCGTCAACGCGAAGACGAAGATGCCGACAAGGTCGAGAATTTCAGACACGTCGGAATATTTACCGTATGACCGATTCGTGGTGCTCGGCCATCCTCACCCACAACGTCCGGGTGAACATGAACAGCGCGAGCCCGGCCACGACGGCCATCGCCGCCAGGACCAGGTAGTGCATCGGGTCGGACAGCACCCGGCCGAGCCGCCCCGTCTGCCCGCCGACCGCGTCGCCCACCGACACCTTTCCGGCTCCCGCCAGCGCCGCCGCGACCGCCATGACCACGAAGCTCAACCCCACCATGACCAGCGCGAACCCGAACTTCTGCGGCGTGCTCACCCGCAGCGCGACCAGGTAGATGAGCGCGCCGTAGACGCCCACGACCGCCTGCGCCGTCTCGTCCGGCAGGCCCAGGCCGTGCCGGGCCAGCGACGCGGCCAGGAACGTGGCGAGGATCGCCCGCACACTCCATACCGGCTGAACCGCTCCCACATCTCGGTGCCGAACAGCGTGGCCAGCCCCCAGGGATGCCCGAAGAACGTCCTGCCGCTCATGTGCCGCCCCCTCTGTGCACCCGGTCGATTACTTTACGTGAAGGACGCGGGTCTTTCTGCGCAAGCTCTTGCCGCTACCCCCTTGGTGTGGTGCGATGCAGGCCACTCATGCAAGTGACCACTGACTGGAGGCGCGCGCCATGGCCGAAGTCCTCGAAGTCCGGGCCGAGATCGAGCGGCAGATCGCCGGCCAGACCGTCTGCGAACAGCTCAGGCTCGCCGCCGAGCAGCACCCCGACGCCCCCGCCTACTCCGATCCCGAGGGCGACGGCTGGACCACGCTGACCTACGCGCAGGCGCGGCAGCGGGTCCTGGAGATCGCCGCCGGGTTCACCGCGCTCGGGCTGGGCCCCGGGGAGTCGGTGGCGGTGATGATGGTCAACCGCAGCGAGCACGTGCTCGCCGATCTGGGGGCCGTGCACGCCGGCGGGGTCGGGTGCACGGTGTACTCGACGTTCGCGCCCGACCAGATCGCGTTCGTGGCCGGCGACGTGGCCGCGAGATACGCGGTGCTGGGCGGCCCGGCCGAGCTGGCCCGCTGGCAGCCCGTCCTGTCCCGCCTGGACGGGCTCCGCAAGATCATCATGTTGGAGGGGGCGCCCGCCGACGAGCGGTTCATGTCGTGGGCGGACTTCCTGGAGCTGGGCCGCGCGCGCCTGGCCGCCGACCCGGCCGAGGTCGAGGCCCGCATGAGCGCGGTCACCCCCGACGACGTGGTCACCGTCCTCTACACCTCGGGCACCACCGGCATGCCCAAGGGCGTCCCCCTCACGCACGCGAACGTCTTCTACGAGGTCGCCGCCACCGACCGCATCACGACCCTGCCCCTGCGGGGCACTCAGATCTCCTACCTCACGTACGCGCACATCGCCGAGCGCATCCTCAGCCTCTACCTGCCCCTGGTCAAGGTCTCCCACGTGCACTTCTGCACCGACCTGGCCAACCTGGGGGCGACGCTGGGGCAGGTCAGGCCGATGATGTTCTTCGGGGTGCCGCGCGTGTGGGAGAAGATGATGGCCCGCCTGCTCGCCGTGCTCGCCACCCAGCCGGAGGAGCAGCAGGCCGCCGTACGCCAGGCGATGCGGGCGGGCGCCGCGTACGTGGAGGCCGGCCAGTACGGGCGCACGATCACCCCCGAGATCCGGGCGGCCTACGAGCAGGCGGACGCGTCCCTGCTGTCGATCATCCGCGGCATGATCGGCTTCGACCGCGCAGAGTGGACCGCCACGGGCGCCGCGCCGCTGCCCGCCGAGGTGCAGCACTTCTACGCCGGGCTCGGGCTCAAGGTCATCGACGTGTACGGCATGACGGAGACGACCGGCGCGTTCACCGGCAACAGCCCCTCCTGCTACCGCCTGGGCACCGTCGGCAGGGCCGAGCCCGGCGTCGAGATCCGCATCGCCGAGGACGGCGAGATCCTCACCCGCAGCCCGCTCAACACCCGCGGCTACGTCAACCGGCCCGAGGCCACGGCCGAGCTCATCGACGACGGCGGCTGGCTGCACACCGGCGACATCGGCACGGTCGACGAGGACGGCTTCTACCGGGTGATCGACCGGAAGAAGGAGCTGATCATCACGGCGGGCGGCGAGAACATCTCCCCGGCCGAGATCGAGAACCACCTCAAGGAGCACATGCTCGTCGGCCAGGCGCTCGCCTACGGCGACAACCGGCCGCACCCGGTGGCCCTGCTGACGCTCGACGGGGAGGTGGCGCCGGGATGGGCGCAGGCGCGCGGCATCGCGTTCGCCTCGCTGGCGGAGCTGGCCGAGCACCCGGAGGTGATCAAGGAGGTGGAGACGGCGGTCGAGGCCGCCAACGCCAAGCTGGCCAGGGTGCAGCAGGTGAAGAAGTGGGCGCTGCTGGGCACTGAGTGGACGGCCGAGACCGAGGAGCTCACCCCGAGCCTGAAGCTCAAGCGGCGGATCATCCACGCCAAGTACGCCGACGTCATCGAGGGGCTCTACAGCGGGCCACTTTAGGCCCGTCCACGGCGCGGACCTCGCTCCTGCGGCGGTCGCCATTCGGTGGCCGGCCATCGGCCGGCCGCTTTCGGCCGACGTTCTCGGGGGCCGCTTCCGGCGGGGTTCGCGCCTGCTCCGGCTGATCCCGGTTTTGCCATTCGTGGCGTGTGTCGAGGTCCTGGCCATTACCGGGCGGTTCCTACCGTCTCGATCATGACCAGAAGCCTTCTTCTCGTCTCGCTCGCGGCCGGGCCGCTCACCGTGCCCGCGCCTCCGGTCGCGACCGAGCCCGCCATCCGCGCGATCACCGTCCGTCCCGCCGAGCCCATCGTGGGGGCGAACGACTCCGTACGCCTGGTGGTCGACGTCGTCGCCAAAGGCGCGCGCGGCAAGGACGGCATCACCGTCAAAGTCGAACCCGGCGCCCCGCCCGGCCCTGTACTGACCGACAAGCTACCGATCCCGGCGCCGGCGC